>JAAYYL010000029.1 GCA_012515395.1 Bacteroidales bacterium
CAGCGTTCTTTATCCGGAAATCTCTGCCGTTGCACCGGATATCAGGCAATCATGGATGCTGCATTATCGCTGGAAAAACGTCAGGAAACTTCCTGCAAACATGAACTTCCCTTATCTTTTCCGGATCCTGAAAACAAATTGCTGCTTTTTAAACAGGATGATCTGGTTTATGTTATACCCTCATCTTTACCTGAATTGTACCGTGCAAGAAAAATGTGGCCCGAAGCCAGGCTTGCAGCCGGATTTACCGGTTCTTGCATGGATTATAAAAATTCGGTGATTGATATTTCCCGTATACCTGAATTATTGCAGGTTCATATTACGGAATCGCACATCACCCTGGGAGCCGCCTGTAATTTTGAAATCATGAAAAAGGAACTGGGTGCTTACTTTCCTTACATGATACCTTATCTGGACGAGTTTGCATCCCTCCAGGTCCGAAACCAGGCATCCCTTGGCGGAAACATTGCCGACGGATCTCCGGTGGGAGATACCATGCCTTTATGTCTGGCGCATGACGCTGTCTGTATAGTAACCGGTCCAAGGGGAACACGCCGCATAGAAGCCCGCCGTTTTACAACGGGATACCGGCAGGTTGCCCTTAAACCCAACGAAGTGCTTCTTGCTGTTGAATTTCCTCTTCCTGAAGAAGGATCCTTCTATTTTGCCCACAAACAGTCCAGACGCAGAAATATGGATATCAGCTCGGTATCTTTTGCTTCACGTGTAAACTTACAGGGCAACATTTGCCGGGATATACGCCTGGCTTACGGAGGTATGGCCGCCGTTCCGGCAAGGGCATTGAATGCCGAACGTTTTTTAAAAGGAAAGGTTTTTTCCAGAAAAAATTGCCTGAAGGCATGCTCCGTTCTTGACAATGATTTTACACCCTTGTCCGATGTAAGGGGAAGTGCCGCATACCGTATGGATGTTGCCAAAAACATGCTTTTGTTGCTTTATGAAACATATACCGGAAACCATGCCTGAACAGGACTTTATTCAATATAGGGAAGCTGCCCACTTATCCGGCAAAACCAGGTACATTCCCGATATGGAACTTTACCGGGGAACACTGAACGGATTTGCCGTTTCTTCTCCCCATGCCAAAGCCCGTTTGTTAAATCTGGATGTTTCCCTTGCCCGGACTTCACCCGGAGTGGAGGCCGTTCTTACGGCTCAGGATATTCCGGGGCCTAATACCATGGCGCCTGTTATAGATGACGAGCCTTGCCTTCTCCCGGTAGGGGGAACCTGCGGCTACCTGGGACAGGTGGTATGCATTATTGCCGCAGATACGATGGAAAACGCCAAAAAGGCGTCATCTCTCATAGAATGGCAATGGGAAATACTTGATCCTGTGCTATCGGTTGAAGAATCCCTGGAAAAAAAAGACTTCCTTTTTGATCCTTTGCGGCTTAAAAGGGGAAATCCTGAACGTGTCATGAAAAATGCCCCCTACAGAAAAAAGGGATCACTGGATGCGGGAGGGCAGGAACATTACTATTTTGAAACACAGGCTGCTTATGCAGTACCGTTGCATCAAGGCGGACTTCTTATACGTTCTTCAACCCAAAATCCAACTGACAATCAACGTTTTGCAGCTTCTTTACTGGGTCTGAAGGCTTCGGACGTAGAAGTTCAGGTTGGGTGTTTAGGAGGGGGGTTCGGAGGAAAACAAGCTCAGGCTACCTGGCCGGTAGCCTGGTCTGCACTGTTAGCCTGTAAAACAAAAAAACCCGTTCTTTTTATTCTGGAAAGAGATCAGGATTTCCGGCTAACCGGAAAGCGACATCCTTTCAAAGTCAATTGGGAGGTGGGTTTTGATCATCAGGGACATATCCTGGCTCTGGAGATATCCATGGCTTACGATTGCGGCTGGTGTAATGACGTTTCCATTGCTGTTTTACACCATTGCATTTTTCATTTGGACGGGGCGTATTACATTCCTCATATGGATGCATTGCTTTACGGTTGCAGAACAAACAAGCCCAGCAATACGGCTTTTCGTGGTTTTGGCGTTCCCCAGGCCATTTCCGTTATTGAGTCCGTTATTACCCAAATAGCTCACACGCTTGGGAAAGATCCCGCAATTGTTCGTTGGAAAAATTATTACGGTATCAGGAAGAATAACCTTACTCCCTGTAATATGCTTGTGGAGCACAACATATTACGGGCAGCTCACCGTCAGATAGTAAACAAAAGCGATTATTTTGGACTACGCAAAAAAATCAACGCATTCAATAAAAAACATGATTCCGTAAAACAGGGACTTGCCATGGTTCCCGGAAAATTCGGCATTTCTTTCAATGAATCATTCTTCAACCAGGCAGGTGCACTTATTAATATTTACCGTGACGGTTCTGTTTTGATCCATCATCCGGGTACTGAAATGGGGCAGGGATTGCACGATAAAATGAGAACCGTTGTTCATCGTGAGCTTGGTGTTTCCACGGAGTTCATCAGAGTTGCCGATACGTCAACTTCAATTATTCCAAATACAACATCAACGGCAGCTTCTACCGGAACCGATTTTTCAGGCTCCGCTTTAAAGGATGCCTGCGATAAATTAAAAAAACGGCTCAATCCCATCGCTTTAAAAATGATGGGCCTTGAAAAAGGAAAAGTCATCTGGGAAAATAACCTGGTATTTTGCAAGGAATCCGGTAAAAGTGTTCCTTTTAAAGAACTTGCTTTTCATTCCTATATGACATTGGAATCCTTAAGTGAAAAAGGTTTCTACAAAAGAGAAAACATAGGATTTAACCTGGAATCCATGACCGGTCGTCCCTATTGGTATTATGTCATGGGATCTTCCGTGGCGCACGTGGAATTGAATCTGCTTACCGGCCGGTTCCGGATCCTTGATATGTGGATATTGCACGATTGCGGAGTTCCGGTGGATGAAGGTATTGATCTGGGACAAATACACGGTGCTTTTATGCAAGGTCTCGGTTGGTGTACAATGGAAAAGCTCATAACCAACAAAAATGGAAGGCTGGAAACGGATTCATTGGACAATTATAAAATTCCGGGGATATACGAATTGCCTGAACATTTCCATATTGAATTTTTCCGGGGCAATCCGGAACCCCATAATATTCATAACACCAGAGCAATAGGGGAGCCTCCGTTGATATACGCGCTATCTGTCTGGCTGGCCCTTCAGGATGCCAGGGGAACAACGCTTCCTATTCCGGCTACAGGTGAAGAATTGATAAAACCTTTATACCATGAAGAATAATATACGGATCATTGTTTTTTGGGCAGTTTTCTGGGGTCTTTCAGAAGCAACAATAGGGTATGTGCTTCATTTTGTTGAAAATTCAGCCGGTATATTGCTGTATCCTTTTGGTGCTTTTTGCCTGATCAAGTCTTTTTCTAAAAGCGGTAACAAAGTATTGATCCCCGTTTTGGTAACCATACTGGCTGCCATGCTTAAATTGAGCAACCTTGCCTTTACCCCGGCTGTATTTCATTACAGGGTGTATTTTCCTGTTCTTGCCATTTTATCCGAAGGGTTTTTTACTTCAGCTCTTTTGTTTATAACTGCACCATATCCTGTGGAAAACCTGTTGAAGAAAATGAGGATAAAAAAAGATATTTTGTGAAAAGTTTTCCGGTTGTGAATAACCTTCGATTTTTCCATTTTTACCAACAAAATTATGAACATCCTTTTTCATTTTTAATTTCTTAAATAGCTTTAAACACAAGTGTTTTTATAATTTATCAACATTTCAACAAACTATTAAAAGAAACAAAACCTTTAAAAAGAATAAATATATTTATTATTGCTTGTATGGCTGATTTTGACCCTCATAAAAACAAAGAAACCTTAGACAGGGATTTTGAAGAACAGATAAGACCGAAAGAATTCACACAATTTTCCGGGCAGGAGAAGATTACAGATAATCTGAAGGTTTTTGTTAAAGCCGCTCTTTTGAGGGAAGAATCCCTTGATCACGTTCTTTTACATGGTCCTCCGGGATTAGGAAAAACCACCCTGGCACACATCATCGCAAAGGAACTCGGTGTAGGATTGAGAATTACTTCAGGTCCTGTATTGGATAAACCGGGAGACCTGGCAGGTTTGCTCACAGGTCTGGAAACGGGTGATGTATTGTTTATTGATGAGATACACCGGTTATCACCCGTGGTAGAAGAGTATTTGTACTCGGCCATGGAAGATTTTACTATAGATATTATGTTGGATAAGGGTCCGGGTGCCCGTTCCGTACAAATTTCACTACAACCTTTCACATTGGTTGGAGCCACAACAAGAAGCGGATTGCTGACAGCTCCTTTAAGGGCACGATTTGGTATACAATGTCACCTGGAATATTACGATACACCTGTTTTGTTGCAAATAGTACTGCGTTCGGCATCCATACTGAACGTTGATATTGACCGGAAGGCGGCTCATGAAATTGCTTCCAGAAGCCGTGGTACACCGCGTATTGCCAACGCATTGTTAAGAAGGGTACGTGATTTTGCGCAGGTAAAAGGATCCGGGGTAATTGACAACGAAATAACGCAATATGCCCTTGATGCCCTTAATATTGACAAAAGAGGTCTGGACCAGATGGATAATAAGATTTTGTCTACCATAATACATAAATTCAGGGGAGGACCCGTGGGGATTGGAACCATAGCCACAGCCGTGAGTGAAGAGATAGGTACTTTGGAAGAAGTCTACGAACCGTTTCTTATCAAAGAAGGATTGTTGCAGCGAACACCAAGAGGAAGGGAAGCCACACGGCTTGCTTATGAACACCTGGGTATTTTCAGGGAAGAACCCGAAAAACTGTTTTGAAAACCGATCGTTATGAGAAAATATTTGATCCTTACAATTGCCACATTATTTTTTAGTTTTTTTACCAATCATTCACAGGCGTGTACATCTGCCATTATCACCGGAAAGGTTACTGCTAACGGAAGGCCGCTATTATGGAAACACAGGGATACCGGACAGGAACAGAACCGTATAGAGTTTTTCAACACCGGCAAATATACCTTTTTGGCTTTGGTTGATGCTACAGATACCGGTGGTACGGCATGGACAGGTACCAACAGTGCAGGTTTTTCCGTTATGAATACGGCTTCATACAATTTAAAAGACGATCAGGTTAAGGAAATGGACCGGGAAGGAAAGGTTATGTACCGGGCTCTGGAAATTTGTGCAAACCTTAAGGATTTCGAATCCTTTTTGGATACCTTGTCAAGACCCATGCGCGTTGAAGCTAATTTTGGCGTTATTGATGCCTGTGGAGGAGCAGCCTATTATGAAGTAAACAACCACTCCTGGGTAAAAATAGATGCAAATGATCCGGCTACGGCTCCCCACGGATATCTTGTTTATACCAATTTTTCCTATACAGGCCGAATAAACGAAGGAATGGGTTACATGAGGTACAAAACGGCTTCGGACCTTTTTGTAAAAAAATCAGCTACATCTGATTTTACACCTCAATGGATATTTACCAATGTTTCACGCTCCTTTTACCATTCTTTCCTGGGAATGGACCTCTGTGACCCTGCTTTTTCTCCAGAAAATGCTTCAGGCTGGTTTTTGGATCAGGATTTTATTCCACGCAAATCCAGTACCTGTTCTATTGTAGTTGAAGGGGTTAAGCCGGGTGAAGATCCATTGGAAACGGTAATGTGGACCGTTATGGGATATCCTCCGGCCGGCGTATGTATACCCTTATGGGTGGAAATGGGGAAAGATCAACCTTATTTACTTCTGGGTAGGGGAGAAAAAAATCGTTCTCCATTGTGCGAAGAAGCCCTGAGGCTAAAACATAAAACCTTTCCCATAAAAAGGGGAAACGGGAGTAAATACATGCATTTTGCCCTTATATTCAATAGAAAAGGCACCGGTTATATGCAGCAGCTGTCGGTGCTGGAAGAAGATCTGTTTGCCATTTACCGGAAATGTATTGAGAATTTGGAAAAAGAAGGGCTGACAGGGAAAAAACTGGACAAAAAACAAATAAAAGACATGTACGGGAAAATTACTTCCCGGATAGAACACGTATATGAAGGGCTTTGATGTCAGGGAGATTCGTGAATTTTTAGAAGACCCGGATTTAAAAAACATTCCGGCAGTTCTTTCCTTACAGGGACTATCCGGTTCATCTGTATATTTTCCCCTGGCAGGAATCCTTACCGAATCGCTTGGAAAAGTTCACGTAGTGATAAGGGATAATTCCTCGGAAGCTTCTTATGCCGCAGGCGATCTTTCCGTTTTGACAGGAGACGAAAACGTCTTTTTGTTTCCCGCATCATACAGAGGTACCGGAAAAACCGCCAGACCCGATGAATCATTCCGGGTACAGCGAACAACCGCATTAAGGGCCTTATCGCGTTTTTTCAGTGACAAAAAAGACATCATACTTGTAACGTATCCAAAAGCACTGAATGAAGGGGTACCGGAAAAAGATGCTTTGGAAAAAAATGCCCTGACCGTTCATAAAGGACTCAACCTGTCTCATGAAGCTATAAAAGAATACCTGTTCGGAGCCGGATTTGAAAAAACCGACTTTGTTACCGAACCGGGACAATTTGCTGTACGTGGAAGTATTATAGATGTTTTTTCATATTCAGAAAACCGTCCCTACAGGATCAATTTTTTTGGGGACGAAATAGAAAACATCCGGATTTTCGATCAAAACTCGCAGTTGTCCATAGAAGAACGCCTCTCCGTTTCGTTAACCCAACGGTTGCAAGGGGAACAATTACTTCTTGATACGATCGCTGACCACGCATTAGTCTGGTCTTTTTCTGAAGATTTTAAAGACATTCCGGTCAATATTCCGGTGATATCTTTTTACAAATTGGTAAAGGAAACGAATGCGGTTCGTTATGAAACATCTCCTCAACCGGTCTTCAATAAAAATTTCGGGCTTCTGGTTAGTGATATTCGAAAAAGAAAAGCAGACGGATACCGGGTTTTTATTTTAAGCGAGAACAAAGCACAGATAAGAAGGCTGGAAGATATTTTTGAAAGCCTGGGTTGCCCTCAACCGTTTGTTGAATACAAAAAAATATCCTTGCACGAAGGTTTTACGGACCACGGCAATAAAATCTGTTATTACACGGACCACCAACTTTTCCAGCGTATCCACAGGGTTCACCTGAAAGGTTCGGTTCAAAAAAGCGAACAAATCACACTGAACGAACTTACCGGGTTTAAGGTGGGAGATTATGTCGTACATATTGATCACGGAGTAGGTGTATTCGGTGGGCTTGTAAGAACAAATCTGAACGGGAAGGTACAGGAAGCCGTTAAGATCGTATACCGGGACAACGACGTCCTGTATGTAAACATTCACGGGTTGCACAGAATTGCCAGGTACAAAAGCAAGGAAAGCGAAGCCCCCAGGATACACAAGCTGGGATCCGGCGCCTGGAACAGGATAAAGCAACAAACCAAGAAAAAAGTACAGGACATTGCCCGGGATCTGATAAAACTTTACTCGGAAAGAATCTCGGCCAAAGGTTTTGCCTTTTCTCCGGATACTTACCTGCAGCAGCAGCTGGAAGCATCCTTTCTTTTTGAAGACACACCGGATCAACTGTTGGCTACTCAACAGGTGAAAAGCGATATGGAAAAACCGTATCCCATGGATCGGCTCATTTGCGGTGATGTTGGTTTTGGCAAAACCGAAATTGCCATCAGGGCTGCATTTAAAGCCGTAACAGACGGCAAACAGGTGGCCTTTCTTGTTCCTACTACCATATTGGCCCTGCAGCATTATCATACAATAAACGAACGTTTGGAAGGCTTTCCCGTAAAAACAGAATTTGTATCCCGGCTGAAAACGCCTTCACAGGCAAAAGAAATATTAAGGCAATTACAGGAAGGGTCCATAGACATTATTATTGGCACTCACCGGCTTTTGAACAAGGATGTTTTGTTCAAAGACCTCGGCCTGCTTGTCATAGATGAAGAGCAGAAATTCGGGGTGGCTGCCAAGGAAAAGCTGAAACTGCTGAAAGTCAATGTGGATACACTTACCATGACGGCAACACCCATTCCCAGAACGTTGCAGTTTTCACTTATGGGTGCCCGCGACCTGTCCATTATCCAGACACCTCCGTCCAACCGCTTGCCCATACACACGGAAGTACAGACTTTTGATAACGAAATTATCAAGGAGGCCATAGACAGGGAACTGGATAGAGGAGGACAGCTTTTTTTTGTTCATAACCGCATCATGGATATTGAATCAGTTGCCGATATTCTGAGAAAAATACGTCCCGGAATCCGGATTGCTGTCGGTCACGGACAGATGCCTCCCAAAACCATGGAAAAGGTGCTCCTGGACTTTATATGCGGCGACTATGATTTGTTGTTGTCCACATCCATAATAGAAAACGGCATAGATATACCCAATGCCAACACCATCATCATAAACCGCGCACATTTGTTCGGACTGAGCGATCTGCATCAGATGAGAGGCAGGGTGGGCCGTTCCAACCGAAAAGCTTACTGCTACCTGCTTGTACCGCAACACGCCTCCCTGACCGAAGATGCCAACCGAAGGCTCAAAGCCCTGGAATCCTTTACGGAACTGGGAAGCGGTTTCAACATAGCCATGCAGGACCTGGACATCCGCGGCGCCGGCAACATGTTGGGCGGAGAACAAAGCGGATTTATTGCCGAGATGGGTTTTGAAACGTACCAGAGAATCCTGGAAGAAGCCTTTGCCGAATTGAATCTGTCTTACGATGAAACCGAAAAGACCATAAAAAAACCTTCGATTGTGTCTTCTTTTGCTGCTGACTGCACCATAGAAACAGATCTGGATGTGATGATCCCCGATGAGTATATCGGGCAGGTTTCAGAGAAAATACGCCTTTACAAAGAACTGGACAACATAAAGGAAGAAGAACGTTTACAACGTTTTTTTGCATCCCTTGAAGACCGGTTCGGCCCCATTCCTGAACCTTTCCGGCAATTGGGTTACGTGGTGCGGCTGAGGCAATTGGCCGTACAGGCCGGGTTTGAACGTATCGTGCTGAAAAACGGCATAATGCTTGCATATTTCATATCAGATCCGCATTCGGACTATTACAAAACGGAGCTTTTTGCAAACATATTGAATTACATATCTGCGCACCCCAGGGACTTCCAGGTTAAAGAGCAAAAAAACAAACTGTTTGTTAAAGTACCTCACGTTAAGAGTGTTGAAGCGGCATATAATTTTTTAAAAATTTTTGCAAAACCCTGAAAAAGTGCGACATTTGCAAGCTATGCATAGAACAGGATTCCGGCTATTGATCCTCTGTTTGTTTTTAATGCTCACAGGAAACATAAAATCCGCAGCGCAAACGATGGACGCTTTAGGCACATTTACTCCTTATTCAATGTTCGGGGTGGGAGAACTGACCCGCCCGGGCACTTCTTTGAACAGAGGCATGGGGGGGATAGGCGCCGGAGTGCGTGACAATCGCTATATCAACTATATGAACCCCGCCTCGGCCTCGGCAAGGGATTCCCTGTCCTTTATGCTCGATTTTGGATTGCTCCAGAACAATTTCATCAACACCGACGGATCCCGTTCTTCCGCTTACAATGCATTCAACATGCATCACATTATCATGTCTTTTCCCATATGGAAAAGTTCTGCCATGCAACTGGGCATCATTCCCTATAGCAATGTCGGATACCGTTTTATTGAAGATGAAAGTAGGGAAAACATATTGGCAACCTTAGGTGCTTTCCGTTACTACCATTACGGGCAAGGAAGTATCAATCAGGCTTTTGCTGCTTATTCCGCTACTTTTTTTCGCCACCTTTCTGTAGGTGTGCAGGGAATGTATTATTTTGGCAATATTGAAAAAAATGCACAAGCCGTTTCCCTTACAGCGCCGGAATCTTACGGTTCGCTAAAAACAGGGTACGACATCGTAATCGGATCCTTCGGGGCACAGTTTGGTTTGCAGGCTTTCGGGAATTTCAATCCAAACACTTCTTTTACCGTCGGGGCAACCTTTCAGCCGGCTGCCACCCTCAGGGGAGATGTGACCCGGTTTGCCAAAGTGGAAAAAGGATCCGTTATTGATACGGTCTATTCCGTCGTCAATGAGGAATCAAGAATGTCCGTACCCATGGAATGGTCCGTAGGTTTTTCCGTAAGAAAACGCGACAAATGGATGTTTGGTGTTGATTACTCACAGTCTGACTGGAGCAAATCAAATTTTTCTCCCACTCCGGGAGTGAATTTTGAACCGGCCATGAGCCGCACTTTGAAAGCCGGACTGGAATTTACGCCGGACAGGTACAGCATTCGCTATTTCATGCGCAGGTGGACATATCGTCTGGGAGCATATTACGACAAATCGTACATGAGGCTTAACGGACAACAGGTGGAGGCCATAGGCGTTACTTTCGGGTTCTCGGTGCCAATTTACCGTTGGTATAACTCAGTAGGTGTGTCCATAGATGCAGGACAGAGAGGAAGCATAGAAAACAACTTAATTCGGGAAAGGTACGTTATGCTGATCCTGAATTTCAATTTGCACGATATTTGGTTCTTAAAACATAGATACAATTAAAATTCACAAAAATGAAAAAGCTTGGAATCCTTTTTACACTGATCATGTTCGCATTCGTAACTCAAAGTTACGCACAAGCCGGTAAATTCGGAGCGACACCGGAAGACAGCGTACAATGCGTTAGATACTTGTCTTTCTATAAGGATTATTACAAGAACGGGAACATCCGGGAAGCCCTTCCTTCATGGCGGGGTGCCGTAAGGGTATGCCCTGTTGGTGTAGTACAATCCCTGTACCAGGACGGTCAGAACATTATCAAGTTTCTGATCCATCAGACAAAAGATCCTGACCGCAGAAAAGAATTGATAGATTCACTCATATTGATGTACGATATCCGGATAGACAAATTTCCCACAAGCAAAGCCCGTTTAAGTGCTTTTACATACAAAGCCTATGATATGGTGACTTTCTACAAGGAAGATGATCTGAAAATTTTCCAGGCTTTGCAGGATGTAGTGGAATTCGGAAAACACAGAACAGATCCCGGCATCCTTGTGCTGAACATGCAATACGCAACCGCTTTGTTCAAAGAAGAAAAACTGGATACAGAAAAAGTGATTAACGTATACCAGCAACTGAGCGAAATTTTTGATAATAAAATGCAGTCCGGATCTGATGAAGCATTGGAAGAAGCCCGCAATAATTTTGAAACGCTTTTTGCCATAAGCGGCGTAGCGGATTGCGACAACCTGCTGGCCCTGTTCGGACCGCGTTTTGACGACAATGCTTCAGACATTGTATATGTAAAACGGGTAGTGCAGTTACTCTCCAATGCCGGTTGCGAAACCTCCGACCTGTTCCTCAAAGCCGTTGAACGTCTTTATGAAATGGAGCCGTCCTACAACTCGGCATATTACCTGTACCGCTTGTATTCGGCACGGGAAAACAATGAAAATGCAGCCAAATACCTGGAACGTGCCATTGAGTCCGATTCCATTGACAGTGTGACCAAAGGGGATTATATGATGGAATTGGGGACTTTCTATTTCAAAAAAATGAACGATGCTTCAGCTGCTGCCAATTCCGCACTGAGTGCAGGAGATTTCAATGAAGACGTTATAGGTCGCGCTTACCTGTTGCTGGGACACATCTGGGCAAATGCAAAAGTAACCGGCGGAGAAATGCCCGAAATAGACAAACGGGCCAATTTCTGGGTAGCTGTGGATTATTTTGTAAGGGCAAAATCGGCAGATTCTTCACTGGAAGAAGAATGCGACCGTCTTATAGCCACTTACCGGCAGTATTTCCCTTCACCGGAAGAGGCCTTCATGCACGATCTGGATGAAGGAACCAGGTATTCTGTAAGGGCAAACGGCTTATCGGCCACAACGACGGTAAGAACAAACAAATAATGGGAACTTTTTCCCGGACAACAAAACAAATCATGGTAGCAACGGGCCTGTCTCTTGCTACCATGTTTGTCTCCTGCAAGAACCGGGTGACTACCGTTGAATCACTTGGTAACCTGGACAGCATTCCTACGCAAACCATTACAAATATGGAAGGCTGGCAGGTAGAAGGGGGCATTGTCCGGGGACGTTTGACGGCTCCGTACATGGAAAAATATTCGCGGGGATCGGATCCGTACGAGATTTTTCCGCAATCATTCCGGGTAGAAGGATATACGCCTCTGGGGGACCTGGAAACAATAATTACGGCAGATAAAGCCGTGCACCGGACCGGGGAAGAGCAAGTGTGGATAGCCACAGGAAACGTGGTCGTAAAAAACCTGCTGAAAGAAGAAACCATGGAGACAGACACCCTCTACTGGGATCAGCAAAATAAAAAAATATACACGCATTGTTACGTTAGACTTACTTCTCCCGATTTCTTTGCTCAGGGATACGGGATGGAATCCGATGAAAGAGCAACAAACGCCAAAATTCTGAAACCGTTTGATTCTTACGGGTACATTCAACAGGATACTTTGTCCAATGAAGAAAAAGAATTATCTTCGCACCCTCAAATACAACAAAAACCACAACCAATAAAACTACAAGATGGCAGTTCTGGA
The DNA here is from genome assembly GCA_012515395.1 of Bacteroidales bacterium. GTDB lineage: Bacteria > Bacteroidota > Bacteroidia > Bacteroidales > UBA932 > DMER64. The sequence goes on from JAAYYL010000029.1 coordinate 12,575, forward strand.
GAAGATTAGAGTACAAATGGGTATATTTATTACCGTACTCATAGCTATTGCCTTAATTTCCTTTATTATAGACCCCGGCACATTGCAGTCGGCCATGTCTATGTTCTCTTCCAAAAACGATGTGGGAGAAATGAACGGGCAAAGCATAACATATATGGAATACACAAAAAAGCTGGAAAACCTCAAAAACCTGCAACAGGCAATATCCGGCGGGGCTGCCCTGGACGAACAAAGCCAGGAAGCAGTAGAACAGGGAACCTGGCAGGCATTCCTGAAGGATCTGGTATATATGCCGGCGATTGAAGATGCGGGTATACGGCTTGGAAACGAGGAGCTTTTTGACATGGTTCAGGGCCGGGACATATCTCCTGTGATTATGAACGACGCCCTTTTCAGGGGGGAAGACGGATCTTTTGACCGTTCGCGTCTTACTTCCTTTGTGCAAAATGCCACAGCAGATCCGGACGGCATTGCAGCTATGTACTGGGCCTTCATCCAGGACAATATGGAAACGGACAGGATGTTTTCAAAATATAGTTCATTGTTGTCCAAAAGCAACATCGTTACCCCGGTGGAATTGCGACGGAACATGGAAGAAAACAACATCACTTCCAACGTTAGTTTTGTCCTTGAACCCGTATCTTTTGCCAGGGACACCACTATAACCGTTACAGAGTCCGAAATCCAGGAATATTACAAGGAAAATAAACACCAGTACGAACAAATTGCCACACGAGACATAGAATACGTTGTTTTTCCCATAGAACCCTCAGAAAAAGACATTCTGGAAGCCCGCGCGGCTATTGACGACGTGTACGAAGAATTTGTCACCACACAAAATGTAAGGCAATTCCTGGCCCGCAATTCAGATAAACCTCTGGATACGTATTATTACAAAGAAGGAGAATTGGTTTCCATATCTGCTGTATTGGATAGCTTTGCCTTCAATGCTTCCATGCGTGATGTGTTGCCGGTTTACAAGGAAGGTGATTTTTTCCGTGCTGCCAGAATCGCTGATGTTAAACAATTGCCGGATTCTGTTTTCGTTAATCACATTTTGTTGCAGAACGATACCGAAGAAGCACGCAAAATTGCCGACAGTCTGATTACTGTACTGAACCGTGATCCGGGCAGTTTTACACGTCTGGCCGGAGAATTTTCTGCTGACAGGAACCCCAACGTAAATCCCGGCGAGATAGGCTGGTTTGTACAATCTGCCTACATTCCCGGTATGGAATCCGTTTTTGAAGCTCCGCTGAACAAACCTTACATTGCGGAGACGCAATACGGAATTCACATTGTAAAAGTAAGTGAACGTACACGTCCTCATAAAAAAGTACAGCTGGCCGTTCTGGAAAAAGAAGCCGTTGCCGGAAGAGAGACTTACCAGACAATATATTCCCAGGCAAACACTTTGTCAACAGGCAGTGAGGATATTGCCGCCTTTAACCGGATTGCTGCGCAAAACAACTGGATTGCAGTTCCGGCTATGGGGGTTACCCAAGATGCCAAAACAATTTCAGGATTTGAGCACATGAGGGAACTGGTACGCTGGGCATTTGATGCCAAACAGGGAGAAGTTTCCCCGGTAATTACCGTTGATAACGAGTATTTCTTCGTAGCAGCCGTTGCCGGTATCCATGAAGAGGGAATTGCTACGCTGGAAGAGAAACGCTCAGAAATTGAATCCATACTGACACTGGAAAAGAAAAAAGACCGTATTTACAATCAGATCCGCGAGGAATTGTCATCACACACAACCCTGGAAAGTTGGGCAGAAGCTACCGGAAGAAACATCTCAAAACAAACAGGGATCGCTTTTGGTTCGGTACAGCAGACAGATCCGAAATTTGCCGGAGCCGTATCTGCAGCCCCTGAACAAACATTGTGCGGACCGGTCAAAGGGGAAGTAGGCGTTTATGTTTTCCGCGTGGACGAACGTCCGGACGGAGCTTTTTATACGGAAAATGACGCCATGCAATATGCCTCTTATCTGGCAAGTATACAAATCCAGATGGTACCCATGGTCTTGCAGGAAACAGCGGATGTAGAGGATAACCGGGCCCGGTTCTTTTAACGGCTGAATAAAAAGTGCATGATGTCCCCGTCCTGCACTACATAATTCTTGCCTTCAACAGCCAGTTTTCCGGCTTCACGGCAGGCAGCCTCCGAACCGTAGCGGATGTAGTCCTCGAACTTGATCACTTCTGCACGAATAAAACCATGCTCGAAATCAGAATGAATAAGCCCTGCAGCCTGCGGGGCTTTTGTTCCTTTTATATAGGTCCAGGCCTTAACTTCCATAGGCCCCGCGGTAAAATAAGTTTCCAGATGCAGTAATCTGAAAGCGGCTTTGATCAACCGGGAAACTCCCGATTCTTTCAATCCCAGGTCCTCCAGAAACATTTGTCTTTCCTGGTAAGTGTCCAGTTGTGCAATTTCCGATTCTATGCGGCCGGCCACAATTAAACAGGGTTCGTTGTCGGGAAGTAAAGCTTCGGCTACCTGCCGTGTATAATTATTTCCGTTTTGAGCGGCGTTTTCATCAACATTACAGACATAAAGGACCGGTTTATTGGTCAAAAGGAAAAGGTCGCGAGCCATTTGTTCTTCTTCCTGGTTGGCTAATGGTAACGTCCTTGCGTTTTTCCCCTGTTGGAGCAAATCCCTGTATCGAATGAGCAATCCGGCCAGTTTGGCTGCTTGTTTATCACCGCCGGTAACGGCCTGTTTTTGTACTTTGGCTATGCGGTTTTCTATCGTTTCCAGATCCTTGAGCTGTAACTCGGTATCTATGATCTCTTTATCGCGGACCGGATCAACCGAACCATCCACATGAACCACATCGGGATCGTCAAAGCAACGCAGGATATGTAGAATGGCATCCGTTTCCCGGATATTGGCCAAAAACTGGTTTCCCAGTCCTTCTCCTTTGCTGGCGCCTTTTACCAGACCCGCAATGTCCACAAAATCAACCGTTGCGGGAACAATACGTCCGGGATGAACCAGGGCAGCCAGTTCTTCCAGGCGTGTATCCGGAACCTGCGTTGACCCCAGGTTGGGTTCTATAGTACAGAAAGGAAAGTTGGCCGCCTGTGCCTTTCCCGAGGAAACACAATTGAACAAAGTGGATTTGCCTACATTGGGAAGTCCCACTATACCGCATCTTAAAGCCATTTGATTTTTCTTTAATTATGAAGGCACAAAACTAACAACTTTTTACGAATTGTCCTTTTGGTGACCGACGGACATGTTATCTTGAAAGCATGATAAAATGGGTATTGTGCCTGGTTGTATTCTGGAACGTGGAAAATTATTTTGATCCTTTTACGGACCCGAATACCGGTTATGATGAATTTACGGCGGAAGGAGCTTATTCATGGACCTGGAACCGGTTTTTGAAAAAGAAAAACGATCTGGCCAAGATACTGATTTCATGCGGAACCCGGGAAGATAACACATGGGAAGCTCCCGCCATAATCGGATTGTGTGAAATAGAAAACAAGTTTGTTTTATCATTGTTGGTAAACGATTCTCCACTGGCCCCGTTGCAATACGGTATCATTCACCGTGATTCGCCTGACCCTCGCGGAATAGACGTCGCGTTATTGTACCTGAAAGAACGGTTCAGACCGTTAAAGAAGGTCTTTTATCCGCTGAAGGGAGAAGACGGCATGGTGGTAAAAACACGTGAGATACTCTATGCAAAAGGAATTCTGGACAACAAGGACACCCTTCATTTTTTTGTAAATCACTGGCCTTCAAAAAGAGGTGGTGCTCTGGCTGAAAAATACAGGATGTATGCTTCAGATTTGTTGCTGCAGGAAATTGACAGTATTTGCAGGTTGTCTCCCGGAGCACGGATCCTTGTAATGGGAGATTTCAACGACCCCCCCGATTCACGACCGTTGAATCATCTCTCCGGGAACGGAATGATACCTGTTTCCCGGGAGGCAACATACAAATACCAGGGCGTATGGGAATGTCTGGATCAAATGCTGGTCAGCCCTGCGCTCCATAAAGACATGGAATACGTCAAAGTGTTTAAAAACAGCTACTTGCTTGAGCCTGATGATACGCATTTGGGACATAAACCCAGAAGAACTTACCGGGGGCCGGTTTATCACGGCGGAGTGAGTGATCACCTGCCTGTAACCTTAAAATTTATTACCTTTGCTCCTTATGGCCTCACAACCCGTTAAGACCCCATTGATGGACCAATATTTTGCCATAAAGGCAGAATATCCCGATGCCCTGCTGCTTTTCAGGGTAGGGGATTTTTATGAAACCTTCGGGGAAGATGCCATAAAGTCTTCCAAGGCTTTGGGTATTGTTCTTACGCGCAGGGCAAACGGGTCCGCATCCTCTGTGGAATTGGCCGGTTTTCCCCACCATGCGCTGGATACCTATCTCCCGAAGTTGGTCAGGGCGGGTTACAAGGTAGCCGTATGCGATCAACTGGAAGATCCCAAACTCGCCAAGAAGATTGTGAAAAGAGGTATCACGGAAGTGGTGACCCCCGGTCTTTCTTACAATCCGCAACTGCTGGAAGCCTCGGAACATAATTTTCTGGCAAGTCTTTTTACTGACCGGACACAGGAAGGAGAATTAACGGGTATTGCTTTTACGGATATATCCACCGGGACCATACAGATTGCCCAGGGAGATCGTGTTTATGTTGAAAGCCTTTTGTCCCAATACAATCCCCGCGAAATACTGGTTCCCCGTGACGAGGAGAAAAAATGGAAAATCTCGGCCGGATCCGCGTCTTTTGTTTCCACACTGGACAAGTGGGCTTTTGTTTATGATGCGGCACAGGAGAAAGTAAAAACACAATTCGGAGTTGATAGTCTGAAAGGATTTGGCATTGAAAACCTTCCGCTGGCCATATCTGCGGTTGGGGCCATGCTTTTTTACCTGGAGATCAATAAATATGCCCGGTACGATCATTTATGCACGTTGCAGCGTATAGATTCGGGCCGCCTTATGTGGCTGGACAAATACAGCATTCGGAACATGGAGCTTTTTCCGCGTCACGACAACCCGGAAAAAGGAGCCAGCCTCATAGAAGTGATTGATAAAACGCATACACCCATGGGGGCCAGGCTGTTGCGCCAATGGATGGTAATGCCGCTGCGACACACAGGTGACATAGAAGAACGTCACAACGTCATACAGGTTTTCCTTGAACAATGGGATCTGACCGGGAAATTGAGCAAAATGCTTACCCAGACGGGCGATCTGGAACGACTGGTTTCGCGCGCTGCCGCCGGAAGACTTACTCCAAGGGAAGCGGGTCAACTAAAAACGGCACTCATACAAACTTCCAGGATCAGGCAATTGCTTGCTAAATCCCCGGAAACTCTTGCCATACGAAAAGACACGGACAATCTGGATGACTGTATGGAATTGGTGGATGTAATGCACCGGACGCTGGTATCCGCCCCTCCGGCACAATTGGGTAAAAGTCCCGTAATTGCTCCCGGATACGATCCCCGGCTTGATGAATTGCGCCATATTGTGTCTCACAATAAAGAATACTTGCAGGAAATGCAGCAAAAAGCGGCTGACGAAACAGGCATATCTTCTCTGAAAATCAGTTTTAATAATGTTTTCGGCTATTATATTGAAGTCAGAAATACCCACAAAGATAAAGTTCCCCCTTCCTGGATAAGGAAACAAACCTTGGTAAGCGCCGAGCGTTATATAACCGAGGAACTGAAATCTTACGAAGAAAAGATATTGGGTGCGGAAGAAAAGATCGCTTTACTGGAACAGGAGCTATTTGCGCAACTGGTAGAGAAGATAGGGCAGTATATCCAACCCATACAGGAAAACGCAAGGATCCTGTCACGTCTGGATGTGTTGCTGGGTTTTGCCATATTGGCCAGGGAACAGAAATATTGCCGGCCCCGTATGCAGGACAACGATACAATTGATATTCGCCAGGGACGACATCCCGTTCTGGAAACGCTAATGCCTCCCGGAGAAGCGTACATTCCGAACGATGTTTATCTGGATAACGAAGAACAACAGATCATTATCCTGACCGGACCCAATATGGCCGGGAAATCGGCTTTATTAAGACAGACGGGACTTATTGTGCTTCTGGCGCAGATAGGTTCTTACGTACCTGCCCGGGAAGCAACTCTCGGGGTGATTGACAAGCTGTTTACCAGGGTAGGCGCTTCTGACAACATGGCCCGCCGGGAGTCCACTTTTATGGTTGAAATGTTGGAATCGGCAGCCATACTGAACAATATTACAGGAAAATCGCTGGTGCTTTTTGATGAAATCGGGCGCGGTACAAGCACTTATGACGGTATTTCAATTGCCTGGGCCATAGTGGAATACCTGCACGAAAAAGCAGGTGCACAGGCAAAAACGCTTTTCGCTACCCATTATCACGAGCTGAACCAGATGGCAGAACAGTACCTCAGGGTTAAAAATTTTCACATAGCGGTGAAAGAAAGGGGACAAAAGGTACTATTTTTGCGTAAAATGATATCCGGAGGCGTGGAACACAGCTTTGGAATCCACGTGGCCGGTATGGCCGGTATGCCCCGCCGGGTTTTGCTCACGGCAGAGGAAATCCTCAAAAGACTGGAAGCCGGAAGGGAACAGCCGCCTTCAGTGGAAAGGCCTAAGCAGCTATCATTTTTCCAATTGGAAGACCCTTTGCTACAAGCACTTAAAAGAGATATTGAATCACTGGATCTGAACAGAATGACACCCCTGGAAGCATTTGATGCCTTACGGGAACTGAAACGAAAAATCGGACAAAAAGAATGAAAAAGATCGTAAAGAGCATCCACATCTTCTTTAAACTTCTGGGGGAAAGCTTCACGTTTGCTTTTGACTCGGTAAAAGGAGATAAGTTCAGGGCTTTCCTTTCCCTTTTGGGCGTTACCATAGGGATATTTTCAATAGTGGCTGTTTTTACTGCTATTGAAGGTCTGGAAAAAAACGTACGTAATCTGTTCTCTTCCCTGGGGACCGATGTGGTTTACATAGACAAGATCTCCTGGGAATCCCTCACGGAAGGCGAAGGTTTTAAATGGTGGGAATTCAGACAACGTCCCAACAACACGTACGAAGAATTTCTTTTTCTTCAAAAAAACCTGAAAAATGCAGATATGATGGCAGTTTCCGCTGTTACTTCTGCACACGTAAGGTACGGAAGGACCACATTGCGCAACACCTCGGTTCACGGGGTCACTTATAACTGGAACCGGATTTCTTATTTTGAAATTGATCAGGGCCGGTATTTTACTCCTTCGGAAGCTGCGGAAAATATTCCGTTGGCCGTAATAGGAAGTAACGTTGCCGAAGAATTGTTTCCCGATGGCATAGCCCCGGTGAACAACTCTATAAAAATCGGAGGTTTTACCGTTCGGGTAATAGGTGTTATAAAGAAAAAAGGAGAATCCATGTTCGATCCGGTCACCTATGACGATGCGGTCATTATCCCGTTGCCTTTTATCCGCAATTACATTGACCTTCGCCGCACTTCTCCCAGCATTGTGGTACACAAAGACCCGGGAGCCGATGAAGAAGAATTTATGGCCGAGTTGAGGAACGCCATGCGTGCCGTGCGTCGCCTGAAACCCGTTCAAAAAGACAATTTCGCTCTCAATAAGATGTCATTCCTGGACGATGCGCTTTCCCAGCTTTTCAGCGTTATTTCCATTGCGGGGTGGGTTATAGGGGGCTTTTCCATACTCATTGGTGCCTTTGGCGTCGCCAACATCATGTTTGTATCGGTTAAGGAACGAACTCACATTATTGGTATAGAAAAAGCCATGGGAGCAAAAAGCGCATTTGTGCTGGCACAGTTTCTTTTTGAAGCCGCGTTGTTGGCCATGGTAGGGGGTTTTGCGGGTATCCTGATTGTCTGGGGCCTGACGGTTTTTGTCACCAATCAGTATGATTTTGTTCTGACCATGTCCTTTTCAAACATATTGCGCGGGGTGCTGATATCGGGAGCAGTAGGTGTAGTGGCCGGGTTTATTCCATCCCTGCAGGCTGCCCGCATGAATCCGGTAGATGCTATGAACCAGCATTAAGAATGGAGGCAACCTCTTTTGTCAGCTGAACAAAATCGCTCACATCCAGTTGTTCCGGTCTCAGATCCGGAAGGGAGGATTCCGTAATCTTACGGTTTCCCAGAATGGGCTTCAGGCTGTTGCGTATGGTTTTTCGCCGTTGGTTAAACGTGGTTTTTACTACTTTAAGGAAAAGATCTTCCGGACAATCCAGCACTGTCCGGTTATTTCTGATCAGACGGATTACCCCGGATTGTACTTTTGGCGGCGGAACGAAAGCTCCCGGGGGAACCGTAAAAAGGTATTCGGTATGGTACCAGGCATGCAGCAAAACGCTTAATATGCCGTATGTACGTGATCCGGGTGAAGCACAGAAACGTTCCGCGACCTCTTTTTGGACCATGCCCACTACTTCAGGGATTCTGTCCCTGAATTCCAAAACCCGGAAAAAAATCTGGGATGAAATGTTGTATGGAAAGTTTCCGATCAATAAAAAGGTATCAGGAAAGACTTCTGATGGCAATTGCAGGAAATCTCCCTGTATCAGTCTTTTGCCCAAGCCGGGATATTGTTGTTGCAGGAAAGCCACGGATTCCCGGTCAAGTTCAACGGCGTAATAATCAATACCGGGATGGTCCCATAAATAGGTTGTAAGAACACCCGTTCCGGGTCCTACTTCCACAACGGGAACTCTTTGCCCGTTATCCTGATTTTCTATTAAGGCCGAATTATGAACGACCGACAGGCTGTTAACGATCCTCTGGGCAGTCCTCGTATCTTTAAGGAAATGTTGTCCCAATGCTTTTTTTGGCCTTACCTCCATTGTACAAAGATAGTTTTTATACCTTTATGCAACTCTAAAGGCGAACATTATGAAAAAAATCATCTTTCTTTTCTTTGTTTCATTGACCTTGCTTTCCTGTTCCGGCAGGCAAACGCGGAAAGCAGACCGGTGCCTGCAACAGATCGCAGAAGACGTCAATGCGGTAGGGATCTCGGTGGCGGTAATCAGGGATAACCAAATTATATACACGGGGGCCAGCGGCCTGAAAAATATTCAGACGGAAGAAAAACTCAGACCGTCAGACCTCATGCGGATTGCTTCCATATCCAAAAGTTTTACGGCAACAGCTATTATGCAATTGTACGAGGCCGGTTGTTTCGACCTGGACGATGACATAGGGGATGCGCTGGGCTTCCCTGTCAGGAATCCGCATCATCCGGATATTCCCATAACCTACAGGATGTTGCTTTCGCACACATCTTCACTGAGCGACAAAGGCGGCTATTTTACCCTGGATGTAATCCGTCCCGAAATAACTCCGGATGTTTCCGGTTCTTTCAATGAATATGCCCCCGGAACCGGTTACCAGTATTGCAACCTGGGATTCAACACGTTGGGGGTTCTGGTAGAGATCCATTCCTCAGAACGTTTTGACCAATACATCCGCAACAACATTTTGGATCCCCTTGGCGTATACGCCTCATTTAATGTTAATGATTTGGACACCAACAGGTTTGCCACGCTTTATGCCTTTGAAGAAGGACGGTTTGTACCTTCTCCTCAGGCATACAATCCGCGGACAGAGGAAATTGACAATTATGTGGAAGGATTCTCTGCTCCCGTATTCTCACCTACCGGCGGCATGAAAATCAACGCACCCGATCTGGCGCGTCATGCCCTTATCCAGATGAATGACGGGTTCTTTAATGACACGGAAATTCTCTCTCCGCAAAGCGTAGCCCTTATGCAAACGCCTCAAAGTCCCGGTGGGCGTTCCTCAGAAGACGAAGCCTGCGGTTATGGTTTTGCCCTGGAAAGAACGGACAAGCTCATAGAAGGAGAAATCATGACAGGGCATACCGGGAGTGCCTACGGCCTCTACTCGGCAATGTTTTTCCAAAAGGACAAGAAGTTTGGATTCATCGTTTTGTGCAACGGCTGCGATTCGTCCCTCCCATTAAGGGAAAACGGCTTTATGCCGGTCCAGACGGATGTGATCAACGCGTTGTACGATATTTTTATCCGTTAAAAGAACGGTTTTCAGGAAAGACCCAGTTCTTTCTTTTGCTGGGCATCAATTTCTGACGGGGCATCCAGCATAAGGTCCCTTCCGGCATTGTTCTTGGGAAAGGCAATGAAATCCCGGATACTTTCAGACCCGCCAAAGAGCGAACACCAGCGGTCAAACCCGAAGGCAATTCCGCCATGGGGAGGAGCTCCGTATTGGAACGCATTGATGATAAAGGAAAATTTGGCTTTTACTTCGTCCGGGGACATGCCCAGAACCTTGAACATGCGTTCCTGCATAGCCGAATCGTGGATCCTTATGGAGCCTCCGCCCACTTCCGTGCCGTTTAAAACAAAGTCATAGGCATTGGCATTGACCTGTTCCAGGTCTTTGGGATCGTCGCTGTAGAACTTGTCCAGATCCTCGGGTTTGGGTGCTGTAAAAGGATGGTGTTTGGCATAGAAACGTTGGGTTTCCTCATCCCATTCCAACAACGGGAAATCATAAACCCAAAGAGGAGCATAATGATTCTTATCTCTCAATTCCAACCGGTTCCCCATTTCCAGGCGCAAAACACCCAACGCTTCCAGTGTTTTCATGCGTTCACCGCTCATCACCAGGATTAAATCCCCGTCACCGGCTCCGGTAACACGGGCCCAGGATTCCAGAGCTTTCCGGTCAAAGAATTTGTCCACCGAAGATTTAAATGTCATAACCCCGTCGGATTCTTTTGAACAACGTACATAAACCAGTCCGGCAGCTCCAATTTGGGGCCTGCGTACCCATTCGGTCAATTCGTCCAGTTGCTTACGCGTATAGGAAGCTGCTCCTTTGACACAGATGGCTCCCACGTAACCGGCATTGCGGAACACACTGAATTCCGTATCACGGGTCAGCGGAGTAAGGTCGTGCAACAGCATTTCAAAACGGATATCCGGTTTATCGCTGCCGTATTTTTCCATGGCGGTTTTCCATGGGATCCGGGGCAGGGGAGCGGGTATGTCCTTTCCGAGTACGGATTTGAACAAGTGCAGGATCAATCCTTCAAATTGTGCCAGCACATCGTCCCGTTCCACAAAAGACATTTCGCAATCTATCTGTGTAAATTCCGGCTGACGGTCTGCCCTCAGGTCTTCGTCCCTGAAGCAGCGTACTATCTGGAAATATTTATCATAACCGGATATCATCAGCAATTGCTTGAAGGTCTGCGGGCTTTGGGGCAGTGCGTAAAACTGTCCCTGGTTCATGCGGGATGGCACCACAAAGTCGCGGGCTCCTTCCGGGGTGGATTTGATAAGGAAAGGCGTTTCAATTTCCAGGAAACCGCATTGACCCAGGTAACTTCTTGTTTCCTGCGCCATTTTATGACGAAGTGCAATAGCTTTTTGCAGCGGAGGCCGCCTAAGATCCAGGTACCGGTAACGCGAACGCAATTCTTCACCCCCGTCCGACTCTTCTTCTATGGTAAAAGGCGGGGTCTGGGACCGGCTCAAAATCTCCACACCCTTGAGCAGGATCTCAATTTCACCGGTGGGGATCTTCAGGTTCTTGCTGCTGCGTTCCACGACCGTCCCTTTAGCCGTAATGACATACTCGCGTCCCAAATCTTCCAGGACAGTGTTTACATCCTGCGGGGAATCCTGGTTTACGACCAATTGGGTAATGCCGTAACGATCACGCAGATCAATAAACGTCATACCTCCCAGTTTCCTTATACGTTGTATCCATCCGGCCAATTGTACCTCCTGGCCTGCGTGGGAAAGATTAAGTGCTCCGCACGTGTGTGTCCTGTACATATTGATGATTTTTTAGGCAACAAAGGTAATCAGAAAATGGCTACCTTTGTGTGGCTATGCAAAACTATTTGGATCTCCTGCAACACATACTGGACAACGGGACAGACAAGAACGACAGAACGGGAACCGGAACAAGAAGTGTTTTCGGTTACCAGCTGCGCTGCCCTCTTTCCAAAGGCTTCCCTCTGCTGACCACCAAAAAAGTACACATAAAATCAATTATTTACGAGCTGCTCTGGTTCCTGAAAGGGGATACTAACATCAAATACCTGAACGACAACGGGGTTACCATATGGGATGAATGGGCAGATCCGGCAGGGGAACTGGGGCCTGTGTACGGCAAACAATGGAGGTCCTGGAAAACGTCTGACGGACAATCAATAGACCAGATATCACGACTGGTGGAAGGTTTGAAAAAGGATCCCGACGGACGTCGTCATATAGTCAGTGCCTGGAATGTGGGTGAGATACCCCGGATGGCACTCCCCCCCTGCCACGCCCTCTTCCAGTTTTATGTAGCTGACGGGAAGCTTTCCTGCCAGCTATACCAGCGCAGTGCGGATGTCTTTTTGGGGGTTCCTTTCAACATCGCCTCCTATGCCTTGCTCACCCTTATGGTGGCACAGGTTTGCGGATACGAGCCCGGGGATTACATCCATACATTCGGCGATGTACACATTTACACCAACCACATGGACCAGGTCAGGTTGCAGTTAACCCGTACGCCCAGGCCTTTGCCAAAAATGGTACTCAATCCTTTGCGGCAAGACCTCTTTTCATTTGAATATTCGGATTTCAGCCTTCAGGATTA
>JAAYYL010000030.1 GCA_012515395.1 Bacteroidales bacterium
AGATACTTGTGCAAAATTGAGGAGATTCCTATATTTGTAATAGCATTTACTATATGATATGTTACTAAGTAAGAAAATGGGGGTTTATTTGAACCAGGCACATTTCCTGTTCAAACAATGCTTTTTGAGTGAACTGGTTGCCAATAACGTTGATCTTACCCCGGAGCAATACCTGCTTATTGATCTTTTATGGGACGAAGGTCCCCTGACACAACAGGAGATCGCCAACCAGATGCAAAAGGATAAGAATTCCATCACAAAGCTGATTGACGGTTTGGAAAAAAAAGGCTATGTGGTACGTGAAACGAATCCTAAGGATCGCCGGAAGAATCGTGTAATCGTTACAAAAACAGGTGAAGCGAAAAAACAGGAGATTACCCGCATAGCCATAAATGCGGCAGACAATATTTTAGGAGGGATCCCTACCGAAGAGTTAAATACGGTGGTAGAAGTACTGAACAAGCTCAATAAGAACATGAAAAAACTCTTGGAAAAGAAACAGGTATGAGTACAGAATACATATTGAAGAATTGTGCAACGGGAAGACTTTTTGAAGATACGGGATGGTTGTTATCCGACCCTTTGTGCCAACATCCGTCATTGATCAGGGCAGTCTACAAAAAGAAACAGCTGGATTACGATCGGGATGATAAGGGATTGTACCGCTTTGCGGACTGGATGCCCGTAAGAAAGATGCTCAAGGGCTCGGCTGCTCCGGTAACTTATAAAAGCGAAGCACTTGCCGGGTACCTGGGACTGAAAAATCTGTATGTCACTTTCAGTGGCTATTGGCCCCAAATAGGTGCCTTTATGCAAACATGTTCTTTTAAGGAAACGGAAGCGTATTCGGTTTGTGCCCACATACCGGAAAGTGAAAAACGAACCATGATCGTGGCTTCTGCCGGCAATACGGCACGTTCTTTCGCCAGGGTATGTTCACAGAATAAAATCCCCATATTGCTTTTTGTCCCTTACGACAATCTGGATACCCTTTGGTTTGAAGACGAACTGGATCCGTGCGTGAAACTGATCTGTTCGCCTCCCGGATCGGATTACTACGATGCCATTGAAATGAGCATGCGTTTTTGTGAAGATAAAGAGCATTATTATGCCGAGGGGGGGGCAAAAAACATTGCGCGTCGCGACGGAATGGGCACCACCGTTCTTTCTGCAGCGACTTTCATAGGAAGGATCCCCGATTATTATTTCCAGGCCGTTGGAAGCGGAACGGGTGCCATTGCTGCATGGGAAGCCAACAAACGCCTGATTGAAGACGGACGTTTTGGAAATACCGTTATGCGTCTGATCCCTTCACAGAATGCTCCTTTTTTACCACTTTATGAAGCCTGGCAATCAAAAGGAAGGGAATTGAAAATCATGAGTGCCGAAGAAGCAAGAGAAAAAACAGGAATCATACACTCCAAAGTTCTTGCCAACAGGAGACCTCCGTACAGTATTCCCGGAGGATTGTACGATGCGCTGGTTGACACCGGTGGCTTTATGGATTTTGCGACCAACGACGAACTGGAAAGGGCAAAAAGCCTCTTTGAGGAACTTGAAGGCATAGATATTGATCCTGCCGCAGGAGTTGCCACCGCCAGCCTGATAAAAAACGTAAAAGCCGGAAAAGTACATCCCGATGCGGTCATCATGTTAAATATAACGGGTGGCGGAGAAAAACTGTTCAAGAAAGAACATTCCGTGAAATATATGAAACCAATGGAAGAAGCTACTCTTTTAAGTGCATAGCAGGCTTATTCCGTAAGGTCTTTTTTGAGTGGGGAGTCGGGCTCTTGTGCCATCATCCGGAATTCCATCCTGGATACAAAAGCGGGGAAAAATTTGGCCATCAGGACAGTCAGTTTTCCCAACGGTGTGAGTATAACGGTATTTTTTCTTTTTAGGATTCCTTTGAGCATGTATTGAGCAACGCTTTGGGCAGACATCATTTTTTCTTCTGCACGGGGTGTTCTTCCTTGTGAAGAGCCATCGGCCGTAAGTGCGGAAACACGTACGTTGGAAGCAGTAAATCCGGGAGCAAAAGTCATTACATGCAATCCGTCGTAAAGGTGTTCGGTACGCAAGGTATCCAGGAACCCGTTCATGGCGTATTTGGATGCGGAATAACCGGTTCTTGCGGGAAGTCCTTTGAATCCGGCAATGGATGTAACACCTACTACGGAACCTTTGCTTTGCAGCAACAGGGGCAATGCGTATTTCGTACAATAGACGCAACCCCAGAAATTCACATCCATTAGTGTTTTAAGGACAGACAGGTCAACTTCTTTGAATAAAGCGCGCATGGAAAGCCCGGCGTTGTTTACAAGTATGTCAATACGTCCGAAACGTTCCACGGTCTTGTCTATCAGAAATTTGCAATCCGACTCCCGGGAAACGTCGGTGATAATGGTCAATACGGGGTTGTCTTTCAATTCATTTTCCAGGGCTTTTAGCTTATCTTCGGAACGTGCTGCCAGCACAAGAGAAGCTCCGGCTTGTGAAAAAACACGGGCGCATTCCAGTCCGATGCCCGAAGATGCGCCTGTGATTATAACTACTTTACCCTGTAAGGTCTTTTTTTTCATGGTTATTCTACAGCCATGTTCCTGATCTCGCCTCCTTTATATTTTCCGGCTTTCAGCTTTTCCTGGATCTCACGGAACGCATTAAGCGTATATTCAACATGTTCCAGGGAGTGCATGGCTGTAGGTATAAGCCTGTACATGATAACATCCCGGGGGACAACCGGGTATACGACCACAGAACAGAATATCTTGTAATTTTCCCTCAGATCTATCAGGATATTGGTGGCTTCAACCAGTTCCCCTTTAAGAAATACCGGTGTAACACAAGCCTCTGCCGCTCCAATGTCAAAGCCGTTCTTTCTCAAGCCGTCCTGAAGGGTTCTTGTGATCAGCCATAATTTTTCCCTGAGTTCGGGTTGCGTACGTATCATTTCCAAACGTTTCAACAAACCTTCCACCATGGCCATCGGCAGACTCTTTGCATATATCTGGGAGCGAAGGTTGTACCTTAAATAGTTGATGATGTCTGAAGGTCCGGCTACAAACCCTCCGATTCCGGCCATGGATTTGGCAAAGGCCCCAAAATAGAGGTCCACCTGGTCCATTACGTGAAAGTGTTCAGAGGTTCCTCGTCCGTTTTCCCCCATCACTCCAAACCCGTGGGCGTCGTCAATGAGGATTCGGAAATTGTATTTCTCTTTAAGCGATACTATCTGATCCAGGAATCCAAGCGCTCCGGTCATTCCGTATACGCCTTCCGTAATAAGCAGGATACCGCCCCCGGTTTTTTCAGTCAGACGGGTTGCGCGTTCCAGGGCTTTGTCGCATTTCTCCAGATCGTTGTGGGGATATACGATCCTCTGTCCCATGTGAAGACGCATACCGTCCATGATGCAGGCATGAGCCTGCGAATCATATACCACTACATCGCGCCGGTTCAGGAGGGCATCAATGGTAGAAACCATCCCCTGGTAACCGAAATTGAACAAAAAGGCATCTTCTTTTTTCTCGAAATCGGCCAGTTCACGTTCCAGTTTTTCATGCAGGGAGGTGTGCCCGCTCATCATACGGGCTCCCATGGGATAGGCCAGACCCCATCTCTCGGCCCCGGCCGCATCGGCTTTTCTGACCTCGGGATGGTTGGCAAGTCCCAGGTAATTGTTGAATGTCCATGCCAGCATTTTTTTGCCCTGGAACATCATATAGGGTTCAATGGGTCCTTCCAGCTTAGGGAACATAAAGTATCCGTGTGCTTTTCTGCGGTATTGGCCTAAAGGGCCGCCTTCGTCTTTTTTGATTCTTTCAAAAATGTCCATGATTATGCGTCTATGTTAGCGTACTTGGCGTGTTGTTCTATGAATTCCCTGCGTGGTGGCACTTCATCTCCCATCAACATGGAGAAAATGCGGTCAGCTTCGGCGGCATTGTCTATGGTGATCTGACGCAGAATGCGGTTTTCAGGATTCATGGTAGTATCCCACAACTGGGAAGCGTCCATTTCACCCAGACCTTTGTAACGCTGAATGGTAACGGCACTTTCTTTACCCTTTCCCAGTTCTTCCACGGCGGCCCGACGCTGTTCTTCCGTCCAGCAATAACGTTCCTCTTTTCCCCTTTTTATCAGGTACAGGGGAGGGGAGGCTATGTATACGTGACCGTTTTGTATAAGATCAGGCATGTGCCTGAAAAAGAAGGTAAGCAACAGGGTGTCGATATGGCTGCCGTCCACGTCTGCGTCCGTCATTATGATCACGCGATGATATCTTAATTTAGTCATATTCAGCGCTTTGCTATCTTCCTCCGTGCCTCGTGTCACTCCAAAAGCCGTGTAAATATTGCGGATTTCTTCGTTCTCGAATACACGATGTTCCTGGGCTTTTTCTACGTTCAGGATTTTTCCGCGCAAAGGCAAAATGGCCTGGAAAGAACGGTCACGTCCGCTTTTTGCGGTACCCCCTGCAGAGTCCCCTTCCACCAGGAATATTTCACTTTTTTCGGGATCCCTGTTGGAACAGTCAGCCAGTTTTCCGGGCAATCCGGCTCCGGACATCACTGTTTTGCGCTGTACCAGTTCACGGGCTTTGCGGGCTGCATGACGGGCTGTAGCCGCCATGATCACTTTTTCCACGATCGTTCTGGCATCCTTGGGGTTTTCTTCCAGGTAATTATCCAGTGCACTGCTGACTGACTGGGAAACGGCAGCCATGACTTCGCTGTTGCCGAGTTTGGTTTTTGTCTGTCCTTCGAACTGCGGCTCGTTGACCTTTACCGAAATAATGGCCGTCAACCCTTCCCGGAAATCGGCCGGGTCAATATCAAATTTCAGCTTGCTGAGCATGCCGCTCTTATCGGCATAGTTTTTCAGGGTTGAAGTGAGTCCCCTGCGGAATCCCGTCAGGTGGGTGCCTCCTTCTATGGTGTTGATATTGTTTACGTAGGAATGTATGTTTTCAGAGAATCCTGTGTTGTATTGCATGGCAATTTCAATAGAGATACTGTTTTTGTTTGTTTCCAGATATATGGGTGTTTCCGTAAGAGGAACACGCGTTTTATCAAGAAATTTAACAAAATCCAGCAATCCTGTTTCAGAGAAAAATTCGTCTTTACGGAATCCTCTTCTGACAACGTTCTCTTCTTCCATTTCTTCCGTATAGGCATCTTCTTCAGCGTTTTCACGGTGGTCTTCTATAGTAAGACGGAC
>JAAYYL010000177.1 GCA_012515395.1 Bacteroidales bacterium
AAGGGATTGCCTTCGCTTCGCTCGGCCTTCCCTCTGGATCTAATACAGCCCAAGAAAAAAAGGCTGCGGGGAGCGTGTTCGCTCCCCTTTGCTTTTTGCATCCTTCCCCCTTACAAGCAAGCTTGACGGTGTCCGGATGCAAAAAGGCTGCAAACGTGTTTGCAGCCTTTTTTTCTTGTAGCGTGACCCAGGAGGGATTCAAACCCCCGACTTTCAGAACCGGAATCTGACGTTCTATTCAGCTGAACTACTGGGCCGGAATAAAATGGGAATGCAAAGATACACAGATTCCCGAACATTGAAAAAAATGTATCTTTGGCGTTATGAATGCATATGTTTTTCCGGGCCAGGGTGCCCAGTTTACAGGAATGGGAAAGGATCTTTACGATACCGACCCGAAAGCGAAAAAACTTTTTGAACAGGCAGACGAGATACTCGGGTTTTCGTTGTCAAAGATCATGTTTGAAGGATCAGCTGAAGAGCTCAAACAGACTAAAGTCACACAACCCGCCATTTTTTTACATTCGGTAGCTGCTGCCTTATGTGCCCCGGACTTCAAGCCGGACATGGTGGCAGGACATTCTCTGGGTGAATTTTCTGCATTAACTGCAGCCGGAGCTTTGTCTTTTGAGGACGGCCTGCGGTTGGTAAGTGCCAGGGCTCTTGCCATGCAGGATGCCTGTGAAGAAGAACCTTCGGCTATGGCTGCCGTGATCAATCTGGATGATCAAAAAGTGGAAGAGATTTGCAGGTCCGTATCCAACTCTGTCGGGATAGTTATCCCTGCCAATTACAATTGCCCGGGACAGCTTGTCATATCGGGATCGGTAGCAGCCGTTGACCGGGCATGCATATTGATGAAAGAAGCCGGAGCAAAAAGAGCTCTCAGATTACCCGTGGGAGGGGCTTTTCACTCGCCCTTTATGGAAAGTGCGCGTAAATCGCTGGGCGTTGCCATTGAAAAGGCCAATATGGTCAAACCGGTATGTCCGGTATACCAAAACGCGGATGCCTTGCCGCATACTGAACCTGAAGAGATCAAAAACAATTTGAACAAACAGCTGATATCACCCGTATTGTGGACTCAAACCGTACGGAATATGGTGGCCGGCGGAGCTAAAAATTTCACGGAATTCGGACCCGGTACAGTGCTTACCAATATGATAAAAAAGATTGTCCCTGAACTATTTATTTAGTATCTTTGCAATTCTTTTCGTTTGGTGATCCGCTATGAGTGATGCACAGGTAATTGTCACACACTTTTGCATCCCGGAACATGTCACTCGGGTGTCAGTTCTGGGAGAGGGATTTATAAACGACACATTTCTTGTAGAAACGTCAAGTCCTCAAAAGTACATTTTGCAACGGAAGAACCGTTCGGTTTTCCCCGATATTCCGGGCATGATGGCCAATATTGACAAAGTGACCCGTCACATTCGTTCAAAAGGAGCCGTTACCCTGACACTGGTTCCCGGCAAAAATGAAGATCTCTACTACATAGATAATGAAGGGGAATACTGGACATGTTGCACCTACATACCTGACACATATACCTATGAACAGGCATCTGATAAGGAAATGATACGCGCCGGCGGGGAAGGCCTCGGGATGTTTCACAGCCAGATGGCGGATTTTCGGGGCACCCTCACAACTACATTGCCCGGATTTCACAACATCAGGTATCGGTTCAGCCAATTCTCAGACTCGGCAAAGGCAAACCGCGCCGGAAGACTGACAGACGTTGCTTCCCTGGTTAAAGAGATATACAGCAGACAGGAGAAGATGGAGTCGTTTTACAAGCTGATAGCTGAAGGCTCCATTCCTGAAAGGGTCAGTCACAACGACACCAAACTTTCCAACTTTTTATTTGACAGGCAAAAAAAAGTAGTTTGTGCCATTGATCTGGACACCGTCATGCAGACCACTGTTCTTTACGATTTTGGGGATGCGGTTCGTTCTTATGCCAATGCTTTTGCCGAGGATCATCCTGTCAGTTCCCGGGTTGTGATGGATCCGGATCGTTTTTATGCTTTTTCCGAAGGGTATGCAAGCAGGGCGGCCTGGTTTTTGAATGATACAGAGAAATTGCATATGGCTTTTTCAGCTCTCTATATTACTTATGAACAATTCCTCAGATTCTTAATGGATTATATTGACGGTGACACCTATTACCGGATACG
>JAAYYL010000178.1 GCA_012515395.1 Bacteroidales bacterium
GACGGATTTGGGCTGGATCAGGCATACAAATTGCAATTCAGGGGAACGCTGGTCAGCAACGGGGGAGGATCGGTCCTGCAGCACGGACATTGCTGGGGAACTGACCCGGAACCCGATCCGGAAAACGGATCTTGCTCACAACTTGGATCTGCCGCGGAAGGGCAATCGTTTGTTTCTTACCCGGAAACATTGCCGCAAACGGGCACCAGGTGGTATTACAGGGCATACGCCACCAATGAGATGGGAACATCATACGGTCAGACGCAAGTGCTTGATTATACACCTCCGGTCACGGGGAATCCTGTGTTACGGTTTGATGATTTTTTACAGGACAAACTCCTTTTCAGGCTCAACAATGTAGGGGGAACTCCTTTTACGGAGCATGGATTTATATGGAACACCAACGGTGAAGTTCCCGAATTGGATTCCGATAATGTGATCCGTCTGGGCACTAAGGAAGAAGGAACTTACGTTGTTTATCAAATGGATAATCCCGACAGAGGCACAAGATACACAATGCGTGGTTTTGCTGTCAACCATTTCGGCATTTCTTATTCTGATACGGTATCCTTATATGTGGAAATTTTACCGTCTGAAGTTACTACGGGCGAAGATGTGAGTGACATATCCTATTACACAGCCGTTTTGGAAGGAAATATTGTAACTATCGGGTCCCGGGATATCCTGGACTACGGACATTGCTGGAGCACTTCACCGAACCCTGATATTAATCATGACCGTACTCAGCTGGGGAAACCCCAATACACAGGCAATTACACATCGCAGGCTACCGGATTGCTTATCAATACCAGGTATTATTACCGGGCATACATACAAACTGACTTAGATGTCTATTATGGTGATGTATTTGAATTTACTACACTTAAAGATGAAACAGTGGTTGTCCAGGAAGGACTTAAGATGTACATCACTACCAACAACATGTCCAAAGCCTACGAATGGACAGGACAGGTTCCGGATCTGACTGTTTCCAACGGAGTAACCTATAATACTGCAAACAAACCGTCCGGCACAACGGCAGCCATCTCTTTCAACGGCAGCAGCGGCTATTTGCTGAGTCGTTATTATAATCCCATATCCGGAGCCGATAAAGGCACATTCAATTTCTGGATGCGTTTTCGTAATAAAATGAACAAATCCCTGGTGTATCCCTTTTTCGGGTCCATATCCGAAGGAGGATTCTTTGTGGAAATCCGTCACGACGGTACCAACTGGGTATTGACTTTATGTCTGGGACCGGGTAAAGAAACGTATGTCATTCCGCTGCCTTCCTATGCCGGTATGGATATTACGGATTTCCTGGGAGTCAGCTGGCACATGATGTCCATCGTGTCCAACGGAACTGCCATGACCGTGTACCTGGACGGCATGAATCTCTATACGGAACCTATGGAAATGTCTTTTGGCGTGCAAGATGATTTTGTAATCGGTGCAAATGCCCTGAACGGGACCACGCTCAATACGTTCCTGCCGGCCGATATGGCCTGTCTGCGTTTTTACGACAGGGTGCTGAGCGATTCGGAGATTGCAACAATTTATAATGCCGGCCAGTGAGTTACCTCCTGTAGATCATATACTGGTTCCAGTCAGTAAATGCTTTTTGGTGCATCCCTTTAACCACCAAAACGTGATTTCCCATACCGTTTAAATGAAAATCATCCAGGGGTTTTTCCAGCCGGAGTTTCATCTGTGTACGGCATTTGTAATCTGTGTGCTCCGAATCAACGGTCACTCCTTGTGCAACGAAGAACCGTTCCAATTTTTTTCCGATCCATTTCACCAGGGTATAGGCTTCTCCCGGTTTTACGTTTCCCTCAACTCCTACGCTGATGCCGGACTCAAAATGCGAATTGAAACTGTAATTATCGGCCATGGAAAAAGGAATGCTGCAATGGGCAACATCTATGGTGTTTTTATCGCGGTCAAAATCTATGGGATTGGCCATAAAAACGGGATTTCCTGTCAAACCGGCTGCAAACATCATGGATAAAAGGGAAGGTATATCTCCCTCACAGGCAGCAGGTATGCCTGACTGGTTGAATAACGCCAGTGCTGTACATGCTGTTACGTTGCACTCCTTGATCAGGTCGAAACACTTAACGGTCAATGCATTGCATGAATTATACACCATCAAATCATCCAGGGCCTGGTACATCCTGACGGAATCGTACACATCTTCCCTGGTGCAATTGGTTAATTGAGTGGCTTGTTTCAGGATTTTCTGAAACAGGGTTGCATTCTCCCGGCTGAGTTTGGTGTGCTGTTTAAAATTATCCACCAGGGATTCAATACCAATTTTCTGAAAGTGCATCCCGAACATGCGTGTAAGTGCTTCAAAATCCACATAGTTAGACAATAGCCAGGGAGAAGGTCCTCCAATGAGCGCTATGTACGATTTTTTCAGTGTACGCACAGTCAGTTGCATGCGGTAAAACACTTCCATGGTTTCCGGTTTAAGCTCGTTTTCCGAAAAGATCATGGGCACATTCAGCTTGCCCTCTGAAAAGTAGGTAGCCAATTCCAGAGCAGCGGGCAATGAGTTGTGCATATGGTCGTAAAGGAAGATCAGTGGCAGCGGCAGGGAAAAGGCATAACTTTGAAAAATCTCTTCGCAACCGCCGGATGCGATGAAAGGTATGTAAATTTTTTCGGGATCGGCAAAGTGATCCGTAGAAATTTTATTGTAAGGAATGATGGATAATCTGAAGCGTTCCTCCAGAGATTCCAGTAAAGGCCTTCTTGATTCCACCAATACCTGAAAATCTTGTAAAGGGGAATAAAAGAAGATCAGCTCCAGTTTAAGCTTCCGGGGTTCCATCTCCGAAATGTAAAGGGATGTTGGGCATTCCTTTTCCGGACAGGTTGATCTTACCGAAATGCTCTTCGTATTTTCTGAGGTTATCCTGGAGGGCGTTGAAGAATCTTTTGGCGTGTTCTGGAGTCATAACAATCCTGTTCTGGACCTTTGCCTTGGCAATGCCGGGCATCATCCGAATGAAATCGAATACGAATTCACTGCTTGAATGCGTAATGATAGCCAGGTTTGAATAGCATCCCTGGGCAACGTCTTCAGGCAATTCAATATTGATTTCTTTCTTGGGTTTTTGTTCCATAGCCTTTTCTTTTAGATTACAAAAGTAGTATTTTTTATATATTTGCGTCTTATTCCCAAAAAGTATATGGAACTACCTGCAATATACGATCCCTCTATTACAGAAGACAAATGGTACAGTTACTGGTTAAAGCACCGTTTTTTTCATTCGGTACCCGATGACCGGCCAAAATACAGTGTGGTAATCCCGCCTCCCAATGTGACGGGAGTACTTCATATGGGCCATATGCTCAACAATACCATACAGGACGTATTGGTCAGACGTGCCCGCATGCAGGGTAAAAACGCCTGCTGGGTACCGGGAACGGACCATGCTTCCATTGCAACGGAAGCCAAAGTGGTGGCCCTGCTAAAAGAAAAAGGCATTGACAAAAAGCAACTTTCACGTGAAGAATTCCTGGAACATGCCTGGGCCTGGAAAGAAAAACACGGCAACATCATACTGGAACAATTGAAAAAACTGGGTGCTTCCTGTGATTGGGAACGCACCAATTTCACCATGAATCCGGATATGAGCCGTGCCGTTACGGACACTTTTGTCCATTTGTACAACGAAGGACTGATATATAGGGGCGTCCGTATGGTGAACTGGGACCCCCAGGGAAAAACAGCCGTAAGTGACGAAGAAGTCATCCACAGGGAAGTCAGGGAAAAATTGTATTACCTGCGTTATTATTTCAGCAACAACGGAAAACAAGGCGACCAATACCTGTCTGTAGCCACCACACGTCCCGAGACCATTATGGCAGATGTAGCAGTATGCGTGAATCCCGGTGATGAACGATACACCGGATTGATAGGAAAAAAGGTGTTGATCCCATTGATAAATAAAGAGATCCCTGTTATTGCGGACGATTATGTGACTATGGACTTCGGGACAGGTTGTCTGAAGATCACTCCTGCACACGATCCCAATGATTACGAGATAGGTTTGCGTCACCACTTGCCGGTAATAGATATTATTGATCCTGACGGGACCCTGAACGAAAAGGCACAGATTCTGGTTGGTGAAGACCGTTTTGCAGCGCGTAAGAAGATCCGTACCATGCTGCAGGAATCCGGCTGTCTGGAAAAAGAAGAACCGTATGTGACCCAGGTGGGCTTTTCCGAAAGAACCGATGCCGTTATAGAGCCGAGACTTTCGCTGCAGTGGTTCTTAAAGCTGGAAGTGCCTGCGAAAAAAGCATTGGAGTACGTAGAAGACGGGCGGGTAAAATTGATTCCGGATAAATACCGGAACACATACCGCCACTGGATGGAAACAGCCCGTGATTGGTGCATATCACGTCAGTTGTGGTGGGGACAGCAGATCCCTGCCTGGTACCTGCCTGACGGAAAAGTGGTCGTGGCAGCTACGACTGAAGATGCCCTGAAACTGGCCCGAAAACAAGATCCGTCACTCAAACCGGAAGACCTTAAGCAAGATCCCGATGTAGTAGATACATGGTTCTCTTCCTGGTTGTGGCCCATATCTGTCTTTGATCCCGAAAAACCGGGTCATCCTAAAAAATCTCCTAATGAAGAACTGGCTTACTATTATCCCACTGACGATTTGGTAACGGCTCCCGACATCTTGTTCTTCTGGGTTGCCCGGATGATTATGGCCGGCGACATCTATTGCAATGAAAAACCGTTTTCCAACGTATATCTTACGGGAATGGTACGCGACAAACAAGGCCGTAAAATGTCCAAATCACTGGGCAACTCACCCGATCC
>JAAYYL010000179.1 GCA_012515395.1 Bacteroidales bacterium
CCGTTGCTTCCTTCTATACCGGTACTGGCTATGTAATGGGTTTGTTCGGTCAGACCAATTTTCCTGAAATAGTCTGTACGTGCTTTGGCAAATGCGGCATAATTGGTATCGATGTCCTGTATGTAGAACCAGGTCCGTAAACAATTACCGGCCATGGAGCATCCTTTGGCATGGAGCCATTTTTCGTAATCCGTCAGCAATGTCAGGGTTTGACCGCTCACATCCCCTGCCAGGCAATACCTTTCCGTTATCCAGAAATGCGTATATTTTTCCGTATCTGTTCCGGGATCTCTCAGATAGACCCATAAGGCGATCTGTGAGCCGTTGGCAGGAGGTTGTTCGATGCATGAAATGGCACAGGATGCGGGAAAGATCTTGCGTGTGTGGATTCGGGGTCGCTGGTCTTTGGCGTTTCTGAGAAAATACCTGGCAAAGACCCTTTTAGCCTTACTGTAGGGTTCACGGGACAAGTATTCCTGTACACAGTTATGCAGTATATCTATTGCTTCTTCCTTTTTTTTGTCAAGCTGTCGCTTCCCGAATTCCCGGATTTGGAATATCATATGATACTCGGACCCGTTTTCAACGGGAGTGAAAGCAGATACCTGTACGGAACAGGAAGGATATTGGTCAAAGGTATAATTTGTAAATTCTATCATACGGCGGAACATAAAATACTAAGGTACGAAAATTCCGTTGAACACGGCTTGTCTGAGCGACCCTTTCTCGTCGTCTCCTTCGTATTCCCAGTACATGGCCCCTTTCATCCCGTATTGATGAATAAAACGGCACTTGTATCCTATGGAACGGGGATCGTCGTAATTACATACGATTTTCCCCGTACTGTCTTTCAGGTAAGGCGCTTTTGCAATATCATCCCAGCATTTTACATAATTTTCCAGATGTATGAGCTTGCCGTAACTGTTCATTCCCTCAGGGAAGTCAGGGGAAGGTTTTCCATAAAAAGGGATGCCCAATACCAGGCGGTCCAGTGGGAATCCTGCAGCAACGTGAGCCAGCACGGATTCATAACAGGAAAGGTTGCCGGTCAGGGATGAGGGATACAGTCCTGAATGATGATAAGGGGGATAGGCAATGTCATATGTCATTATATTGACAAAATCCACATATTCCACTATGGATTTAAAGTCTATGAATTTACCGCTTGCCGCGGATGCCAGTGTAAGCAATTGCCCTGTGGCAAGGTTTTTCCGGATATCGCGCATCAAAAGGGTAAAGTTCCGGGTGTCTTCGGGTGCATATGAGATGCCCGGCCCGGGGTTGGTAGGGTATTCCCAGTCAATATCTATTCCGTCAAGACAAAATTCATTAACTACCCGACGGCAATCTTTTGCAAATGATTCACGGTTATCTTCGTTTGCCGTCATTTCACTAAAACGGCCGCTTCCCCAACCGCCAATGGAAAGCAAAATTTTCAGGGAGGGTTTTTGATTTTTCAGAGCCACTATCTGAAGAAGTCTTTCCGGATTATCTACTTTTATGCCGTTACACGAATCGTTTACGTGTCCGAAGGCATAATTTATATGGGTAATGTGTGTGGGATCGGGAACGGCTTCTTTCCATGATGTTACGTAAGCAGCCACTACTTTTTCCTGTACAATTGCCTGTGGCGTTAACAACCACTTAAGGGCATTGGTTATCAGCAAATTCTGCGTGGGGTCAGAAAAGCTGTTCCCGTCATGACCCACATTAAAGTAAATCATGTTGTATTTTCTGTTGATCCACGTAACCGGAATGTCTCCGCTTTTGACAACATTCGTTATTCCTGCGGGGAATGATTCAGCAGCCAGACTCTGCAGAACGGATACATGGGGATTTTGACGAAGTCCGTTGGAGAAGACGTGCCATTCGTTGGCCGGGGCGATATAATAGCCTGGAATTCCCCGGCATACAGGATGCAAAGGATCTTCCGTTTTGAGTTTTGCCGGCAGGGCAGGCAGACATGATTCTTCAAGGCAGGCCCCTCCAATAAACTCGTTGAACCAAGGCCAGTTTCCTTTTGCATAAACGGCTGTTGCCTGAAATCCCAACCACCGGCCTCCGTTTTCCATAAAATTTTGAAAAGCTTTTTGCTGCTGGTTATTCAAAGGAATATGACCGAGCATTATAATCACATTGACGTCTTTCAGATCCTTTTCATTTATCCGTGACGGATCCGCCGTCTGTTCAAAGGCAAGTTCTCCGTTCCCGTTGATTCCTTCAAGAAATGTAAGAATCTTTTGTGTGAATTCTGCATTTGAAGGAGCTTCCTCCGGATTCTGAAAAGCCAGTACCTTCAATGGGGTGTTTTGGGCATGTAAATTCAGCAGGCATACCAAACCCGTAACTAACAGGAATATTCTGCGTATGTTCATAATTGTAACAGTTTATTAACCAAAAGTACAAAAAAACAATGCATCTTTGCAGTGAAATCTCTAAGGTATGAATACTGTATTACAAATTCTCAATCTTGCAGGTTCATTAGGTCTTTTTCTTTATGGGATGACGCTCATGAGCGAATCCTTACAAAAGGTCGCGGGTGACAGATTACGCGGCTTTCTGGCTTCAATGACCTCAAATTCTTTTAAAAGAGTTCTCACAGGATTATTTATTACGGCAGTTATACAGTCTTCCAGTGCCACTACTGTTATGGTAGTGAGTTTTGTGAATGCAGGACTGTTGTCCCTGGCACAGGCCATTGGCGTGATAATGGGAGCCAATATAGGTACTACCGTTACGGCATGGCTCGTATCCCTGTTGGGATTCAAAGCGGATATTTCCATTCTTTCCATTCCATTGATAGCACTGGGATTCATTTTGACCATGTCCAAACGCCAGAAAAGAAAGAATATTGGAGAAATGGTGATCGGTTTTGCCCTTCTTTTCCTGGGGCTGACTTTTATGAAAGAATCCGTGCCGGATCTGCGTTCAAGTCCCGAAACCCTGGCCTTCCTCCAGTCTCTGACAGATTGGGGATTCTGGTCCACATTGATTTTTGTGGGGATAGGGACCGTACTGACTATTGTGTTGCAGTCATCGAGTGCTACTATGGCCCTCACATTGGTTATGGTGAATTTCGGATGGATTCCGTTTGAAATGGCGGCGGCACTGGTACTCGGGGAAAATATTGGAACGACTGTTACAGCCAACATAGCGGCTTCCGTGGGGAATGTCTCGGCAAAACGGGCGGCATTGGCACACACTTTTTTCAATTTAATCGGAGTAACATGGGTATTAATACTATTTAAGCCTGTTTTGAAACTGGTGGGAGTGATCATAACCGGACTGGGAGCTGCGGATCCTTTTATACCCGTGACCCAGGCAGCGGACCCGGAAGCTTCTTCAGTAGCTATGCTTTATGCCGTTTCCTTGCTTCATACTTTGTTTAACGTAACCAATACATTATTGCTGGTAGGCTTTACTCCCTTATTGGTTAAAGTGGTGACTTACGTCATCAAAAATCCCAAGGAGGAGGAAAAATTCAGGCTCAAGTTTATCCAGGGAGGTTTGCTCAGTACGGCAGAATTGTCTTTGGATCAGGCAAA
>JAAYYL010000180.1 GCA_012515395.1 Bacteroidales bacterium
AACGGAGAACAAAACGGATTTAAATCGGCTGCCGGGGAAGAAAGCATAACCCGTTTTGACAAAAAACAAAAAAACAAACGCAGGAAAAACTATCGCCGAAAAAATGGTCCTAAACAATCGTAAGATCGGGCCCCTTGTTTTGTGGATTTTTCTTTTGGGGCCGGTCTCCTGTTCTTCTCCCGTGGCCAGTCAGCAACAACTTCATCTTGCCGACGCCGTGTGGAATAAATACAACAACCTGGAACTGACCCTCCCGCTTCCCGACACATCAGCCCTCTACCACGCATATATGGATATACGAATTACCCGGGATTACCCTTATTCATACCTGTCAGTAGTAGTAACACATCCCGGAACAAAAGACACTTTGTGGTTTCCGCTGATCCCTGAACAGTCATTGCCTGCAGGCCGTTTCCTGGACTACCGTTTCCCGTTGGATTCGTTGGGGTTTCGTCCCAATACGTCTTTTTATTCCTGGCGAATAGCACACAACATGCCCGAAAAAACCCTCCGTGGAGTAGTATTGATAGGTGTACTGATGAAAGAAACCGGTTATGGGCAAAGATAAGATCCGCAGATTTCGTGAAAATGAAACGTTTTCCAATCTTTTTCAGGCTTCTTTCCGGGAAGTGTACCAGAGGGATTATCCTTTAAAAGGGTCCTGGAACAAAAATGTTTTCGGAAATGACAATCCGATTGTCCTGGAACTGGGCTGCGGCAAGGGAGAGTATACCGTGGCGCTGGCCCGCCTTAACAAATCTGTTAATTATATAGGTGTTGATGTTAAAGGAGCACGCCTGTGGCGCGGAGCTAAAACGGCCCTGGAAGAAAAAATGGAAAATGTTGCTTTCATCCGCACCCGTATTGAGCTTATAGAAAGTTTTTTTGCCCCTTCCGAAGTTTCTCAGATATGGATCACATTCCCCGATCCCCAGCCACGGAAGGAGAACAAGCGACTGACCTCACCCCGTTTTCTGAACCGTTACCTGTCGTTTCTTGCCCCCGGAGCTGTAATACATTTAAAAACCGACAGCAGGGAACTGCATGATTATACGAAGGAAGTGGTGGAAGCCCGGGAGGATATGACATTACTGGAGGCCGATCCCGATATATACGCCAACACCGGAAGACCGGCAAATGATCCGGTACTTACTGTCAGGACTTTTTATGAGAACCAATTCCTGGAACAGGGAAAACCCATCACATACCTGAGATTTTCAACAGGCAATCCCGCCACTGCGAAGCAGGAAGGGTGCTGATTTGTTCCTGAGCTTTTGTGTTGTGATGCATCCAGACTTTACGTGCATATTCCAGACCGTCGTTTTTTTTCACAAAATCTATTATCCGCAACAGGGCTTCTTTGTCCTCATTTTCTGCCTGTCTTATCCATTCAACCACCCGGGGACGGTAGGTTTCTTCCCCGGCATTGGCCAACGCACCCAGCAGGGGTAAGGTTATCTTGGACTCGGCAATATCCTGATAACAGGGTTTGCCCACTTCCTCCACCGGGCAATAATCCATAATGTCGTCGTTGATCTGGAAGGCCATGCCCAAATGATAGGCGGCTTTTTCTATGATCGGCATGTAAGTCTTTGAAATCTCTTTCTCAGGAACAGACAGTGCCCCGGAGATCATGGATGTACGAAATAAGGATACCGTCTTTTTTTCGCATACCGAATAATATTCATTCAGCGAAATATCCAACGTGCGGCCTTTTTCAAGTTGCAGGATTTCTCCTTCGCTGAGAGCCTGGATGGCTTCCGCATAAAGTGGAAGCAATTCCAATC
>JAAYYL010000181.1 GCA_012515395.1 Bacteroidales bacterium
AGATGGAAGCTTGTTTTATTGCAGAAAAAAGACCTACAAAGCCCATGGCCAAACCTACTGCAAAAACGGCCAGACCCTGTCCCAGGGTAAGGGCATCACCCAATTCGGTTACGGCACCAAGATTCAAGAAGAATCCGGCAAACCCGTACAGACCCTGAGTCGAAGGCATAGCACTCAGAATCATGGCAGAGCCGAATATGTTGGGGTTTTTCTTAAGAGCTCCCACAGTCGCATTTCCTGCGATGGTCACGCCAATGGCGCTTCCGATTCCGGCAAGACCCAACATAAAAGCCAGACCGATATAGGCTAAAATTAAAGGTAATGTGTTCATAATTAGTTGGTTAATTGTTTATTAAATAATCTATTGTTCTTTTTTATTTGATAGTGATGTAAGGGGTTTGTAACCTCTTCCGCCCCCTGTAAACCCGGCATTTTTGTAAAATTCCACAAATGTCAGACGCATGGGATGAACAAAGGCTCCAAGTGAGTTGAGAGCCAATACCAGCGTGTGTCCGAACAGCAGCATGATTATGGTGAGCAGCCATCCAACATAAGGAACGCCGGACAGACTCAGAGCTATGGAATTAAACACCATGCCCAGGATCGCTCCTGCCGTACCGAGTCCAAAGAGACGGATGTAGGAAAGCATATCTCCGAAAACTCCGGTTATATCATACATGGCCCACAGGCCTTTTCCCAATCTTTTGTAAACAGGTCCTTCCGGTTTGGAAAAAAACAGTATTAGTCCTACACTGACAATGACCATAGTCAGTGATACGCTTTTAGGTAAAGCCAGGGAAGGCACTTCCATAGAGGCGTAGGCAATGGTACACCAAACGATAAGTATGGCCCATCCGAAGGGAGCCATACCGTGTTGCCATCCTTTGCGAATGAACGAATCGATCCCTGTAAGGATGCGGGCGAAAACGATCTGGAACAATCCAAAAACGATAGCAAACCAGAACATCTTCATATCCGAGAAATTAAATAAAAATGTGTTGTTTTCTTTCACAGAGGGGATAATATCGGCAACCTTTACGCCAAAAATTATCCCTGGAAAAGCGGCCATGATCACAGAACCGAGTCCCAGGAAGAATACCAGGTTCAGGTATTTTTTCATTTTTGGAAAGAAGCGTTTCCCCACCAATCCCAATATCATGAAGACCAGGCCGTATCCCATGTCTCCCAGGCAGAAACCGAAGAAAAGCATATAAAAGGGAGCAAAGTAGGGAGTCAGGTCCAATTCATCGTAACGTGGAAGCATATACAAATCCCCAATGGGTTCGAACAAACGGGTATACCAATTGTTTTTCAGTTTAATGGGAGGATTGTCTTCACTTTCTGCCGGGGCATTTATATAATATAAACTTTCGGTGTTCAGAAAGTCTTCCAGTTCTTTTTTCTTATTCGTGGGGACAAAACCTGTAAGCAGGTCTATGTGATCTTCCACTTCTTTTTTGGCTGAAACACCGGCAAGGTAAAGGTCCAGCCCGGAAGATATTCCTGCTGCGTAATCTGTTAACAGAGCCGTATGATCCGATAATTCCTCAAGACGTGTTATACAGGAAGATAACCGGGTTTCTTTTTCCTGCAATTTTTCTTTTAACCTGTCGCAGGACATGGATGGGAATGTGATTTCATTCCCCGG
>JAAYYL010000182.1 GCA_012515395.1 Bacteroidales bacterium
ATATATTCCTTTGAAACGGCCAGATAGTTGTCGTAATTGGTGCGAACTCCCATCTGTTGCATGATCTCATAAGCACATTGTTTCCCCCTGAGAACGGCAGAGGTGCCTTCTCCAATGCGTATGGCATCACCTACCCCGTGACAGTGAAACCCGAACACTTCACGGCCTTTGGTCAACAATTGGTCATCCGGAATCAATCCCGTACATATATTTATGGTATCTATACCTTCCAGCAATTTCTCTGTGCCCGGAACAACTTTGAAGTCTTTACATTCGGCTATAATAGCCCCGGTGATGCCGGTATAGTCTTCATTTGGAATAGCTTCCAGAAGGATGTGTGAAGTAATGACGGGAATACCCAGACGCCTTACCCGGTTGGCTTGTACGGGAAATCCTCCTTCGTTGGGCATGGCTTCAATAATGGCTTTGACTTTTGCCCCTGCCTGCATTGCCTGGTATGAAGTGAGGTAGCCTATGTTACCGGCCCCAACCGTAAGAACATTTTTCCCCAGAAGCGTCAATTCACTGTTCATCATCCTCTGGAATACGGCAGCCGTATATACACCCGGAACATCGTCGTTTTTGAATGCCGGCATGAAGGGAACGGCGCCGGTACCAATGACCAGGTATTCGGTATCTACATAAAATATCTCCTGTGTTTCAATATTCTTAACGGCCAATCTTTTGTCGTCAAAAATATCCCAAACGGTGCTGTTTAAAAGAATGCCTTTGTGATTTTCACCTGCCAGGGTGGCGGCAATCTCAAAACCGCGCATTCCGCCAAAACGTTTTTCCTTCTCGAAAAAGAAAAACTGGTGTGTCTGCATATTAAACTGGCCTCCAATACGAGCATTGTTATCAATCACCAAATTGTCTATTCCCACTTTGTTCAGTTCTTCACGCACTGCCAGACCGGCAGGCCCCGCACCTATGATGGCCACAACAGTTTTATAAACTTTCACGGAATGATCCGGAAAAACAACATCTTCTGAAGAAAGAAATCCGTCGGGTATACGCCGGACTTCCTTAACACCATCCACTTTTGTAATGCAAATCCTGCGGACCTTTCCGTCTACCAGCATTTCGCAGGCCCCGCATTTGCCAATGCCGCAGGACAAACTTCTGTTACGATGTTCAAGGCTGTGCTTGTGCACCAAAAGACCGGCCTGATGCAATGCGGCAGCAATGGTGAAACCTCTTTGTCCGTAAATGGTTTTTCCTTCAAATAAAAAAGCTACTTTATCCTCTTCCGGGATAGGGAGAATAGGATGGTTCTTAATAGATGACATAATGTGATTAATAGGACAGTTTTAAATGAATAGCAAATGTAGAAATCTTTTAACAGATTTTTATAGTTTGTCCCGGAATTCTTCCGGATTTTATCCTATTTCACACTCGTTGTTTAATTTAAAAAAGGAGTCTTATGTGTAGTAAAATTTTGAAGCTGGCGGGGTGTGTACTCCTTGCTGCAGCATGGTCCTGTAACGGGCTAAAGATCGTTCCCGAATCTGAAGGGGATCTTATTGTGAATGTCTCTATGGAAACACCCTTTGGGGTAAAGACCAAAAGTGTAGATCTGAGTTCATACCAATTTTTTATTTTTAATAATCAGATGGATACACTTTGCAACACCACAGTTGGAGAAATTGCGGGAAGCACTATTTCACTGATGCCGGATCAATATCATATTGTTGTTTACAACCAACAATTTTCAGTACCGGCTTTTGATCAACCGTATTATTACGGATATAAAGCGGCAAACATAGTCGCCGGTGAAACGTGTGAAGTTCAGATCGTGTGCAAACAGGAGAATTGCGGTGTCCGGGTCATGTTTTCAGATGCATTTACTCAATCCTGTACCACGTACAAGATGAATGTGAGCGGGGCTGGCGGATCCCTGGATTACGACAATACCACTACCGATCAATGGGGTTATTTTTATTCGGGTTCCACAACGCTTTCTCTGTACGTTGACGAAACGCTTTTCGGGTCTGTGGAAAAATGGTTGGAACTCGGGTATATGTATTCTTTTCTGGTGGAACCGTCCGGAGATACACAGGAAAATGTGGAGCCGGTATTTACCATTACAGTAGATACTACGCGAATATGGACTTCTGATGTATGGAACGAACTGGATATTACTACCAATAAAGGAACAGAAAAAGAAACCGCCTATACAGTAGCTGAAGCCCGAACGCTGGACGGAGGTTTGACCGACGTCTGGGTTACGGGTTATATTGTAGGATATTACGTTTCTGCATCATCTTTTATGGCCGGAGGAACAGATAGCGAAACCAACCTGGCACTGGCCGACGATTCCGGAGAGACAATCAAGAGCAATACCCTGTCCGTCAAGATTCCGGATACCGCCGTACGGGATGAACTGAATTTGTTGACCAATCCGGAAAATTTGTACCAAAAAGTATGGCTCAAAGGCAGAACCGTTGAAAGTTATTTCGGGGAGCCCGGCCTGGAATTGATTCAGGAAGTAGTGTGGTAAAACAACAAGAGGATGGCCCGAGAACCGAGCCAACCTCTACCGTTGAAACCTATAAACCTAAAACCATATAATAGATGCAGGGGTATGCAAAAACGTTGCATACCCCTGCATGATTTTTCTGCATTTTTTTTCATCATTCTTCCAAAGGCACGTAGATCCAGAAGAACAGAGGCATATAAGCCGGAATACCGCCCCCCAGGTACGAACCTGAAGATGTAGACGAACTGCCTTCGTACTTGTATCCGTAATCGGAATGAAAGAAACAAACGGCAACTTCACCGTACTTCATGTCCAGCATACATTTGCTGAATCCTTCCACAACCGAACCTTCCTCCGAAGTTTCCGTATCATCCGGATCATCTGTCTCTTCTTTATCGGGCAGAGTGACTTTGAGTTCCGAATACGTTGA
>JAAYYL010000031.1 GCA_012515395.1 Bacteroidales bacterium
GTAAAAAAAGAAGAAACCAAAGAAAAGTTACCCGAAGATCTGATCTTTGATGAAGCCATCAAATCTGAAAAATTACAAACCAAAAAGGATTTCTTAACGGAACTGGCAACAAAGCAGGCAGATTTGAAAGAACAACTGAAAAGTTGCAAGGATCCTAAAGAAACGGAAACCTTAAAATCCACCATCAAAAGAAATGAGGGCCTTACCGAACGTATTACCAAAAACATCCAGGAACAGGAAGCAAACGAGGAGAATTCAAAAAAGTAATGACGCTATCCGTTCCGTTCTATTTGGAGTAGCCACAGGAGATGCTTTGGGAGTACCTGTGGAATTTTCTTCCCGCAGCCAAAGAAAACTGGATCCTGTCACGGATATGACGGGATATGGTACTTACAAATTACCGTCCGGAACCTGGTCCGATGACAGTTCCCTGACGTTTTGTCTTGCCGAGTCTGTTGCAAAAGGGTTTGACTTGAATGCAGTTGCTCAGAATTTTGTAAAATGGAGCCGGGAAAATTTCTGGACTGCAACAGGCGTCGTTTTTGACATTGGTGCGGCCACTTGCAAAGCGATCAACCGCCTTTCACAAGGCATAGAACCGCAACGGGCCGGAGGTACATCCAGTGATGCCAACGGGAACGGTTCACTCATGAGAATTGCCCCTTTGTTGTTTGTGATCTACGACAAACCGGTGGGTGAACGTTTCCGGCTCACAAAACAGGTGTCATCCATCACTCACGCCCATATCCGTTCCGTTTTTGCCTGTTTTTATTACCTGGAATATGCCTTGCTTCTATACCAAGGCGTTGACCGTATGGAGGCTTATGAAATTTTACAGAAAAAAATGCCGGATTATATAGAAGAACTGGGGATCGATCCCGTTAAAATCTCTGTATTTGATAGACTTTTAAAAGGTAATATCCATGAAGTCGCGGAAGAGAAAATTGAAAGTACCGGATACGTATTGCACACCCTGGAAGCAAGCCTCTGGTGCTTTTTAACCACGAATACATATAAAGAGGCCGTGTTAAAAGCCGTTAACCTTGGAAGTGATACAGACACAACTGCGGCAGTAACCGGAGGTTTGGCCGGATTGTATTACGGATTTGAAAATATTCCTCAAAACTGGATCAGTCAATTGGCCCGGGTTGAAGATATTGAAGATCTTTCCCGAAGAATCGCACAAAACTTGAACTTATAACATAAAATATAATGGACAAGAAAGCCCTTGAAGAAGGCCATCAACACAAAAATAACCACAAACATAATCACGCTCACGGTCACAACATCCAGGTTGACCATTCAAAAAGCTTTGCCATAGGCATAGCTCTGAACGTCATTTTTGTGGCTGTTGAGGTCATTTATGGCTTCATTGCCAATTCCTCGGCCCTGCTGGCGGATGCCGGACACAACGCCGGGGATGTGCTGGGGCTGGTTTTTGCCTGGGCGGCAGCCTGGATGGCGACTATAAAACCCAAGGGAAAATATACATACGGACTGCGCAAGACTACCATTTTAGTATCTATTTTAAATGCCCTGCTACTCTTTGGTGCCGTTGCTTTCATTGCATGGGATGCCTTCAGAAAACTGAAAGATCCGCAACCGGTAGCCGGCTCACAAGTTATGATAGTAGCAGGAATTGGAATAGTAATCAATGCGTTTACGGCAATGCTTTTTTACAAAGGGCAAAAGACCGATCTGAATATCAAAGGCGCTTTTTTGCATATGGCTGCCGATGCCGGTGTTTCTTTGGGTGTGGTCATTGCCGGGTTGCTCATCACTCTTACAGGTAAAACATGGATAGATCCGGCCATAAGTTTTCTGATCATAGCCGTTATCCTGTGGGGAACCTGGCGCCTGTTCTCGGAATCTGTAGACCTGGCCCTGGATGCTGTTCCAAAACACATAAAAATCGCCAAAGTCAGGGAGTTCCTGTTGAATAAGCAGGGTGTAACCAGCATACATGACCTGCACATATGGGCTATGAGTACCACACAGGTAGCTCTCACCGTACACCTGGTTATGCCGCAGGGCGCTTCAGATCAGTTTATTAGTCAATTGCAAAAAGAGCTTTCAGATACATTTGGCATAGGCCATTCAACCTTCCAGATAGAAAACAAAGATATGAGTAGCGAATTTTTCTTATTTTAGCTTCTGTGAAATCTTTACTGATTGTTTTTCTAATGTGCCTTGCAGGATGTGACAACCTCCGGCAAACACAGGTGTTGTTCGCTCCAGGGAAGGAAAAGAATATTGCGTGTTACAGGATTCCGGCCCTGGTGACGTCACGTGACGGAGATCTGATAGCCGTATGTGACCAGCGGGTGCCCACGTGTGCAGACTTAAATGGCAACAGGGATATCAATATTGTTATGCGTACCAGCCCGGATAATGGGGAAAACTGGTCGGAAATACGTACTATCGTGGATTACCCTGAAGGCCGGTCAGCTTCGGATCCTTCCCTGATAACTGACCTGGTGACAGGCACTCTCTTTCTGTTTTTCAATTATATGGATCATGATCAGGAAAAAGGGGTCTATTACCTGAGGGTCACAAAAAGTACCGATAACGGCAAGACCTGGAGCAC
>JAAYYL010000183.1 GCA_012515395.1 Bacteroidales bacterium
ACGGTTCCTACTCTCTTTTCCATCAGAACACCTCCGGATTAGATTTTTTTGAAACGTGCCTTCCTTGACCGGGACCATTCCCTTATCTCAGTAAGGGCACAATGATTATTATTTGACGGCAAAGATAGAACATTTTTCCGGGCTGCCATAAATTGTTCTATTTTTGTATAAATTTCAGATTATGCGATTTTTATCCCTTTTATGCATCCTGTCTGTTGTCCTGCTGTCAAATTGTACCAACAGGAACGGGAAAAACAATCAGAAAACGGCCGTAACCATAGCCACACTGAAAGGACCATCAGCCATGGGAATGATCCGGTTTATTGATAGCCTTAACCATGTTGAAAACGCCTGTATAGAGGTTGAAATTGTCAATGAGCCCATACAAGTAAGGAAAATGATGCTGGACAACAAAGCTGATTTCGCAGTACTTCCGACAACTATGGCCGCTATCACTTACAACAAAGGATTAGAATATAAGCTTATTGCCATCCCCGTATGGGGAACTCTTTTTTTGTTCGGCAATGACAGTACCATTACCTGCTGGGAAGATCTCAGGCATAAAAAAGTCCATGTTATGGCTCGGGGAATGACTCCCGACGTTCTTTTTCAGTACCTGCTGAAAAAGAACGGCATAGATCCTCAAAAGGATATCACGCTGGATTACAGTTTTCCCACTCACATTGACCTGGCCAATGCCGTTGCTGCCGGCAGAGCGGAACTCGGCGTTATTTCCGAACCGTTGGTAAGCCTGGTCATTCAAAAAAACAAACAGGTCCGCGCGGTTTTTGATCTGAACAGGGAATGGGAAAAAATCCAGGGATCCCCTATTGCCCAAACCGCCTTACTGGTCAAAAAGGAGATTATTGAAAAAAATCCGCGGCTAGTGGAAGAAGTGCTGGCGGCTTATGAAAAATCTTCCCTGTGGGTACATGAGAATCCCGATAGTGCCGCTGTTTTGATTGCCAAATACGGAATTCTTCCCAACGCCCGGGTTGCCCTTCAGGCCATACCCGGATCGGGGCTGCATTTTGTCAGGGCCCGGAATATCCGTTCGCAAATATCGGATTACCTGAACGTATTTTATAATATGAATCCACGGATAATTGGAGAAAAAATGCCCGATGAAACGTTTTATTACTAAAAAAAGGATCCTCAACATTGTCTCAATTTTCATATTGCTGGCAATATGGAAGATCCTGGCTGTTTATTTTCACTCGGATTTTATTATTCCCCATCCGGAAGACACGTTTCTTACTGCAATCAGGTTGCTGACGGATAAGGATTTTTTGATCGTTGCAGGAAGTACCGTTCTCAGGGGAGTGATTGGTTTTGTTGTTTCTTTTTTTTTGGGCCTGGGAACCGGGATTCTGGCCGGTATCAGTCCCGGATTCAATGCATTTATCACTCCGTTATTGGTAACGGTCCGGTCGGTTCCAGTCATCTCACTCATACTTCTGGCCCTGATCTGGTTTGATCCCGGAACAGTACCCGTTTTCATAGCGTTACTTACCATGTTTCCCTTTATCTGTACCAACGTATCCGACGGTATAAGGAGCGTAGACCCGGGATTGGTTGAAATGGCTGTTTTTTATAAAGTGAACAAACGCAGGATCATTACCGGTGTATACCTGCCGGCCATTGTTCCTTTTATTATTAGCGGGGCGTCCAGTGCCATGGGGATCGGATGGCGGGCTATCATAATCGGGGAAGTACTCAGCCAGCCTGTATACGGTATTGGCACCAGGATGCAGGTTGCACAAACGTTTTTGAACGTGGATGCTGTAATAGCCTGGACATTGATAGCCATTTTGATAAGCTTTGTTTTTGAAAAGATGATACGCTGGGGAGAACGTAAAATTGAAAAATGGAGGGTGGGAACATGAGCCTTCTAATACGGAATCTTAACAAATCATTCAAAGATGTTGTTGTTCTTCAGGATTTTGAAGTCACATTTCCCGAAGATACCATTACCTGTATGCTGGGACCGTCAGGTTGCGGAAAAACGACGTTGTTAAATATTATCGGAAATTTAATTCCGCCAGATTCGGGAGAATTGATCGGTTTCGAAAACAAAGTGTTTTCCTATGTATTCCAGGATCCCCGCTTGTTGCCATGGAAAACAGTCCGTGGTAATATTGAGTTTGTTTTAAGCCGGGAAATGCCTTCCGATGAAAGAGAAAAGCATACGGAACAACTTATAAAACAAGTTGAACTGGATGGATTTGCCGGTTTTTATCCATCTCAGTTGAGCGGGGGTATGCGTCAACGTGTCTCCATAGCCAGGGCTTTTGCCTGTCCTTCGGATATCATCTTGATGGACGAACCCTTAAAAGGACTTGATGCCGGGCTGAAAAAGAATCTTATCAATTGGTTCCTTAAACTCTGGAAGACCGATCGCCGCACCGTAATTTTCGTGACACACGATGTAGATGAAGCTCTACTGCTGAGCGACCGGGTGATTGTTTTGAGCCAACCCCCAACCAGGATTCTGACTCATATGAATATTGATCAACCCGCCGGAGAACGCGATCCCGGCTCTGAGCATTTACTAAAGATCAAACAGGAGTTGTTGAATGCCGTTACAATCCGTTAAACAGCAGTAACAGCAGACCCACAACCAATCCCACGCCCATATTGATCAGTTTTACCTTAACAAAATCTTTCTTTGACTCGGCAAAAAGAGGAAGCATACCGTGCCCGTCCTGCACAATGCTGTTGGCCAGCAAAATGCTAAAAGGCAAAAGACCCTGGGAAAACAGAGTCACAAAGATCATTTGAGGACCCGAATCCGGTATCAGCCCAATCAATACGGCAAAAAGCAGGATAAGGTAGATATTGTTTTGCATCAGGTTAGTCAGGGTAAGACTGGACTGTATAAAATACAACAGGATGAAAGCGCCCCAGGTCCACAGGAAAATGCGCAATAAATGCTTTTTCAGCACATGTCCGTACAGGTGTTCTTTCAAGAAATGCTCCGGCACCGTTAAAAACACAAACAACAAAAAAGACAACCCTGCCAGCAGTGTGATCTTCATCCAGTTCCATGTTTCAGGACCTATGACACCCATCGCAAACAATACAATCAGCAACACTGTGGAAAGAAGTAATAAGGCACGTTCAAACGTCATTTTTTTTAACTGGGGAAGAATGATCTGAGGATTGAAACAACGGCAATAGTCTTTTTCGTGTATAATGAAGCCGTGGGGATTAAGCGCATCTTTCCTTTTGGTTATCAGATGCACAACCCATCCGGCCCCAACGGCCAGAACAAACAAAATACCGTTAAGCAGGAAGGCTTTCCCGGGAAAAAGCGCAAACATTACGAAAGCACCATCCCCGGAGGTGGCGATCATAACCGCTACAAGCCCCGCCAACCCTATCATCCTGTGCGTATATAATGAAACTACGGTAAAAGCCCCAAGACAACCCGGAGTTATCCCAAGCAGTGCGGCAACTACAATTTGCAAAAACGGGGAATCCTTTAGTTTGTCCGCCCAGTAATTCTTTGTCTGTACATTAATGTATTCAATGACCACCATCATCAGCAAGACAAAGACCGTGATCAGCAGGGATTCCTTAAGGGTAGATATCAGGATGTTATACATAACGTTTATTGCTTGTGAAAAAGACCATAAAAAGTAAACGATTTTCTTTTTCCGGAATGGAGGGTTAAATAACGGAACAAATTATCTGGGGTGAAAATATCGCGGTTGATGGTTATTGTTCTGTCACTTATATGGATTCCAACGTCTTTCAAAGTGTGATACAAAAGTTCCGAACAATATATGGTTTCGGGATCTTCCGTGATCCAGTCATAATCGTAGTCCCGGCCTGTGTAGTTCAATGCGTTTTCAATAAACTTTTCTGTCAGACGGTGTTCCCCGTTGAAAGAAAAAGCGGCAAAGTGCGTTAGATATGATTTCTCTTTCATATTTGACAGTTCCTGGATGGCGTGAACGCTTACACCCCCGGAATAACTGTCAAGTACGTATAAGTCTGTTTGGTTCATTAGCGTATCGAGAGCCTTGTATAGACTAGTAGATGGATTGATCCGGGCAGCTACCCGTTCTTTGGTGCCTAAAAAAATTCCCGTATGCATCCACTCTCCGGGAATAAATTCGCTTATGGGATAGTTACGTGTTTGTGTAAAGAAAATACTGCCAACGGGCAAGTCTTTTACGATTGTTTTCAGTTCTTCCAAAGAAATATCAGTATTGTTGGCATCTTCATCGCTATCGGAAAAAGTGATTTGTGACATTTTAATTTGCCCCGCCCATTTAATGAGGGGTCTCTGGACAAACATCCTCATGTTGTCAACAAACCTGATCTTTCCCGGAAACAACAACGAATACACTATGGCAACCACAAAAAGGATCACCAACACCCCTAAGACTCTCTTGAATGTTCTCATTTTCAGAAGATCGACTACTATTCTTTTGTAAAGATAACTTTTTTGAAAAATTCCTGCAAGACAGTCAGAAATAAGAGAGTCGGGGTGAAAGGACTCGAACCTTCGGCCTCCACGTCCCGAACGTGGCGCGCTAGCCAACTGCGCTACACCCCGATTGATCAAGGGTGCAAAGGTAAATAAAAATTTAATATCCTTATATTTGATTTATGAAACGAACTTTTTTTCTAATTACTGTAATTCTGTTGGTGACTGGATGCCACCAAAGTGATCCTAAAAATCCTTACAACCTGCCCATTGCTGCAACAATGGAAGAGTATTTGGTCCAGGTAAAAGAGAATCCTGAAACGGAACTCACTGATCTGGAAGAAATCATTCCGGGCATCAGTCTTGATATAGCTTATGCCACATCTGATAATTTTACCGGAGTCCCTATTTACACTTCACCCAAAGCTTTTTTATGCCGGCCGGTAGCGGAAGCATTGGCTTTGGCACAGGATTCTTTAAAAAAGACAGGACTGGGTTTTAAAATCCTGGATGCCTACAGACCTTATGCGGCCACATTGTATTTTTATGAAGTCTATCACGACACTACGTTTGTAGCCAGCCCGCGAACGGGGTCCATTCATAACCGGGGAGCCG
Organism: Bacteroidales bacterium; assembly: GCA_012515395.1. Lineage (GTDB taxonomy): Bacteria > Bacteroidota > Bacteroidia > Bacteroidales > UBA932 > DMER64. The sequence continues at coordinate 5,054 of JAAYYL010000183.1, forward strand.
CAGTGGATCTTACGCTGATCTGCCTGGAAACCGGGAACGAACTGGAAATGCCTACCCCATTCGATTCTTTCTCGGACACAGCATCACATGCATTCAATGACATTCCGGAACATATCCTGAAGAACAGGGCAACACTGAGAGGGATTATGGAAGCTTTCGGATTTTCCATTTATGAACCCGAATGGTGGCATTACAATTACACCAATGCCCGCTCGTATCCTTTAAGGGATATATCGTTTGAAGAACTAATGAACCACTAGAGCAATTTTTCTGGTAACAGGAACCAAAGACCCATCCAGAAAAGGAAACGGAGGGCTTTACCAATAAACATAAGCACAGCGGTTCTCCAAAAAGGGATCCTGTAAAATCCCAATCCTACGGCAAAAACATCTCCTATAACAGGCAGCCAGCAGAATAGAGCTACCAGGCTGCTCCATTTATGAATCACCTGTTGCTGCTTTTCCAGTTTTTCTCTTTTTATGCGTAACCATTTTTCGATCCATTCCCACTTGCCAAGATATCCCAGCCCATAGCAGGTCAGGCTCCCCAGGCCGTTACCAATAGTGGCCGCGGCAAAACACGCCCAGGGATTTCCTCCCGCCAGGAGCATTGCTATCAAGAGAAATTCCGAACTGAACGGTATGATGGTCGAAGCCAGGAATGACCCGACAAACAGTCCCAAATATCCCCACTCAAGCAAAAAATCCATTTACTTGTTATTATTTTCCTTTAATCTTCTGTTTTTCTTTAACGCTTCGTTGATGATGTATTCCAATTGGCCGTTGACGCTACGGAACTCATCTGTCGCCCATTTTTCCAAAGCGACCCAGGTTTCTACATCAATGCGCAACACAAACGATTTTTTCATTCTACTGATACAGACTCCCTGTATTGATCACCGGACTGGCAGCACGGTCAGACGTCAGCACAACCATCAGATTGCTGACCATAGCAGCTTTCTTTTCTTCGTCCAGATCAATTATTTCTTTAGCAGATAATTGTTGCAAAGCCATTTCCACCATACTAACAGCTCCTTCTACTATTTTATGGCGGGCGGCTACAATGGCCGTTGCCTGCTGACGTTGCAACATGGCACTGGCAATTTCAGGGGCATAGGCCAGGTAACTGATACGGGCTTCAATGATCTCTATCCCGGCTATGTTCAGGCGCTCTGACAAAGATTCTTCCAGCAGGCTGTTTACTTCTTCTCCGCCGGAACGCAGTGTGATATCTGCATTCTCATCCTCCAGGTTGTCGTAAGGATATGAACCTGCCAAACTCCTGACGGCTGCCTCGGACTGTACATCTACGAATTTTTCATAATTGTCCACCGCAAAACAAGCTTTGAACGTGTCTTTTACCTTCCAGACAAGCACAACACCTATCATTATGGGATTGCCCATCTTGTCGTTTACCTTTATGGGTTCTCCGTTCAGATTACGCGCCCTGAGCGATACGGTTTTTCTGACCATAAAAGGATTGATCATAAAAAAGCCGTTATCCACAACGGTCCCCACGTATTTTCCGAAAAATGTCAACACCTTGCTTTCGTTAGGATTGATTACCATAAGGCCAAACAGGGCAATAAAGGAAACTACCGAGACCGTAATTAGCCAATACCAACCCGGTCTCCAACCCAGCGATTCGGTAAAAATGATGGGCAAGGCTATCCCTGCTGCGAAACCAAGAATACTCAGCACCAGCATGACCCAGCCATTACGGGGCTGTACGAATTTTTCCTGTACGTTTTTCATTTCTTTGTGTTGTTAAGTGATATTATTTTGATATCACAAAGATATAACAACACATGGAAATTGCAAAAAAAATTTCTGCCTCTTTCTAATAAGTTTGGCACGCCGTTTGCAAACTATTAAGACAGATAGTTTTTTTCATCTATTAGGTTTTAGGTTAAATGGGTCTGAACAGACAACGCTTCTAGTTGTCTGTTCTTTCTTTTTCCAGGCGCAGTGCTCTTACGTAATCCTCTTCAACGCTGCAATTTTCAAACAAACACAACTCCAGAAGATCCTTCATCGCACGTCGGCTCAGCTCCTGGTCAGGCCGGGCCTCCCTGATAGCGGCATACGTATCTCTTGAGGCTTCGGAAAAGGCGACCACCTGCTCCCAGTTTTCAGGAGTACTAATAGAGACGAAACAAGATCCTCCCATCTTTTTATACGGCCAGAATGTATACCCTATGTTGTTTTCTTCCATTACCCTGCAAAAGGCTTCCATCCACTCCAGTGTGTTGTGCCCGATCTCACCCATATACATTGGTAAATTGGTTTTATTTCTGAATTCAATAAAATGGGAGATCGCATCTGTTGTCGCATCTCCTCCGTAACGGTGGCAGGAATACATGATCTTTTTGTCAAAAGTCCAGTCCGTAAAAGGATTGAAGTTACTGTTCCATTGAGGGGCTCCCAGTATGACTATGTGATTCGTATCCACTTTGCGGATCTCTGAAACTGCCCTTTTGTACAAAGGTTCAAGCATGGCATTGAGCTCATCTTTGTTACTGAAATACGGTGCTATGGGTTCATTCAGCAAGTCGTAGCCCAGGATGACCGGCTCGTCATGGTAACGGGTTGCAATCCTTTTCCAAATATCACAAAAAAGTTGTTGATTGGTCTCGCTTTCAAACAGCCAGGGGTAGCCGTGACTATCGTCAATATTGTCCCCTGTCTGGCCGCCCGGGGCATCGTGCATATCCAGGATCAGGTGTAAACCGGCCCGGCGGCACCAGGAAACGATACTGTCTATGCGGACAAATCCGTCCTGGGAAACGGTCAGTCCCAAAAAATCCTCATCAGTAAAAAGTTTGTAGTGAAAAGGAAGCCGTATGGTGTTTGCCCCGGTGGAGGCGATAAAATCAATATCTTCCCGGGTTATGTACCGATCCTTGAATTGGCGCCAGAAATCCGCTGTAAAACCAGGACCTGCCAATTGGCAAAACATTTGATCTATCCAGCTTGCGGAATTCGTTTTTTTAAAATTGAACATATACCCTTCCGGATTCAGCCAATTGCCCAGGTTGGTGCCTTTAATGAAATATTTCTCTCCTTTGAGCACCAGGTGGGGACCGTCAATTTCTATGAAATCAAGGACTTCAACTTCATCTTTCAAAGAAGTACAAGCTATCAACAAGATTGAAAATCCGGTAAAAAATAAACGTTTTAACATGACTGTAGCGGTTTTATGATAGTGTAAAGGTAAAATTTTATAACTTGCAACCCAAAGCATATGCCCGTTTTAGCATGAAAATAAATTACTTTATACTTGCTGTTGCCTTTCTGGCAGCTGCCTGCACCAAAACACCAGATCCAAACGAAACGGAAAAAAACGCCCGGTTAATTAGTTTGTCTGTGGATGAACAGCAAATTATTGTACCGCAGGAAGGTACAGCTTCTTTTCTGTTCCGGGTTGAAGAACCCGCAGCCGAATTCGTTTTTGACATCACCTCTGAGCAATGTCAAATTGAATTGCGCATCCAGGGAACCACACGACAACCCGAGTATTTTTCCATCCAAAGCATCCTTCCCTCACAAGAAGAAGGTGTTTACGAAGTACGTTTACAGGACAACGGGGTACGCCTGACTTACAAAAACGCTGTGGTCTTGTGCCTGATCACCTCCCGTGCGGGATACGGCACTTCCATGATCACTTCAGGAGCTTTCCAGGTGATCAGTTCAATGAGTCATGCCGGAATCAGTGATTTTTATTTTTCAAAAGAACTGAACCCTTCATTACAAGCAGACGTCCACCTGGATATAGCCTCGGCAGAAGAACTTTACCAACATAATATTGAAGGAAACATCCCCGTCTGGCTGGAGGATCTGCATCTGACGCCTTCTTTTACAAGCGGAAATCCCGTAAAAGTCAACGGCGTGGTTCAGGAAAGCGGAAAATCGGTTCAGGATTTTTCCCAACCAGTGGAATATACGGTGGAAACCAACGAAGGAACCGTGCTTTCTTATAATACGAAGATTGTACATTTTACGGGATTGCCCGTGCTTATTATAAACACGGAAAACGGGGATCCTGTAACATCCAAAGATGACTGGATGAATGCGACCATCCGTATCCAGGGAATGGGCTCGTTTGAAGACCTTCCCCAAATGGTAACAGAGATCCGCGGGAGGGGCAATACTACCTGGTTGTGGCCAAAAAAACCTTATGCGCTAAAACTGGACAGTAAAACTCCCCTGCTGGGCATGCCCAAACACAAACGCTGGGTGTTGCTGGCCAATTTCATGGACCGGACTATGCTCCGGAACCGTATGGCTTTCAAAATTGCCCAATCCACTTCCCTGGCCTGGACACCCCGCAATGAGATCGTAGAGCTGATCTTTAATGGTCGTCACCAGGGTAATTACATGCTGGTTGAACACATCAAGGAAGATGAAAACAGGGTAAATATCAGCGATGACGGGTACATTCTGGAGCTTGATTTTCACTTTGACAACGAAATCCAGTGGTTTTCTCCTCACGGCCAGAGCGTACAACAGAGCGGGATCCCCTTTGCGGTAAAATTCCCGGACGAAGACGATATCACCGCAGCTCAGATTAACTGGATCAAAGACTATATTGACCAGGCAGGCTCGGCCATATACGGTCCGGCATTTAAAGATCCCGAAACCGGCTACAGGAAATTCGTGGATATGCAGTCGTTTGTGGACTATTGGATCGTTTTTGAACTATGCATCAACCACGAACTGGCCAATCCCGGAAGTGTTTATATGTACAAGGACAAAGACACCAAACTTTTTGCCGGCCCTATTTGGGATTTTGACTGGGGAACCTTTTCCTACAATGCTTCTCCCCAGGCCCAGGGAAAACTCTTTATGACACAGGCCATTTGGTACAAACAATTTTTCAAAGACCCTGAATTCGTCGCCCTGGCTAAAGAACGCTGGAACATGCTAAAACCGAAATTCGATGAAATTCCCGGTTTCCTGGATGCAGAGTACGAACGTTTGAGCTATTCTGCAGTATTGAATTTCAAAATGTGGGATCCTACTGAAGACAAAAACATGAACGGGGGAAACCTCATCAACGGAGACGAACCCCTGACGTATACCCAGGCAGTAGAACGTATGCGGAACATTATTGTGGAACGCATACAAACCCTGGATCAACAAATAAACGCTTTATAAACCTCAACAAACCATTATGAAACTGACCAAAACCATTATTTTATTGGCAGTTCTGGCTTTTTCCGTGCAAACCGTCACCGCACAGCGCAGAAATCCGGACCAACAAGACAACAAAACCGAAAACAAAGCCGAGTCCAAATCAGAGGACAAAACTCCGGCAAAGCTTGAGGAATTCATTAAAGACGGGACTACCGTTATGGAGGGTATGACCCCTGTGTATTTCCAGGATAAGAAATATTATATAGGTATACCCGATTCCCTGATTGGAAGGGACATCCTTATGGTAACCCGAATGTCCGAAACCCCTGCGGGATTCCGCGCTAATTTCTTCGGATATGCCGGAGACCAGATTAACAGCGGCATGTTGCGATTTGAGAAAGGTCCGGACAACAACCTGTTCCTGACCAAAGTACTTGCCCGCGAACAATCCAGGGATACGACGCAGGCCATGTACTATAACGTTACCCGCTCCAACCGGCCGGCACTGATCGCTTCTTTTGACATCAAGGCAATCAATGCAGACAGCACCCTGTCACTTATAGACGTTACGGACCTGGTAAACAGCGACAACGAAAGCCTGTATTTTAGCAAAAGGCAGAAAAAATCGGCCAAAATGACGGCTTTGCAAAAAGACCGTTCCTATGTTAAGAGCGTAAAATCATTTCCCATCAATACCGAACTTCGCAGCATAAAAACATACGCTCTCCAGGAAAACGATGATCCGCTGACCTTCGAGATCAACTGCTCGCTGGTGCTTCTTCCCAAAGAGCCCATGCAACCCAGGTATTTTGACGAGCGCGTAGGATTCTTTACATCCAATTACACGGATTTTGACAAGAATCCGCAAGGGATCAAAACCATGCGTATGATCGCCCGCTGGCGATTGGAACCCAAACCGGAAGATTTGGAAAAATACAAAAGGGGTGAACTGGTGGAACCAGCAAAACCCATTGTATTTTATATTGATCCCACCACCCCCAAAGAATGGGTCCCCTACCTGATCCAGGGTGTGAATGACTGGCAACCTGTCTTCGAAAAAGCAGGTTTCAAGAATGCCATATATGCATTGGAGGCACCCACTCCCCAGGAAGATCCCAGCTGGAGCCTGGAGGATGCCAGAAACTCGGCAATCGTCTATAAACCTTCGACCATTGCCAATGCAAGCGGTCCGCACGTAAGCGATCCCCGTTCGGGCGAAATCATTGAAAGTCACATCAATTGGTACCACAACGTGATGAGCCTGGTCCACAACTGGTATTTCGTGCAATGTGCCGCCGTAGATCCCCAGGCACGGTCCATGACATTTCCCACAGAACTTATGGGACAACTCGTCCGGTTTGTTTCTTCACACGAAGTGGGACACACCCTGGGACTGCGCCATAATTTTGGAGCGACAGCATATTACACGACCAACCAACTGCGCGATCCCGAATTCCTGGCTGCCAACGGGCATACCACTTCCATTATGGATTATTCCCGGTTCAATTTTGTGGTACAACCGGAAGACAATATGCCCCGAGAATTGCTTTTCCCTCGTATCAGCCATTACGATTACTGGGCCATCGAATGGGGTTACCGTCGTTTTTACCAGTTTGCCGATGCGGAAGAAGAGATCCCCTATCTGAACAAATGGGTCATTGAAAAAACAAAGGATCCTTACGTACGTTTCAACGGAGGAGCGGAATCCGGGCTGAACGATCCCCGTGCACAGTCAGAAGATCTTGGAGACAACCAAATGGAAACTTGTGAGTTGGGAATCAGGAATATGAAAGTCATCCTGGCAAACCTTCCGGAATGGACAAAGGTCCCGAACGAAAATTACAGGGGACTAACCACACTTTATCCCCAGATCACTACCCAGTTTAACCGTTATATTGGTCATGTTTCAAAATGGGTCGGAGGCGTTTTCACAGATGTGAAAACCGTCGAGCAGGAAGGACCTGTTTACGTACCGGTTCCCCGGGAGAAGCAAAAGGAAGCCATGGCGTTTCTTGACCGGCATATTTTTACAACCCCGCAGTGGATCCTGCCCGGCTACCTGGCAGAATTATTGCCGACCAATCGTCTGGCTGTTATGGAAAATCTGCAACAAAGCGCCGTCACCGGGCTGATCAATAAAAACGTTCTGGTACGCATGCTCCGTGCAGAAGAGCAAATGGGAACAGAAGCCTATTCACTGGAAGATTTTTTCACCGATTTGAATCGCAGTATTTTTAAAGATTTCGGCAACACGGACATTTACCGCAGGAGCCTGCAGAACATTTATATCAATACTCTTTGTGAACTGGTCAAACCCAAAGAAGAGAACGGGAACGCTGCTCCTGAAGCTGCCCGTTACCGCAGAGCCGAGGCCTCCATTGAAAACAATGACATTAAGAGTCTGATAATGTCTGAATTGCAAAAGATCGGGAAAGAGCTCAAACGTGCCAAAGGCGATGACCGTACCCGTGCACATTATCAATTCCTTTATCAAACCATTGAAGACTTGTAGTGAATTTTACACATATTGTTTTTGACGTAGACGGGACTTTGCTGGACAGTGAAAAAACCGGCATGGTATCCCTGCAGCAGACCATCCTGAGTGAACTGGGAAAAGAAATGACCCTCCAGGAACTGTATCCCTATTTTGGAATACCCAGTTTCCAGGCGGTACTCAAACTGGGATTCAAAGATCCGGAAAAGGCTGCTCTTTTGTGGGAGGAAAATTTCCAGGCACTGAC
>JAAYYL010000032.1 GCA_012515395.1 Bacteroidales bacterium
TACCACCTCCCGGGGCACTCGTGTATCTGCTTCTTTTTTTCTACTTTTACTACAAATCTGTACATCACTAAATGAACTTCATTAAATGAAAACTAAATATTTCTTTCTGACTTTGCTTTCTCTGATCCTATTAGTGGGTTGTTGCAAATACGATCATTTTGGCAATTCGTATTATGCTAATAAACTAGCACTTAAAGACGCGTTGAATTCTTTTTATGATGATTACAAAGATCAGTACCCGGAGTACCCCGGAGGCTTGGTACTAAAGGTGATAGCCGGGGGGGATGAGTATTTTCTAAATGCAGGCATGGACAGTAAGGGGGTCACGGGACAGACGCATTTCAGAGCAGCCAGTTGTACCAAGACTTTTACGGCAACGGCCATATTGTTGCTTCACCAGCAGGGGAAATTAAGGATCAGCGACTTCGTTACAGATACCATCCCCGGAACCAATCAAACGTACCTGCCCCAAGATCCCGGGTTTGATATTCCTAACATAGAACAGATAACCATTTTAGATCTACTCAGGCACCGGGCCGGGATATTTGATGTGGCCAATGACGATATACCAGACACGGTTTCCGTAAACGTGCCTTACAAAGGGGAGAACTACATCAATTATGTATTGAATAGTGATTCTTTACATACTTTTCATTTTGATGAATTAATTGGCGTAGTGGCAGAAACAGGACTCAGTTATTTCACTCCCGATAACGGGTACCATTATTCCAACACCGGGTATTCCATTTTGGGTAAGATCATAGAACGGGTTTCCGGGATGTCGTATAAAGAGTATCTGGAAGAACACGTTTTACAGCCAATGGGTATGTATCACTCTTCAATGCCGGATCAGGGGACCGATCAGGTAATGCCGGATCCTTCAATCAGCGGTTATATCCTGATAGAAAATCAATCGGTTGAGATTACAGCCTCCAACATATCTCCTTTTGTTGCCGAGGGAAATATTGTCACTACTCCGGACGACCTTTCCAGGTTTTATAGAAAGCTGTTGTCGGGGAAAGGTGTACTTAATTACTATACAGTGAACAGTCTGATGATGAACTGTTTGCCTGTGGGCAAGTTGAGTGCTGCCGGTTACGGATGCGGCCTGGAATATACTCATAACCTGGGATACGGGCACAGCGGGGCAACCGAAGGATACCTTACCTTCACCGCCTACGATCCGGCCATGGATTTTACGGTCCTGGTATACACAAATTGTTGGAACATGAATGACGGACTGAACAGTCTGGCATACCAGATTACCGACGTGCTCCAGGGCATTTGTTACCAAAGCAAGTCGCTCTTTGTGGACTTCTAGCTTCTCTTGTAACCAGTCTCCACCTTGTAACTAGCCTCCACATAGTGCGTCTTAATAAGAAACTAGATAAAAATGAAGAAATTTGATTTAATTGTTCTAGCGCTGTTTTTTTTGTGGCAGGCTGCTTCTGCTCAGGAAGTCCCGGCGCAGGCTGTTTCGGCGCAGGCTGTTTCGGCTCAGGCTGCAAGTTTTGACAAAGCCCGGCTGGATGCTTATTTTGATGCCATTGAAGCGGCCGACCGCTTTTGGGGCTCGGTGGCACTGTCCCGCAACGGAGAGGTGATCTACGCCCGGTCGGTGGGAAACTCGGACTATGAGAACGGGAAGAAAGCCTCCGAAA
>JAAYYL010000033.1 GCA_012515395.1 Bacteroidales bacterium
ACTTTTTGCCGTAACGTTCTTTTCTCCCACGTTCTGGAAACTATCAGGCGGGAATCGTTCAGGTAACGGTCAAACTGGTCTTCCAATTCGGCACTGACTTCCTGATTGTAGACTATGGCTCCCACTTCAAAATGATGATCCAGGCTTCTATTATCCAGGTTGGCCGAACCTATTATACAGCTCTTTCCGTCTATGCTGATGGTTTTGGAATGAATGAATCCTTTGGTGTAAAGGTATACTTCAACACCTGCATCCAGCAATTCACTAACATAGGAAAGGCTTGCGTAGTGGACAAAGCGGCTGTCGGCTTCCAGGGGCAGCATCAGTCGCACTTCTACACCTCCCAGCGCTGCAGTACGCAGTGCGTTAAGTATGGATTCATTGGGAATAAAATACGGAGTGGTTATGCTTATGCGTTCTTTGGCTTCAGTAATAAAAGTAAGGTATAACTGCATGATATCCGCCCAGTCGCTGTCGGGACCTGAACTTACTATCTGGATGAAACAGGTTTCAGGGACTGTGTCTTCTTCCATGACGGGCAACCGGTACGTGTAAGGTTTCCTGCGCCTGAGATTTTTATGGGTAATAAAATACCAATCCATCAGGAAACTTGATTCAAGCTGCTTGACGGCTTCGCCTTCAATACGCATTTGAGTATCACGCCATTCCAGGCTGTTTCCCCCATCGTAATACCTGTCGGCAATGTTGACCCCGCCCAGAAATCCTTCCACTCCGTCAACGATTAAAAGCTTGCGATGATTGCGGTAGTTGATCATAGTACGCATGCCGGGGAACCTCACTTTCCCGAAAGGCTGTATGTGTACTCCGGCCTGCAACATTTGATTTTTAAAGGAACGGGGCAAATGCCAACTGCCAAAATCGTCGTAAATGACACATACGTCCACTCCTTCTTCTGCTTTTTTGATCAGCAGATTTTTCCATTGTGTTCCTACCGAATCGTTTTCTATGATAAAAGATTGCAGGTGAATGTGCTGTTTGGCACCTTCAGCGCTTTTGTACATGGCGTCCAGGGCATCTTTTCCGGTAAAGTACAATTGTGTACGGTTGTGTTCAGTCAGGATGCTCCTGCTGTTGTTCAGGGCCAGCAGCACGATCTTTTTGTGGGAAGCTAAAGGTTCGGGAATCTCGTCCCGGCCGGCGTTGAGTTGTTCCACTTGTTGGGCACTTAATTCCTTTTTTAAACGTTCGTCATGCAATCCCTTGCGGCTGTAAATTTTTATACGCCTGTAATCTCTCCCCACATATATGTAAAGTATCAGGCCTATGTATGGGAGCAAGAGCATGACCACGATCCAGGAAAGCGATTTGACAGGGTTATGCTTCTTGAATATCAAATCGTAAATAAAATAGAGGGCCAGCCCCAGGTAAAAGAGGTAAAGCAACAGAGTAAAAACAGAACTGAAACGCAAATCTATCATCTCAATTTAACACCTGTGAACAAAACGGCCACACCCGGTTTTAAACGGGTATGTGATACTTCTGTAAATCCCGCATCTTCCATTTTACTGCATATGACCGCGGCTTGCGGAAAAGATTCCACCGAATCCCGCAGGTACTCGTAAGCCTGTCTTTGCCCGGTACTGATCCACCCTATGCGGGGTAATATTTTATGAATGTAATACCTTTTTATCACATGAGCGGGCGAATCCCCCTTTTCCGGTGAAAATTCAAGGATAAAAAGTCTTCCGCCCGGTTGGAGCACTCTCTTAATTTCCTGCAGTGAAGCTTCCGGATCGGCAAAATTTCGGATCCCGTATGAAACCGTCACCACCGCAAAAGATCCTTCGGAGAACGGAAGAGACTCGGCATATCCTTTTACAAAAGTCACGTTTCCCTTTTTGCCGAGCCTTTTTTTTGCCACGGAGAGCATATTTGCCGAGGGGTCCACGCCGGTGATTTGTGCGTTCTGCAGCGAGTCCCGGTCCCGGGCAGTGGTTTGTGCGTACTGCAGGCGGGCCAGTTTTTTGGTGAGGGTTCCCGTTCCGCACGCCAGATCCAGGATCTTCTGGTGTGGAACTTTTCCAACCTCACGTATCATACGTCTGTGCCACATAGCGTTAAAACCAAACGAAAGAATGCCGTTGGTTCTATCGTAACTTTGAGCAATGGCGTTGAATATCCCGTTGGTCAGATCATATCTGGCGGATATTTCCGTAGGACTGGTCATCTATGCGAATATCTCCCTTGGTTACATGGCCCAGTGTCATGACATTTATATGATTATCAAAAAGATACTGAACCAACTCTTCATCCTTATCAATATGAACCGTAACAACGGCACAAGTTCCGGGGTCCTCAAACAGAAATTGCTCTTCCGGGATCTCCGAATCCGTAGTAATATCAAAACCCAGTCCGGCAGGCATGGCAGCCCTGAGCAATGCTTCAAAAACACCTCCTTCGGAAACCTCCTGAACACACGAAACCAGGTCCTTCCGCATAGCGGACAGCATGATTTTCTGTACACGGTAATCATTATCCAGGTTAACCTCTTTGGATCCTGTATCTCCCACCAAATAAATCATATCCCCTTTCTGCTTAAACAAACCGAAAGATTCTTCCGGGGCCGGTTTATCTGCTCCCTCTTTACGGAGTTTTGCCGCAATTTCCACAGCCTTACGCTGAAGTGTTGTATGTGTGTCCATATTCATATTTTTGTCCAACAAATATAGGAAGAATAAGGAAATTTGTCTTATATTTGCCCCGCAAATTGCCCAGGTGGTGGAATTGGTAGACACGCCACTTTGAGGGGGTGGTGCCGGTTGCGGTGTGCAAGTTCGAGTCTTGTCCTGGGCACAAA
>JAAYYL010000184.1 GCA_012515395.1 Bacteroidales bacterium
CGTTCCAGAGTCTGGCGGTACAATTCATCTTCGGTGGTATTTTGAAGCAGTCTTGCCGAGTTCAGGATCCCGCCTCCGCGTGCCGCAATTTCCCTGTAGGACAGTCCGCGGATCTTGTCTGAGAACTCCTGTTCACGGCTGCCTGCAAACACAAGATGGGTATGACAGTCGCAAAATGAGGGAAAGACACACCGTCCGGTAGCATCTATGATCTTTGTTCCAACCGGAACATCCTCCTTGTAGGGACATGCGTCCATAGGACCAAATCCGTCTATCAGACCGTCTTTGATGTACAGCCACGCATTATCCAGACACGGGAGCCGGTCCATATCTGTTCCGGCACAAAAATGCTGCTCTTTATCCTGAGGTTCCTGTCTTACCTGTAGGAGTTGTCCTATATTTTCAATCAGTATACCACTCATTTTTCAGGAAATTTTCAGATTTGTGAATGTGAGGATAAAGTACCGTATCATCTTCTACAAAAGGAACGTGCCGGCGAAAAGCAGTTACCAGTTTTTCCAATCGTGGAGAAGTACGGGTAGGCCTCCTGAATTCCAGTGCCTGAGAGGCATTGAATAATTCAATGGCCAATACGCGTTGTACATTATTCATCACCCTGTAGCATTTAAGGGCAGAATTGGCTCCCATACTAACATGATCTTCCTGTGCCTGCGAAGAATCTATGGAATCAACACATGATGGTGTACACAATTGTTTGTTCTGACTTACAATGGATGCGGCTGTATACTGAGGGATCATAAAGCCACTGTTCAGGCCGGGTTTGGCCACCAGGAAAGGAGGCAGCCCCCTTTTGCCCAGTACCAGCTGATTGATCCTGCGCTCAGAAATACTTCCCAGTTCAGCTATTGCAATTGCCAGGAAGTCAAGGGCCAATGCCAAAGGCTGTCCATGAAAATTGCCTGCAGAAACGATCTTGTCCAGAGCGGGAAACACGGTGGGATTGTCCGTTGCCGAATTCATTTCCGTTACAAGGACCTTGGTTACATACTCAATGCAATCTTTAGTTGCCCCGTGTACCTGAGGTGTACAACGGAAAGAATAAGGATCCTGAACGTGTTCTTTATGTCTTGCTATCAGTTCACTTCCCTCCAGGTATTCCCGGATTTGTAATGCTGTTGCTATTTGACCTTCATGAGGACGCACCCGGTGAACTTCATCAGTAAAAGGTTCAATTCTTCCGTCGTAAGCATCCAGGGATAAAGCACAGATCATGTCGGCCTGTTTTGAAAGTTTTCTTGCCTGGATCAAAGACAAGAGTCCGTAAGCTGACATAAACTGAGTCCCGTTCAAAAGGGCCAGGCCTTCCTTGGATTGCAGATTTATGGGTTCCCATCCCATTACGCGGTTCATTTCTTCTCCTGTCATGCGTTGTCCCTGGTAATCTACTTCCCCAAGGCCTATCAACGGTAATGATAAATGAGCGAGCGGAGCCAGATCCCCCGAGGCTCCCAGTGAACCCTGTTCATAAACCACCGGGTAAATACCCTGGTTGAAAAAATCCGTTAAGCGGATTACCGTGTCCGGTTGTACTCCGGAATAACCGTATGACAAAGACTGTATCTTAAGGAAAAGCATCAACCTCACTATTTCCCGGGGAACCTGTTCTCCCACCCCGCAGGCATGAGACATGACCAGGTTTTTCTGCAGCTGTTCCAGTTCCCGTGTCCCTATTGCCACGTTATGGAGGGCTCCGAACCCGGTATTCACTCCGTAGATCAATTCTCCGGGAACGCGCATCTTCTCATCAAGGTATTTCCGACACGTGTTTATACGGTCCATGGACTCCCGGGACAATTCAAGGCGGACGTCACCTGAAACGATCTTCTCCAACGTGTTGAGATCTACAGGCGAAGAAGAGACAGCATGTATGTGCATAAGATCTTTAATAATATTTTGCAACAAAATTACCTTTATTTCATAAGAATTAAAAGCAAAAACACTCTTGTTGGATAAATTTTGTTTTCTATCTTTGTGGTTGAGCGTTGTAACTTTTATTTATAAACCCTTAATACTAACCTAACCAAATTTTCATGAAGAAATCAATTTTCTTTGTGCTGGCAGTTATGATAGCAACAACTGCTTTTGCACAAACAAGGGTTACCGGCAAGGTAACTTCTTCAGAAGACGGTTCTCCTCTTCCCTTTGTAACGATTCTTATACAGGGAGAAAGAGGACTAGGAACGAACACTGACATTGACGGGAACTTCGTACTGGAACGTTGCCCGGAAAATGCTGTGCTAGTACTCTCTTACATTGGCTATACAACCGTAGAGGTGCCTGTCAACGGCAGGAATGTAGTCAATGTATCCATGACACCCGATGCCCTCGCCCTGGAAGAAGTTATGGTGGTCGCTTACGGTACCGCCAGAAAAGGAACGTACACAGGAGCGGCTTCGGTAGTAAGAAGTGATGACATCAAAGATGTCCCCACGCTTTCATTCGAAAGTGCCCTGAACGGTAAGGTGGCAGGTATGCAGATCACCACCAATTCAGGACAGGCAGGTTCCGTATCCAGCATACGTGTCCGCGGTATCGGTTCCATGAACGCATCCAACGAACCACTTTACGTTGTGGACGGAGTTCCTGTAGTTTCCGGGAATACCGGACAAATGAGCGGGTATATATACTCCACGAACAATGTTATGAGCACCTTGAATCCCCAGGACATTGAATCCATCACCGTTCTGAAAGACGCCGCCGCATCTGCCCTGTACGGATCACGTGCCGCCAACGGGGTAATTCTGATAACTACCAAATCAGGTCAACTTGGAAAACCGGTTGTGAATTTCAAAGCCTCCGTAGGGGTCACCCCCTCTTTTGCTACCACGAACTTTGATATTGCAAGCCCCGAGCAACAGGTTGAACTGTATTACGAAAACTTTTGGAACGCCGGCAAGTACGGCGGAGAATCAGACGAAGCATCCAGTGCTTCCGCGCTGGCCCAGTTGAACAAACGTTTCAACAAACACGGGTATTATTTCACCGCCGATGACCATACGGTTAACTCACTCAAAATATTGGGCATGACAGACGGTATCGAAAACCGCGAAGGCAAGTATTTCAACTGGGATGACGTGCTGTTCCGCACGGCCATTTACCAGACATACGATCTGTCGGTAAGCGGTGCCAGTGACCGGACAAGCTATTATTCTTCCTTGTCTTACACCAAAGAACAGGGTCGCAGCACATTCAACGATTTCAGCCGTATTGCAGGTCGTGTGAACGTAAATCAGAAAGTAGGCAAGATCATTGAATTCACAACCAATGTTAACCTTGCCAAGAACGTACAGCACGGGTTCAACGATACCCGCAGTACAGGCTCCAACTATTTCATGCAGTCTCGTAACCTGTTGTGGCCTTTATACTGGCCTACAGATTACAAAACAGGAGACCCCTGGACGGCACGTTACGGAAGTTATGCTTACAACCAGGTGTATTACGACAACGAATGGGATAATGAATCCAATGTATTGCGTTTGTCTGC
>JAAYYL010000185.1 GCA_012515395.1 Bacteroidales bacterium
ATGAAAGAAAGCATCAATAAATGGACCGAGATTGTCCGGGATAAAGTAAACGGACTACCGGAAGTATTGGATACCGATGCTTCCTGGGAGCGTTTGGAAAGTAAGATCCAGGCTTTCTATCGGATACGCTTTTTAAAAAGAACCGGGCTGGCGGCCGCCTGTGCCGCTGCCATTTTGATTCCCGTACTCTTTTTAAACAGTGGAGGATCCGGAATCATGGAGCAGCCGGTCCACATAGTGAAACTGCATTACGACGGGGCCGGATTAACATGTAAAGCCGAAAGACCGGTAAATACTATATATATACTTCCCGAATCCCGTTCCGGATTTATTGCCACGCAACCGGCAGCGGATCCCGAACCCGAAGCTGCTCATGCACAGGCACTTGCACAGGAACAAGCTCCCGTAGCCGTTTCAGAAGCTCAAGCCGGGCCCGCCGGTGAGATCACGAAAACCCAGCCCGTTTATACTGCCGATCCCTTCGCACAGCCCGCTCAAGAAATACGAAGCCGGAAAAAATTCATGGTATCAGCTGCAGGGCTTTTGAATATTAGCCGGGGCGGGACTCAAGGGGCGCTTCCCATGAACGACCTTGTTATGTCTGATAACCGATTGTCTACTTACGGCATAACGCAGAAAGACGCAGCGTTGAATTCCTGCGACGCTTCGTTCGCACCTGTTTCTTACGTACAATATGAATACAAACACCGAATACCTGTTTCCTTTGGCGTTTATGCATCGCTTCCCCTGTCTGAACACTGGTTCGTGGAAAGCGGAATTTTTGCCACCCGTCTTGCCACCTCCATTTATTCCAAATCTTACGTGGAAATCAGGCCAAGCAATTCCGAGCCGGTTTTTATTACCGACCGGGTTTTGTGGTATTTGGGAGTCCCTTTAAAGATCAGATGGAATTTTGTGCAGAAAAAGTTTTTCACCTCGTATGCCTCGGTCGGGGGGATGTTGGAGAAGTGCGTTTCGTTTGATTATACGGGAGACATTGAAGATGAAAACATGCATTTTACAACCGGCCAGATACCTTTGCAATGGTCCGTAAATGCCACATTGGGAGCACAATACAACATTGTAAGTGTCCTTGGACTTTTCGTGGAACCCGGAGTCTCTTTTTTCTTTGACAGTCACAACCCGGTACATACCATCCGGGGGGAAAGGCCCCTTTATTTTAATCTGAATGCCGGGATACGCTTTATGTTTTAATCATTTATTTTCATAGAATACTGCAATTTATCCGATTTATTGTCATACATTTGCAACTCATATAATTTTTTATTTTTTTATTTTTATTTCAATGAATAACGGAACCGTTAAATTTTACGATGAGATCAAAGGTTTTGGTTTTATCAAGGACGCAGACTCGTCCAAAGAGTATTTTGTACATTCATCAGGTCTTATTGACAGGATCAGGGACAACGATGAAGTAACTTTCGACTTACAGGAAGGAAGAAAAGGATTAAATGCCGTAAATGTTAGACGCAGCTAATTCTGCAACATACCATTTGCAATCCCGCCGCTTTGCGACGGGATTTTTTTTACATTTGTAAGGATGATCTACCTTTTGGCTCATGCAGACGCTTTGCCGGACAGTTTTCCGGATTTGTGCCGGGCTTTTATGCCTATTGAGCGCAGTCGTCAAATGATGAGCTACACAAGAATAGCAGACCGCAAACTGTGTGCGGCAGCTTATGTATTGCTCGTCTACGCATTGAAAAAGGAAAAATTGTTTACGCAACTGCCCGTATTCGCATACGGCTCCAACAACAAACCTTACCTGGTCAATTATCCCAATATACATTTCAACATAAGCCATAGCCGGGGTGCGGTGGTATGTGTTCTTTCCCTGGATCCGGTAGGCATTGATATAGAAAAAGTTACCGGATACGACGACGATATGGCACGGTACATTTGTAATCCCAAGGAATACGAGTGGGTGACCGGCCTGCCCGGGATGGAGGCACAACGGTTTACGGAAATGTGGACACGCAAGGAAAGTTATGTCAAATCAACGGGAACAGGCATAAACTGCCATCCGCAACAAATGGAAAGCGGTGAAAGCCGGGTGTTTTATACAGGAAAGAATAACGATCAATACATAATAAGTATCAGACAATGCAGCAAAAAACCTACCCCCTGACAAATGCCCAGAAGGGCATGTATTACGAATGGCAAAAAGACAAGGAACTGACCCAGTATAACAATCCTTTTCTTTATGAATTTCCTGAAAAGATAGAATCCGAAAAATTGCAGGATGCTTTTGTCAAAGTAATAGAGGCACATCCTTTCCTGAAACTGAAATTGAAATTGCTGGGAAACGGAGAAGTAGTACAGTATTTTGTAAAAGAAGACCCGGTAAACATTCCGGTATTCGAAACAAAAGAAGAAGGGATAAGGGAACGTCTGCTAAAAACCATCAGGCCTTTTGATCTGTTGTCCGGAGAACCCCTGTACCGGATAGATATCTACAGTACCCCGCGAAAGATTTACGTCCTGCTTGACATACATCATATTGCCTACGACGGTTCTTCCAGCATTGTGTTTAACAAGGACCTGGTTAAAGCCTACAACGGGGAGGAACTTCAGGAGGAATCCTTTACCTGCGGTGATTTTGCCTTGATGGAAACAGAGCGTATGCAGGGAGAAGAATACAAACAAGATGAAGCCTATTTTACAGAAAGGCTCTCAGGGGTCACCCCGGCAAAGCTTCCCATCCTGAACCGGTCCGAACAGGCCTCGGGAACACTGGATAAAGTTTCTGAATATGTTGATTATCAAGAGATCAGTGATTATTGCAAGCGCCTTGACATTTCCCCCAATAACTTGTTTGCCGGGGCCCTGGGTATCTGTATGAACCGTTATACCCGTGAGAACAAGCTTTGTTTCTGTACGGCGCACAACGGCCGGATTGACGAAAGGGTACAGGACAGTGTGGGCATGTTCGTAAAAACACTTCCCGTGGTTGTGGAAACGGATC
>JAAYYL010000186.1 GCA_012515395.1 Bacteroidales bacterium
GCCGACATTACTTTTGGAACAAACAATGAATTCGGCTTTGATTACCTGAGGGATAATATGGCCATAAATTCCCAGGATCTCGTACAGCGCAAGCACCATTATGCCATCGTGGACGAGGTTGACTCGGTTTTGATTGACGATGCACGAACGCCATTGATCATCTCGGGCCCGGTTCCAAGGGGAGAAGACCAGCAATTTAACGAATTCAGGCCAATTGTGGAACAATTGTACCAGGCACAGAGAACGCTTGTTCAGCAATACCTTGCCGAGGCACGGAAACTGATTTCCGAGGGGGACGAGGAAAACGGAGGGAAAGTGCTCCTGAAGGCTTTCAAGGGACTTCCCAAATACAACCCTCTGATCAAATACCTGAGTGAACAGGGTATCAAGCAATTGTTGCAGAAAACGGAAAATTTCTACATGCAGGATAACAACAAACAGATGCACCTGATAACGGACGATCTGTATTTTGTTATTGAGGAACAGCAAAAATCCGTAGATCTGACCGAAAAAGGGCACGATCTGATAGCTAAAAAGATGAGTGATTCCAAGTTCTTTATCTTACCCGACATGGGAAATGAGATATCAGACCTGGAAAAACAAAATCTGTCGGATGTAGAGAAAGCCGCAGCCAAAGATGCCTTGTTAAGCGATTACGCCGTGAAATCCGAAAGGGTCCATACGGTCAATCAATTGCTCAAGGCCTATGCCATGTTTGAAAAAGACGTGGAATACATTGTAGTGGACAATAAGATCAAGATCGTAGACGAACAGACGGGTCGTGTTCTGGAGGGAAGGCGTTATTCCGACGGATTGCATCAGGCTATTGAAGCCAAGGAAAAAGTAAAGGTAGAAGCCGCTACCCAAACATTTGCCACCATTACGCTTCAGAATTATTTCCGTATGTATCACAAGCTGGCCGGTATGACCGGTACGGCAGAAACGGAGGCCGGAGAGTTTTGGTCCATTTACAAACTGGATGTGGTTGTGATACCCACCAATCGGCCGGTCATCCGGATTGACGGAGATGATCTGATCTATAAAACAAAACGTGAAAAGTTCAATGCCGTAATTGATAAGATCATTGATCTGACTAAAGAAGGGCGGCCGGTACTGGTGGGAACGACTTCTGTTGAAGTTTCCGAGTTGCTCAGCCGCATGCTCAAGATGCGTGGCCTAAAACACAATGTGCTGAATGCCAAGCAACATGCCCGGGAAGCCGAGATCGTTGCCGAGGCAGGTCGTGCCGGAGCAGTGACCATTGCCACAAACATGGCCGGAAGGGGAACAGACATCAAACTCGGCGAAGGTGTGAGGGAAGCCGGAGGTTTGGCTATCATTGGAACGGAACGTCACGACAGCCGACGGGTTGACAGACAGTTGAGGGGGCGTGCGGGACGCCAGGGGGACCCCGGATCATCCAATTTTTACGTATCCCTTGAAGACGATCTGATGCGTTTGTTCGGCAGTGGCCGTATAGCTTCAATTGTGGATAAAATGGGCATGAAAGAAGGAGAGGTCCTGCAGCATTCCATGTTGTCCAGCTCCATTGAACGCGCACAGAAAAAAGTGGAAGAAAACAATTTCGGGATCAGAAAACGTTTGCTGGAATACGATGATGTGATGAATTCACAGCGGGAAGTTATCTATACCCGTAGACGGAATGCATTGTACGGCGAGCGTGTGGATGTGGATGTTGCCAACATGATGTCCGACTTTGCCGAGTCGTTTGTGCAGCAAATGGAAGGCGTGGATTACGAGGATTTTACTCACGAACTGATCCGACAGGTATCCATTGAACCGGGTATTGACGACCAAATGTATCGCAGACAAAATATTTCTGAATTGTCAGAAGCCCTGGCTGAACAAATACAGAAAGTATACGGCAGACGTGCAGAAACACTTGTTGCCCAGGCCTGGCCGATCATGAAAAATATTTATGAAACGCAACGTGCCACTTATGAGAATGTAGTAGTACCGGTGGGAGACGGCAAGCGGATCTACCAGGTTATCGTCAATATTAAAAAGGCATATGAAAGCAAGGGAAAAGAACTGATACGGGCTATTAACAAGACCATAAACCTTGTGATGATAGACGAGTACTGGAAAGAGCATTTGCGTGATATGGATGATCTGAAACAATCGGTGCAAAATGCTACTTATGAACAAAAAGATCCGTTGCTGATATATAAATTTGAAAGCTTCAAGCTTTTCAGCGAAATGCTGGAAAAAATTGCCCGGGAAGTACTGGCATTTTTGCTTAAGGCTCATATTCCCCTGCGTCAGGATCAGGATAAACTGGATAAGGCAGGCAACGAACGGCGTCGCACCGATCTGAGTAATACGCAAACATCACGTCCCGAAATGCTTACGCAATCTGCAGAACCCCGTTCCAACGCGCCTGTTCACGTTGAAAAACAGGTAGGCAGGAACGATCCCTGTCCATGCGGAAGCGGGAAAAAATACAAACATTGTCACGGTAAAAATTTATAATCAAAATCAGTATAGATCTATGAGTTACGACTTAATTATTATCGGATCCGGTCCGGCAGGATATGTAGCAGCTGTCAGAAGTGCCCAATTGGGGTTTAAAACCATAGTGATCGAAAAAGCCCTCCTGGGAGGAGTTTGTCTGAATTGGGGCTGTATTCCCACCAAAGCTTTGTTGAAGAGTGTGGAAGCATTAAATATGGCCAGACATGCAGAAACTTACGGGGTTAAAATAAATGGCACGGTGGAGCCCGATATCAAGGCCATTGTTCAAAGAAGCCGTCAGGTAGCGGCGCAAATGACAAAAGGAATAGAATTTTTATTGAATAAATACAAGATAGATGTCATACGCGGGCGCGGTACCGTTAAAGGTCCCGGACAAGTTGCCGTGGGTGATCAGGTCCTGGAAGGGAAAAACATTCTGATTGCCACGGGGTCAAAACCAAACTCTCTTCCCGGGGCATCCATAGACGGGAAAAAGATCATTGGTTATCGCCAGGCTATGGTTCCTGAATCAATACCCGCTACTATGGCGGTAATAGGATCGGGCGCCATAGGTGCCGAGTTGGCATTTTTCTACCATTCACTCGGCACAAAAGTTACATTAATTGAATATATGGATCAGATTGTGCCGACCGAAGACACGGACGTTGCTGCACAGTTGAGCCGTTCATTCCGTAAAGCAGGCATGAAGATCATGACCTCTTCCGGGGTACAGTCTGCTGACAAAACCTGTGAGGGTTGTCGCCTGGCGGTTCAAACAAAAAAGGGGGTAGAATACGTCGAGGCCGATATCGTGTTGTCCGCAGTGGGTGTTGTTCCCAGTACGGCAAATTTGGGACTGGAAGCAGCTGGTGTTCAAATGACCCGGGGCAGGATAAATGTTGATAAAAATTTCATGACGACGGTTCCCGGTATTTATGCGGTAGGAGATGTTCTGAACACACCGGCCCTGGCCCATCTGGCTTCTGCCGAAGCGCTATGCTGCGTGGAAAGAATGGCCGGCCTGGATGTTCCTGATGTAGATTATGACAATGTGCCGGGATGTATTTATACAACGCCCGAGATTGCATCCGTAGGATTGCGTGAAAAGGATGCCGAAAAGAAAGGCATTAAAGTGAAAATCGGGAAGTATCCTTTTACGGCATCCGGGAAAGCGGCAGCTGCAGGGGAAAGAGACGGGTTTGTAAAACTTGTTTTTGATGCTGAAACGGATATATTGCTGGGAGCCCACATCATCGGGGCACACGCCACGGAAATGATAGGCGGATTGGTGGCATCCCGCGGGATGAAGATCACCGGTCACGATTTGATTCATTCTATATTCCCGCATCCTACAATGAGTGAAGGAATCATGGAAGCAGCCGCCCTTTCGTGTGACCAGTGTGCAAATATGTAAAACGATCATGTATAGGAAAAATCTGGCTTTGGTAGCCCACGACAACAGGAAAATCGATTTGATTGAATGGGTGGAGTACAACAAGGATCGCCTGATCAAACACAAACTCGTTTGTACAGGGACAACGGGCCGTATGGTTGAAAAAGCAACCGGGATTGACGTAACCACGCTTAAATCAGGTCCCCTGGGAGGGGATCAGCAAATGGGCGCATTGATAGCCGAAGGCAAAATTGATATCTTGATCTTTTTTTGGGATCCCATGCAGCCACAGCCCCACGACGTGGATGTCAAGGCTTTGTTGCGCATATCCAGTCTTTACAATATTCCCACTGCCTGCAACAGGTCTACGGCTGACTTTTTGATATCGTCTCCTCTCTTTGAGAGTTCGTACATACCGGCGCCTCAGTCATTTGACGAGTATTTAAACCGTCCTTTGTAACTGTTGTTATACTTTTTTGCAGACAGCCAGTGTTTCCACGTGATGGGTGTGAGGAAACATATCAAAAGGCCGGATAGCTGCCGTACGGTATCCGTTTTCGGTTAATTGTTTCAGATCCCAGGCCAACGACACGGGGTTGCAACTTAAATAAATGATCCCGGCGGGTTTGGACGCCAGGATCGTTTTTTTTATCTCGGTAAGTGTCCCGCTTCTGGGAGGATCCAGCAATACCAAAGAAGGATTGGTGTCCCGGGCTGTATAGGAAGGTGTAAAAGTCCGGAGGATATCTCCTTCAAGAAAATGAACCCGGTTCAGATTGTTCACGGATGCATTCCTTAGGGCATCCCTTACAGAATCGGGATTTCCCTCTATCCCGGTAATGCGGGTTTTTTTGAATTTTCGGGCCAAAGTCAGGGCAATGGTACCCACTCCCGTATACAGGTCATAAATCGGATCCGTTTCCGTAACAAAATTTTCAGCCTGTTCCAGTATGTGGTCGTATATGACTTTAGCCTGAAGAGGGTTGGGCTGGTAAAACGAAGATAAACTATATTGAAAACGTAACGGTCCTGATTTTTCTTCCAGGTATGTCTTGCCTTTATGGTGGTGAAATACAGGATCGTAATAACGGGCTGTTGAATACGGGTCCCAGACAGTATAAGCCCATGAGGTTACTTGTTTGTAACGACTGGACAGCAGATCAAGAAAAGGAAGGATAATACCGGTGTCATTGGATGTGAATCCGGCGATTACTGCCAGATCACCGGTAGTTGTACAACGCAGGGTGAGATTTCTTAGTATGCCGGACCTGTTTTCAAAGCGATAAAACGGGATTTTTGTTTCCAAAGCTGTTTCCCTTATTCCTCTTGCTATTTCATGCATTCCGGCCGGTAATAAAAAACATTCTTTGCAATCAAAAACAGTAGAAAGATCTCCGGGCGGATGGAAGCCCATGATGTTTTTGTTCCGGCCTTCTCCGGCTTCAAAAGTATATTCCACGCGGTTTCTGTATCCTTTTTCCAACGGAGAAGCTACCACATCGGGCAGCCCTTCAGGCGGAATCTGAATTGCGTATTTGTCCAGGGCACGTATGAGGATATCCCTTTTCCATTTCAATTGTGCTTCATACCGCATGTGTTGCCACGGACATCCTCCGCAAATGCCGGCATGTGGGCAAAAAGGAATGATTCTGTCGCCGGAAGCGCGAAGTATATTTACGGCAGTTCCGCTGCGAAAGCCCTTTCCCCGTTGAGATACAATTTCCACACGTTCTCCGGGAATACCGCCGCTAACGTATATCTTTTCCCTTGAACAAGCACGTCCGCCCGAATGAAAATGGGTGAGTTCAACGTCTTTCAGAGATGTGGTAGTGGTTTCTTTCTGTAGCATTGCGTGAGATGAGTTCTCCAAGGAAGCCTGCCAGGAAAAGCTGCATTCCAAGAACGATCGCCAGGAGAGCCAAATAGAACAGTGGCTGGTCGGTTACCTGACGGTAAGGGAATCCGTGTGTTTGCCAGTAAAGCTTTTGTATGATGAGCCATACGGCAATAACTCCCCCGGCAATAAACATCAACGACCCGAACAGCCCGAATATATGCATGGGCCTTTTTCCGAAACGGGCAAGAAACCATAAGCTCAGAAGGTCCAGATATCCGTTTACAAACCGGCTCAGTCCGAATTTGCTTTTTCCGTATTTACGACGGGAGTGTACCACGGGTTTTTCGCCTATTTTGGAGAAACCGGCCTGTTTGGCCAGGTAAGGAATGTAACGGTGCATTTCACCGTATACTTCAATACTTTTGACAACTTCTCCCTTGTAAGCTTTCAACCCGCAATTCATATCGTGAAGTTTGATGCCGGTAACCATTCTGGCAGTTGCGTTGTACAGGCGTGAGGGAATGGTTTTGGAAAACAAGCCGTCCTTTCTTTTCTTTTTCCATCCTGAAACCAGATCATAATTTCCGGAAGTTACCATATTGTAAAGTGCGGGGATTTCGGCAGGGTCATCCTGGAGATCGGCATCCATGGTGATAACCACATTTCCCCGGGCAGCTTCAAATCCGCAATACAGAGCTGCGGATTTTCCGTAATTCCTCCGAAACCGGATACCGTGTACCCGCGAATCCTTACTTGCCTGATCCGATATGAAATCCCAGGATCCGTCCGTACTGCCGTCATCTACAAAGATTACTTCATAAAGGGGCAGCTCCTTGGTATTTTCCACCAGCGGAGAATCCAGAACCGTACGGATACGTTCCAGTAATTCCGGCAATGAATCCCTTTCATTATACAATGCAATGACAACAGACAGGTCCATAGATAAAAAACTTAGTTGTCAAACGGAGAGGTTGTCACTTTCTGTTTGGCTCCGCTTGCCAGGATGGATGACCATATAAGACCCAGTATATTGAAATATATCAATTGAGAAACCATCATAATCACGGGCAGCCGTGCTATGAACTTATCCATATTGAAATCTTCGGAGCTGATGCCGGCCTGTTCAAAGCCCATCATCATGGCATTTGAAATCTGGGATGATGTGTCCGGGAAAATAAACATAACATGGAAGTAATAATACCCGGCGGCAATTATTGAAGAACAAAAAGAGACCGCCATTCCGAATTTAAATGCATCAGCGTAGGAATACGTATCTTTTCCGGTTCCGAAATCTTTCATGAAATAGAAAAGCAAACCAAGGGTTCCGGCCAGCTTCACGATCCATAACATAATGTTCAGCCACCTGGCAGGCTCAAGAACCGTCTGGATAACCATAAAAAAAACGGAAACAAGCGCCAGGACAATTCCGTATACGGCAGCTTTGTTCCAGAAAGTATGTTTCATCGGTAAATCGTTTAGTTTCGGTCACAAAGTAACCAAAATTTTTAAAAAATACCTAACTTTGCAAGTTAGAACAAAAAAGAACCTTTTTACATTCAAATTATGATCACAATTACTTTTCCCGACGGGAAAACAAAACAATACGAATCCGGTACAACAGGATATCAGATAGCACAGGATATAAGTCCCCGGCTGGCAGCAGAAGTGCTTGCCATGAAAGTGGATGGAAAATTGACTGATATACAAATGCCTTTGAAACAGGATGTTTCTGTCCGTTTTCTTAAATGGGAAGACGAAGACGGTAAGCAGGTGTTCTGGCATTCTTCATCGCACTTGATGGCCGAAGCTTTGGAAATATTGTATCCCGGCGTTAAATTTGGTATAGGTCCGGCCATCGAGAACGGTTTTTATTACGATATAGACCTGGAAGGACGTCAGTTATCTGAAGCCGACCTTGAGCCTGTAGAGAAAAAAATGATGGAGCTGGCCAGAAGCAAACAGCTTTTTGAACGGCGAGAAGTCAGTAAGGAAGAAGCTCTGAGAATATACCGTGAGAAAGGAGACCCTTATAAATGCGAGCTGATAGAAGATCTGGAAGACGGGACCATCACTTTTTATTCCAACGGTGTTTTTACGGATCTTTGCCGGGGACCTCATATTCCCGATACTTCCCTGATAAAAGCCATAAAGCTTACCTCAATTGCAGGTGCCTACTGGAGGGGCGATGAAAAACGTCAGATGCTGACACGGATTTACGGAATTACTTTTCCTAAAAAATCTTTGCTGGATGATTACCTGAAAATGATGGAGGAGGCCAAAAAGAGGGATCACAGAAAATTAGGAAAAGAACTGGAATTGTTCGCTTTTTCACAGCGTGTGGGACAGGGATTGCCTTTATGGCTGCCAAGAGGAGCAGCTCTGAGGGAACAATTGGAAAACTTTTTGAAGAAAGTGCAAAAAAAGCACGGCTACCAGCAAGTGATCACACCTCATATAGGACAAAAAGAATTGTATGTAACAAGCGGTCATTATGCAAAATACGGTGCAGACAGTTTTAAACCCATAAAGACCCCGCAAGAAGGGGAAGAATTTCTGCTTAAACCCATGAACTGCCCCCACCATTGTGAAATTTACAGGACCAAGCCGCATTCCTATAAAGATATGCCGGTCCGACTGGCTGAATTCGGAACGGTTTACCGTTACGAACAAAGCGGTGAATTGCATGGACTTACAAGAGTCAGGGGATTTACCCAGGATGATGCTCACATTTTCTGCCGTCCGGATCAGTTAAAGGAAGAATTTTGCAAAGTGATTGACATTGTACTCTAC
This sequence comes from Bacteroidales bacterium, assembly GCA_012515395.1. GTDB lineage: Bacteria > Bacteroidota > Bacteroidia > Bacteroidales > UBA932 > DMER64. Next base: position 8,496 of record JAAYYL010000186.1, read on the forward strand.
ATTTTCAGGACCTTGAGTTTTGAAGATTTTACGGTACAGGTCTCACTGCGTGACAAAAACGACACATCCAAGTATATCGGGTCGGATGAAAACTGGGAAAAAGCAGAACAAGCGATCATTGAAGCTGCTGCAGAAAAAAATCTGGATACACGGGTAGAATACGGAGAAGCAGCCTTTTACGGGCCAAAACTTGATTTTATGGTACGGGACGCAATAGGAAGAAAGTGGCAGCTGGGAACCATACAAGTAGATTATAATTTGCCGGAACGTTTTGAATTGGAATATATTGGGCCGGATGATAAAAAATACCGACCGGTAATGATTCATCGTGCTCCTTTCGGATCTATGGAGCGCTTTGTTGCTGTTCTACTGGAACATACGGGTGGAAAATTCCCGTTATGGCTGGCCCCTGACCAGGTCGTGGTCCTGCCGTTAAGTGAAAAATTTAATGAATTTGCAAAAAAAGTTTGTGAATTCTTGAATAATTCCGAACTTCGCGCCTCGCTTGACGACCGCAATGAAACAGTTGGTAAGCGCATAAGAGAGAATGAGTTGAAGAGGATTCCCTATTTACTGATAGTTGGAGAAAAAGAGGAATCTTCAGGAACTGTGTCTGTCCGGCGTCAGGGTAAAGGAGACCAGGGAACCATGAAACCGGAGGAATTTGTTGCTTTGCTTCGGAAAGAAATAAACGATTTAACGAACTAATAAAGGAGGAATAAATTATCGGAACACCTTACAAGCCACAATTTTCACCCCACAAAAGGAACAATCAGGGAAGGTATTATAACAGGACACCCAAACAGGATGACGGTGCCAGGATCAATAACGAAATTGATGTTCCCCAGGTGCGTGTTGTGGGAGACAATATTGAGAACCCGGGAATCTATCCTATTGCACAGGCCTTGAAAATGGCTGAAAGGATGAATTTGGATCTGGTGGAAATTTCGGCACAAACCGATCCGCCTGTATGCAAAATCATTGATTACCAGAAATATTTGTACCAGAGGCGTAAGAAAGCAAAAGAGATGAAAGCCAACGCTTCCAAGGTTGTTGTCAAGGAAATCCGGTTCGGCCCCAATACCGATGAACACGATTATCAGTTTAAACTGAAGCATGCCATAGAATTCCTGAAAGATGGCGCAAAAGTAAAATCGTATGTTTTTTTCAGAGGTCGTTCCATCGTTTTTTCCGAGCAGGGAGAGAAATTGCTGCTCAGGTTTGCCGTTGATCTGGAGGATTACGGGAAAGCGGAACAGATGCCAAAGCTGGAAGGAAAACGCATGATTATGATGCTCGCACCTTTGAAGACGGCAAAAAAATAGCAAACAACCAAACTATATATAAAAACACAAGTATGCCCAAAATGAAAACAAATTCCGGAGCCAAAAAACGTTTTACGTTAACAGGTACCGGAAGGATCAAGCGGAAACACGCTTATCACAGTCATATTTTGACGAAAAAAACGAAAAAGCAGAAACGTAATCTGACTTATTCCTCTTTGGTAAATAAGGCAGATGAAAAGCGCATCAAAGAATTGATCTGCGCTTAAGACTGCATAAATATTAACCAGATTGCACAGCAGGAAAAGAATCTCAAAGGAGGAGAACGCTGACAATCGCAAAGAATTAAAATCATGCCAAGATCGGTAAATGCCGTGGCCTCCAGGGCCAGGCGCAAAAAAATTCTAAAACAGACGAAGGGTAATTTTCTGGCTCGCCGCAACGTCTGGACGGTAGCCAAAAACACGTATGAAAAAGGGTTAACCTACGCATACCGTGACCGTAAAAACAAAAAACGTTCTTTCAGGGCTTTATGGATACAGCGCATCAATGCTGCTGCCCGTAACCACGGAATGACCTACTCCCAGTTTATGGGTAAAGTGAACAAGGCAAACATCGGCCTTAACCGTAAGGTTCTTGCAGACCTGGCTATGAACAATCCCCAGGCATTTGAAGCCATAATAAGCTCCATTAAATAACTTCAGGGTTTTGAACCGCTGGATAAAATTTTCACTGGTTGCCGCCGGTTACCTGTTATGGGTGATCTGGCTGGGCAACTTTTGGTGGCTGTTCGGTCTGGTTATCATCTTTGATCTGTACATAACCAAAAAAGTCAAATGGGCTTTTTGGAAAAAGACTTACAAAGAAGGTGAAAAGCGAAACGTAGCCCTGGAATGGGTAGATGCAATCATATTTGCGTTGATAGCGGCAACTTTTGTAAAGTCTTTTTTCTTTGAAGCTTACATGATTCCGACATCTTCCATGGAAAACACCCTTATGACAGGAGATTACCTGTTTGTGGGGAAACTGAAATACGGCCCCAAAAGACCGCAACATCCCCTGACAATCCCTTTGACTCATAATGTGATATTTGGGAAAGAGTCTTATACCCGGCTGATTGAGAGGCCGTATAAAAGGATGGCCGGTTTTTCACGGGTCAGTAGAAATGATATGGTAGTTTTCAACTTTCCGCATGGTGATACTGTACTGGTCAATTATCCCACAGATGATTATTATACGCACGTAAGGCTGAATGGTAGAAAAAGCACCCTGGAGCATTACGGCCCGGTTAAATCACGTCCGCCGGGCAAAGAAGATAATTACGTGAAAAGATGTGTGGCTGTAGCCGGGGATACCCTGGAACTGAAAAACGGAAAGGTTTATGTAAATAGTATACCGCAACCCGTTTTTTCAGGTATCCGGAACACCTATACAGTAGTAACGGATGGACAGCCGCTTAATCAGCGGATCCTTGAAAAATATAGGATTTCTCCTGCCGAGACATACTTTGACAACCGTCTTCCCGGCTATCCTGCACTGCCCTTAAACGAAGAGCATGCAGGAGAACTGGCTGCCTTGAGAAGTATCGTTTCCGTGACCCAGAATATTGATGTTTTTCCTCCTGATTACCCGGATTCCCAGTTGATGTTATTCCCATTTGCTACTTCTCCGGATTTTCCGTGGACAAGAGATAACTACGGTCCCCTGTGGATTCCTCAGGCCGGGGCAAAGGTAACTCTTACACCTATGAACATACCTTTGTACAGGCGTATTATTACTTCTTATGAAGGACATACACTTGAAGAACGTGACGGAGCGTACTACATTGACGGAAAGCAAACTACGGAATATACTTTTGAGCAGGATTATTTCTTTATGATAGGAGACAACCGCCATAACTCGCTGGATTCGCGTTACTGGGGTTTTGTTCCGGAAGACAGAATTGTAGGTAATCCCGTTGTTGTATGGTTTTCTACGGATAAACACAAAACTTTCCCCTCGAACATCCGTTGGGATCGCATATTGAAATTCAGTTTCAAATAAATTTTGGGTTTCCAAAAAAAATGCAGATATTTGCAGCCCCTTAAAAATGAATAAATCACAAAATTAAGATACCATGGCACGAGTTTGTCAAGTTACAGGTAAGAAGAGAATGGTAGGGAACAATGTGTCTCACTCAAAACGCCGTACCAAAAGAGAATTTGCTCCCAACCTGAAAACCAAACGTTTCTGGTCTGAAGAAGAAGGCCGTTTCATTACTTTAAAAGTAAGTGCCGCCGGGATCCGTACTATAAATAAAAACGGATTGGCTGCCACATTGAAAGCTGCCAGAGAAAAAGGTTTGATTGATATTGTATAATATTTCGTCTTATGGCAAAGAAAGAAAACAGAGTACAGATCATTCTTGAATGTACCGAACAAAAAGAAAGTGGAGTTCCGGGAATGTCCCGTTATATAACCACCAAGAATAAAAAGAATACCACACAACGTCTGGAACGTAAAAAATACAATCCTTTCCTGAAGAAAGTGACGGTTCACAGAGAAATTAAATAGGTTAAAAGAGAAAGTTATGGCAAAGAAAGCGGTAGCAACACTTAAAGATAAAACGGCAGGAAAAGGCAGTGTTAAATGCATTCGTATGGTCCGTTCGGAACGCAGCGGAGCCTATGTTTTTCAGGAAGATATCATTCCAATAGATAAGGAAAAAGATTTTTTTGCCGGAAAATAACGTTTTGTTCTGTTCATTCAAATGAATGAACCGCATAATCTAATATAAGGCCGACTAAAAGTGATTTTTAGCCGGCTTTATTTATTACTTGTCTCGTACTTAGCTGTAATGATAACACTTCTCTGGAATTACTGAGATTTCTGGACTTACTGGACTTACTGGACTTACTGGACTTCCTGGAATTTCTGCACTCTACAAATTTATCAGATTCCGGGTTCTTAGTTCCTTCCCACGCATCCTGCAAAATCCCGCGCTCGTTTGTGTCTTTTGTATCCTTTGTATCCGAGGGCCCTTCTTCCCAATACAACCCCATAAGTTTTCTGCCATCCATCCTCATATAGGGCGGTTTTTGAGGACCGACCGGTGTTTTTCTGCCATCCGTCCTCATATAGGGCGGTTTTTGAGGATGGAACTGAGATTTTCCGCAATCCATCCTCATTTAGGCGGGTTTTTGAGGACCGACCTTGGATTTTCAGCCTTCCGTCCTCATATAGGCGGGTTTTTGAGGACCGACCGGTGTTTTTCTGCCATCCATCCTCATATAGGGCGGTTTTTGAGGATGGAACTGAGATTTTCCGCAATCTGTAGTTTCCTGATTTTGGTTGACTACCTGGATGTTTTATCTCTTAGAAGAGTTGACTCGGTTTATAAATTATACCTGATATTTGTTGACTTCAGCGTGTTATACCTGAGGTTTGTTTACTTACCAAGTCTTATTCCTGTCAAGGGTTGACTGGAGGACAAAAGTAAACAGTTTTCAGGGATTTCTAACTGTTGATTTCTCTTGATGGCTTCTAAGCGGTAACTTTTCCACTTCATGTTTTTATCACCGCACAGGTTGATAGCTTCCGATGGTACCGGCATGCCGATACTCAACTGCACGCCAGAAATATGTTGGTGTTTTTTGTTACTTATTCAAAGAATAATTTTTTAGTTTCAAAGAATGAATTTTTAGTCGGCCTTTTGTTACCCGTTGCAC
>JAAYYL010000187.1 GCA_012515395.1 Bacteroidales bacterium
AAAGGACAGGAAATACCGGGAGGTGAATCCATCAATATCAAGTCCGTATCCTGAACTTTGTCCAGAGCGGCTTTAATCACGGAAACCGGTGAATAAACTCCGATATCCGAACGTGCTTCTACGATTCTTGCCTGATTTGAATACTCTTTTACGGTAACTGTTCCCAGTCTTTTTTCAATTTCAGTGATCGCATTGTACTGACAGGCTGCCAGGCAGGCACCGCAATCGTGACACAGATCTTCTATCAGGTATATCTGTTTCTTTTCCGGGAGGCATATTATGGCATTGTAATTACACCAATCACGACATTTGCCGCAATAGACACAAGCTTCCTTATTGATAACAGGAAGGTGCTGATTGACAATCTCCGTACTGATGGTTTTACCGTCAATGAATTCAGTAACATTCGGTTCTTCGGCATCACAGTCAACCAACGTTACATTCAGGGCCTCTTTCTCCGCTACAGCAAAGAGATTGGTTGAAACAAAGGTCTTCCCCGTCCCGCCTTTCCCACTGGCAATGGCAATTTTCATTATTTCAGGGGATTAATGGTCGCACGCATTCGAACCGGTGGACAAAGATCCTTTTATCCAGTCGTTGACAAGTTCCACAGGATCTTCAGACCCTGCACCAACGCAGACTTGTATGTTCTGATTTTTAAACAAAGCGAGCGCTCTTTGACCCATTCCGCCAGCAATGATGTGGCTGACACCTTTTTCGGCCAGCCATGCCGGTAATAATCCCGGTTCATGAGGCGGAGGAGTGACCCGTGTTTCCGATACAATGGCATTGTTATCCACGTCAATAATTGAAAATTGCTGGCAATGCCCGAAATGGGCACACAAACGACCGTTTTCCAAGGGAATAGCGATTTTTTTCATAGCTAAAAATTATTGTTTAGAAACCATTTCAATGATGTTGTTTATGGTCATGTTACAATCATTGACAATGACAAGCTGAATCTTGAGACTGTCAAATATTGCCTTGACTTTGGCTCCGAATTCACCGGAAACCACTTTTTCTACGCCTTTGGAGGCTACCAGCTGTATGGATGCAGGGCCGGCTCCTTCCATGGCTTGTTTGTTCGGATTGGGAATAAACTCAGTGGACCCGGATTCCGTGTCGTAAATAACAAAATAGGAACAGCGTCCAAAACGGCTGTCCAATGTTGCGTCCGGACTGTTCCCGGTAGAAGTGATTGCAATTTTCATAATTTTGAAAAATTTTTTATTTGTTTGTTTCGTCAATAGCCTCTGATTGCTCGGTATTCGCAGACCGGCATAGGGGACAAACGATCATAGGATCTTCCTTGTTCAGGTGATTGAACCAGCAGCCGCAGTCTTTGCAAGAGTACCATTCGCTGGAAAAATAGACAGGTCCGCCCTGAAACAGGATAGGGGCACCCTCCACAAACGATTTGGCTACTTTCCGGCGGGCACTTTCATAGATACGTGCGAAGGTGGGTCTGGATATCCCCATTTCAACTGCGGATTCCGATTGACTTTTTAATTCATAGTCGCTCAGGCGCAAGGCTTCGAATTCGTCGTAATCCAAAAGAACAGGGGAAGATCCGTTTCCCGGGAAGGGTCGAATGGGGCTGAATCCCTTGATTTTAGGAGGATTGGTTATTTTTCTCAGTTTTTTTGGCCTGGCCATATTATGAGCATTTGTTCAATACAAAGATAATGGACATTTTTTTATATGCAAAAAAACCGGTCAGATAAAATCAAACCGGCTAAAAAAAGGTAAAAAGATCTTAACGGGCAGTTTCCGCTTCCCGTTGTGCTTCCTCAATCATTTTCTCATTAGGAAGGATTAAGATCTCTACTCGGCGGTTTTGTAACCTGCCTTCTATTGTGTTATTATCAGCAACAGGTTCGTGTATGCCTTTCCCAACGGTGTTCATGCGATCCCCTTGAACACCCTGAAGCAACAGATAATCACGTACACTTCGGGCCCTTCTTTCGGATAATCCCTGGTTGTATTCTACCGTTCCCGTGATATCGGTATGGCCTACGATCTCAATATTGGTATCAGGATTCTGGTTGAGGTTTACCGAGAAATTCTTAAGGGCAGTTTTGGCATTTTCTCCAATGGCCGTTGAATTTGTTGCAAAGAGAATACCCGATTCAAGGGTTACTTTTATGGCCTGTCCTTCATTGACCATTTCAATAGATGCGTCTTCCGGCAGGATCTCTTCAAGTTCGGCTTTTTGTTTATCCATATGACGGCCAATCAAGATTCCGGCAACACCACCCACAACGGCACCAATGGCAGTTCCTACGGCAGTATTTCCGGCAGCTGCCCCGATCCCGGCTCCTGCAGCGGCACCGGCTGCCACTCCGATACCTGCGCCTACGCCTGTTCTTCCTATAGTACCGCAGCTGGTCAGCGTCAGGTAAGCGATAAGCATTCCTGTAATAATTGTTCTTAAAGTTTTCATGTTATTTGATAATAAATGGTTGCACTGCTTTCTGTAAAGATAATGAAAAATCCAATATTTGTAAATACGTCGTTCTGGTTTACGGGGGATCTCCTGTATCAACGGTTCGGTTTTTTTAGGAACAAAATCAGATTTCATTTATGACGGTTGTAGATTACGTGATCTTTCTTGTTTATTTCCTGACCATGTTGGGAGTCGGCTTTTATTTTTACAAAAAAAACAAGAATCTGGAGGATTATTATGTAGGTGGCCGGTCGCTCAAAAGTTGGCATATAGGGTTGTCGGTAGTGGCCACCGATGTGGGAGGTGGTTTTTCCATAGGTCTGGGAGGGCTGGGTTTTGTTATGGGTGTTTCGGGTTCATGGATGCTCTTCACCGGCCTGATAGGCGCCTGGCTGAGTGCTGTGGTTCTGATACCGGTGATCGTAAAATTATCTGCAAAACATAAGTTCTTCACATTTCCCCAGTTGTTCCATCATTTTTATAACGGAAAAGTAGCCATGATAGCCGGTGTGATATCCGCAATCGGGTACATCGGATTTACCAGTTCCCAGTTGTTGGCAGGTGCGAAACTTGCCTCCGCGACTTTTGCCGAGATTGACATGACCACAGCCCTGATCATCATGGGCGTGGTAGCTGTGGTCTATACCGGCATCGGCGGCCTGAAGGCAGTGATTTATACCGATACCATCCAGTGGCTTATCCTGATGTGCGGCCTGGTGCTTATTGGCATTCCAATCGCTTATTCTGCCATTGGCGGTATGGATGTCATTAGGGCAACCATAGGGAAAGAATTTTTATCCATGACAAATGTGACATGGCAACAACTGGTCAATTGGGGAGTTACCATTATTCCAATTTGGTTTGTCGGCATGACCTTATACCAGAGAATATACGCTTCCAAAAATAAAAAGCAGGCCCAAAGAGCCTGGTTTATTGCCGGTTTGTTTGAATGGCCGTTGATGGCACTAATGGGAACTGTTTTAGGGATGTTCGCGCGCGTGGCTTTTGAAAACGGAATGTTTACCGCTGCCGGTTATCCTCCCGGGGCCGGCATAGATTCAGAAACGGCGTTGCCTGTCTTGTTAAACACTGTTCTGCCTGCAGGTTTGATGGGGCTGATGCTGGCGGCCTATTTTTCCGCTATTTTATCTACAGCCGACAGTTGCCTGATGGCAGCTTCCGGAAATGTACAAACAGATATCCTGGACAGGATCTTTAAACCGGCAAAAGGGATGAAAGCACAATTAAGGATTTCCCAGATCATAACGCTGGCCATAGGAGTGCTTGCCCTGGTCCTGGCCCATTCCATGAGCAATGTATTGGAACTTATGCTTTATTCGTATGCTTTTATGGTATCCGGTCTCTTTGTCCCGATACTGGCCGCTTTGTACACAAGAAAGCCGAAAGCTGCAGCTGCTCTCCCGGCCATGATAGCAGGAGGAACGACAACCATCTTGCTTATCCTTTTAAAAGTACCTCTTCCGTTCGGCTTGAATGAAAATATATTCGGGATAACCGTTTCGGCTGTATTTTATATTCTTATATCTATCTTTACACGCAAATCCAACCAAAAACTATCCAATCCATGAAAAACATACTCTTTGCGCTTCTTTTTCTGACATCATGTACAGCAAAACCTCAGGTGCTGGTCAATCAGCTGGGTCATTATCCCGACCGGGAAAAAATTGCCCTTGCAGAGGGTACCTTTTCCGGAATGTTCCGGGTAGTAGACGAACAAACCGGTGAGACGGTTTATGAAAACACGGCGGGGGAAACCGTCGCATCCCCTTTTTCGGGCAAAATGCTTACACAACTGGATTTTACACCATTTAATAAACCGGGGGCATACCGCATATTTACAGAAAACGGAAACTCATCCCCTGTTTTCCGTATTGATGAAAATGTATTGGCACCACTGGCAGCAAGTGCACTGGAAGCATTTACGATGCAGCGCTCCGAACCGGGCCATCCCGATACCTCGGTGATGATTCATGCTTCTGCCGCTTCTCCGGGAAGACCGGAAGGAACCATTATTTCTTCGCCAAAAGGATGGTACGATGCCGGGGATTACAATAAATACATTGTGAATGCCTCTTATACCACCGGGCTTGTTCTTGCGGGTTATGAAAAGTATCCCGGGTATTCGCTCAATGACGGTATCCTGGAAGAAATGATGTACAACCTGCAATGGGCTCTGACCATGCAGGATCCGGGCGACGGTGGGGTGTACCACAAATTGACCACTCCTTCTTTTGAAGGATTTGTCAAACCTGAAGAGTGTAAACAACAGAGGTATGTAGTTCAAAAATCCGTTACGGCCACATTGGATTTTGCTGCATCCATGGCACAGGCAGCAAGGATCTTTAAACAATTTCCGGAATACTCACAGACGGCCACCACGATGGAAAACGCTGCAGAATATGCTTTCCAATGGGCTTTGGATCATCCCGATGCGCTGTACAATCAATTTGAAATGAACAAGCAATTTGATCCCGACGTTCAGACAGGAGCTTACGGAGACCGTTCCGCCCGTGACGAATTTTTTTGGGCATCCTGCGAATTGTACCTCACAACGGGGAAAGATCTTTATTATGAAAAAATGACGGAATATGCTCCCGGTTCATTTACAGCACCCACCTGGGGAAATGTGAACGGATTGGGATATTTTGCATTGCTGACAAACGGAAAGGCAACGGAGACCATGAAACAGCATGTAATAAGTTTCTGTGACAGTATTGCCCTGAAAGCGCAAGGAGCCGCCTATGCTTCTTCTTACGGTAACTCGGAACGGGATTTCTTCTGGGGGTGCTTGTCGGAAAGTTGCCTGGGCAATGCCATTTCTCTTCTTTACGGCTACGAACTGAACGGAAACAAAGACTACAAAGAACAGGCATTTCATAATATGGACTACCTGTTGGGCAGGAATCCGCTGGGATATTGTTATGTAACAGGTATGGGAACAAAAAGTCCGGTGAACCCTCATCATCGCCTGGCAGCTACCGATGATCTTCACGGACCGCTTCCGGGATTCCTGGTGGGAGGACCCAATCCTGCAAAACAAGACGGGTGTGATTATCCGTCAGATTTTCCGGATGAAAGTTA
>JAAYYL010000188.1 GCA_012515395.1 Bacteroidales bacterium
ACGTAAACGGCCTGTATAGATGTAATGGATCCGTTACGCGTTGAGGCAATCCGCTCCTGCATAACTCCCATTTCCGTGGCCAGTGTCGGTTGGTATCCAACAGCTGAAGGCATCCTGCCAAGTAAGGCAGAAACCTCGGACCCCGCTTGTGTGAAACGGAATATATTATCAATAAACAATAAAATGTCCTTTACGCTCCCGTCATCGTCCCGGATGGACTCGGCAATGGTAAGTCCGCTCAGAGCCACGGATGCACGGGCCCCGGGAGGCTCGTTCATCTGACCGAAAACCAGTGTTGCCTGGGATTTTCCCAGTTCGTTGTAATCTACTTTGCTTAGATCCCATTCCCCTTTCTCCATACTTTTCAGAAACTCTTTTCCGTAACGGATTACCCCGGCCTGTATCATCTCCCGCAACAAATCGTTTCCTTCCCGCGTACGTTCGCCGACTCCGGCAAAAACCGAAAATCCGCTGTGCTTCTTGGCAATGTTGTTGATCAGCTCCATAATGATCACTGTTTTGCCTACTCCTGCCCCTCCGAACAAGCCTATCTTTCCTCCCTTCAGATAAGGTTCCAGGAGGTCAATCACCTTTATACCTGTGAATAAGACTTCTCCTGATGTAGTAAGGTCTTCAAATTTGGGAGGTGTTTTATGAATGGGAGAAGATCCCGCACTTTTGTCCAGCGGTTTCAAACCGTCTATGGTTTCCCCGATTACGTTCAGAAGCCTTCCCTTAACTGAATCTCCAACCGGCATGGTTATGGGACCATCGGATATACTGACTTCAGTACCCCGTGAAAGTCCGTCCGTAGAATCCATGGCCACGGTACGTACGGTAAAATCCCCAATATGCTGCTGTACTTCCAGAACGATCACTTTCCCGTCGTTACGCTTGACTTCAAGGGCATTATGTATGGATGGCAATCGTATTTTACCGGTTTCTTCATGTATAAAAACCACGTCGACTACCGGCCCGATAATTTGTGATATGCAGCCCTTCAGATCTGACATAATGATATTTTTCTTTAATAGAACCAGCGGCAAATGTAATCAATAAATAAACTACTTCTACCAGTTTTTTTTATCTTTGTGCCCCGTATGTCGAATCCATCATCATCTTACACAGAAGCGAATTTCCAGACCCTGGAATGGAATGAGCACATCCGTCGCAGGCCGGGTATGTACATTGGAAAATCGGGGGACGGAAGCACCCCTGACGACGGGCTTTACGTGCTCATTAAAGAAGTCATAGACAACTCGGTAGACGAGTATGCCATGGGGCACGGCAAAGTGATTTCTGTAACCATTCGTGACAATGAAATCTCGGTTCGTGATTACGGCCGGGGTATTCCTTTCGGAAAAGTCATTGAAGCGGCCAACAAAATGAACACCGGAGCAAAATACGATAACAAATCATTCCAAAAGGCCGTAGGCCTTAACGGGGTAGGATTGAAAGCCGTTAATGCAACTTCCAACATGTTCTACATAGAAACCTTCCGGGAAGGAAAAAGCCGTTTCGGCAAATTCTCCAAAGGTGTTTTGCTGGAAGAAGGGAATACCCAAACAGATGAAAAAGACGGGACGCTGGTCAGGTTCATTCCTGATCCCGAATTGTTTCCCAATTACACCATTAACCTGGAATTCGTACAGGAAATGATGAGGCATTATGCCTACCTGAACAAAGGCTTGAAAATGCAGCTCAACGGGAATGAATACGTTTCCAAAAACGGGCTGCTGGACCTGGTCCTGGAAAGCATGACCGAAGAAACGCTATATCCGCCCATCCATTTGACAGGACAGGATATTGAAATGGTGATCACCCATGCCAACGAAACAGGGGAAAGCATCATGTCCTTTGCCAACGGACAGAACACCTCGCAGGGAGGCACCCACCTGTCTGTTTTCAGGGAAGCGGTTGCCCGTACCATAAAAGAGTTCTACAAAAAAGATTTTGAACCATCCGATATCCGGCAATCCATTGTAGGAGCCATCAGCATCCGCCTGATAGAACCTCAGTTTGCAAACCAGACCAAAACCATTCTGGATTCCAGGGATATGGGACCCGACGGCCCTACCCTGCGCAGTTTTATAAGTGATTTTGTAAAAGAACACCTGGACAATTACCTGCACAAGAATCCGGAAACGGCAGACATCCTGCTGAAAAAGATCATAGAAAACGAAAAAGAAAGAAAAGCCGTTGGTGCGGTTCGTAAGAAAGCCAAGGAAAACGCGCGCAAAATCAGCCTGCATAACCGCAAACTGAGGGATTGCCGCATTCATTTCACGGACAAAAACGACAAAGCCGAACAAACCATGCTGTTCATAACGGAAGGTGATTCTGCCAGCGGATCCATAACCAAAAGCAGGAATCCGAACATCCAGGCGGTCTTCAGCCTGAGAGGCAAACCGGAGAACACATACGGTTTGAACAAGCAGGTAGTTTATACCAATGATGAGTTCAATCTGCTGCAGGCTGCCCTGAATATTGAAGAAGACCTGGACAACCTGCGCTACAACAAGATCATCATTGCCACAGATGCCGACCCTGACGGGATGCACATCCGCATGTTGCTGTTAAGTTTCTTCCTGCAATTCTTCCCGGAGCTGGTCCGTCACGGACACATATATATATTGCAAACACCCCTGTTCCGTGTCAGGAACAAGAAAGAAACCCGCTATTGTTATTCGGAACCTGAAAGAGAAAAAGCCTTAAAGGAACTGGGTACTGATCCCGAAATCACCCGTTTTAAAGGTTTAGGTGAAATCTCACCCGACGAATTCAAAGAATTCATAGGAGACAACATACGTTTGGATATGGTGCGGCTGGATAAGGACGACAGGCTTCCTGAACTCCTGAGGTTTTACATGGGAGAAAACTCTCCTCAGCGCCGGGAGTTCATAGTCAACAATTTAAGGATGGTGGGAGATTAAGCCATGATGAGCGAAGACCAACTTAAGTATTTACATATTCTAAGTGAAGAAGGGGACAAGAAATACCGATTAACCGGGATGTTCAAAGACTGGTTCCTGGAATATTCTTCCTATGTCATTCTGGAACGTGCGGTTCCCCACATAACAGACGGACTGAAACCCGTGCAACGGCGTATCCTGCATTCCATGAAAAGAATGGAAGACGGCAGATACAACAAGGTAGCCAATATAATAGGACATACCATGCAATTCCATCCCCACGGAGACGCCTCCATAGGGGATGCCCTGGTTCAACTGGGACAAAAAGAGCTTTTAATAGACACGCAGGGAAACTGGGGCAACATACTTACCGGTGATTCAGCAGCCGCTGCGCGTTACATAGAAGCTCGTCTGAGCAAATTTGCCCTTGAGGTGGTTTTCAATCCCAAAACTACGGTATGGGTACCTTCCTACGACGGCAGAAATCAGGAACCGGAATCGTTACCTGTAAAATTCCCGCTATTGCTTGCCCAGGGAGCCGAAGGAATTGCCGTTGGATTGGCTACCCGTATCCTGCCTCACAATTTCAACGAATTGCTGGATGCTTCGGTAGCCCACCTCAAAGGGGAATCCTTTACCTTGTATCCCGATTTTCTGACAGGCGGTTTGATAGACAGCAGCAACTACAACGGGGGCATAGGCGGAAAAGTAAGCCGGGTGAAAGTAAGGGCTCGTATCAACAAACTGGACAAAAAGACACTTTCCATTACGGAGATCCCTTACGGACAAACTACCGAAAGCCTTATCCGTTCCATAATTACCGCCAACGACAAGGGAAAGATCCGTATCCGCAAAATTGACGACAACACGGCTGAACAGGTAGAGATCCTGATCCACCTGGCCAACGA
>JAAYYL010000034.1 GCA_012515395.1 Bacteroidales bacterium
ATGTCTTTGGCAAAGTCCACGGTAATGGGCGGCACATCAATTTGTATATACCCTCCCGAACGGAAATCCAGATTTTCTCCTTCCGGCAGCCTGATGACAAATTCTTTAATAAATGAAGCAACATTCCGGTTACTGATGACTTCACATTCCCATTTTTTAACGCCCAGTATTTCGTCCGGGATCTCTATTTGCATGTCTTCCTTAACCTTCACCTGGCAGGCAAGCCGCCATTTGCTTTGTTGTTCCCTTCTTGTGAAGAAACCGGTTTCGGTAGACAAAATGGAGCCTCCTCCTGAGACAACGCGGCATTTGCATAGTCCGCAGGTTCCGGATCCGCCGCACGCTGAGGGGAGGTATATCTCGTTGGCAGACAGTGTACTAAGCAGGTTTGCCCCCGGTTCGACCTCCAGGCTTTTTTCGCTGTTTATGGTTAATTTCACCTTTCCCGAAGGCATTAGCCGGATTTTTGCATAGACCAGCAAAAGCACCAGGACCAGGGTGACGATCAGGATCGCGGAAACTGCCAGCAACAGGTATTGGATCATTGTCATGATGAACACTTAAAATTGTATACCCATAAAACTCATAAACGCGATTCCCATCAATCCCGTAATAATAAACGCAATGCCAAGGCCCCGCATGGGAGCGGGAATGTTCGAGTAACTGAGTTTTTCCCGGATTGCTGCTATGGAGACTATGGCCAGGTACCATCCGAATCCCGAACCCAGGGCAAAAGAAAGTACCTGCCAAATGTTTTCATAGGCTCTTTCCTGCATGAAAAGCGATCCTCCAAGAATGGCACAGTTGACGGCAATCAGGGGCAGGAATATTCCCAGGTTGTTGTATAGGGCGGGAGCAAATTTTTCTACGACCATTTCTACCAGCTGCACCATGGCAGCAATAACGGCTATAAACAAGATATAACTCAGAAAACCAAGATCAACCGCAGCCCATTCCGGGTTGATCCGGGCCAATGCGCCGGGGGACAGCACGTAGCGATCCAGCAGGTAATTTACGGGCAGGGTGATCAATAGCACAAAAATGACAGCCAGTCCCAATCCGGATGCCGTTTTCACTGTTTTTGAAACTGCCAGGTAAGAACACATGCCCAGGAAATAGGCGAAGATCATATTCTCTACAAAGACCGATCTTACGAATATGTCAATTATTTGTTCCATGCTTTTTTGTCTTTTTTGGCATTGTGGGCATTGAATACCCAGACAATCAGTCCCACCACTATCAGGGCCATAGGTGGAAGTATGAACAAGCCGTTGTTTTCATAAAAACCGCCCGCATAAACATACCAGCTTTCGGGGATAAGCGGGTATCCCATCAATGTCCCGGAGCCGAAAAGTTCCCTGAAAAAGGAAACGGCCACCAGGATGATCCCGTAACCCAGCCCGTTGGCTATTCCGTCTACAAAGGCGTGGAATGGTTTGTTGTGCAGGGCAAAGGCCTCAATACGTCCCATAATGATGCAATTGGTTATGATCAGGCCTACAAAAACAGACAGTTGTTTGCTGATGGGGTATGCAAAGGCTTTCAATACCTGGTCTACAAGGATTACCAGGGTTGCGATCACGATCAGTTGAACTATGATCCGGATCCGGTCCGGGATGGTATTCCTTAACATGGACAGGATCAGTCCCGAGAACCCGGTTACCAAAGTCACCGAAAGGGCCATAACCAGTGCAGGTTCCATTTTTACGGTCACCGCAAGGGCCGAACAGATCCCCAATGCCAGTACGGAAACGGGGTTGTTTTTAAAGAGCGGGTCCAGGAAGATGCGTTTATTCATAGTGTTTCAAAAAAGGAATATAAGGTTCAAGGGATTCGCGTATCATGTTTTCAACTCCGCGGCTGGTAAGTGTCCCCCCGGAAATGCCGTCAACCGCATTGGGATTGCCTACCGACTTACCAGGTTTTACTACCGCCAGGGAGACAAATTCTTCGCCCCGGTAAAGAGATTTGCCCCGGAAAGGATCACTGAAAAACGGGGTGGAAATTTCTGCTCCCAGTCCGGGAGTCTCGGCTTCATGGTCAAACACGGCTCCGTAAACCGTACGAAAATCATCGTTCAGGGCCAGGTATCCGTTAATTGAACCCCAGAGGCCTTTTCCTTCCATAGGTATGATGTATTTCCGGGTGCCGTCATCCAGAGTACATATGAACAAAGGCAGGTGTTCCGGGCCAGCTGCGGTGTCTGTTATGTATTTTTCGTAGGATTGTCCTTCCAGGTGTACCGACCGCAGAATGGTCCGCCGGGTTTCCTGCCGGATATTGGTATCCTGGCGTGGCTTAAGGATCTGTGATACAAATGCCAGCACTACGGCCACTATGATCACCATAACAGCTGCATAAAGAACCGTATAAAGATTTCCGTTCTTTTTTTTCTTATCCATTGGCGGCTATTCTTTTCATTTTCCGTTTCACGTGTACGGCTACCACATAATGATCTATCAGGGGCGCAAATGTATTCATAAGCAATATCGCGAGCATCATGCCTTCCGGGTACCCGGGATTGAACAGGCGGATTATAACGGTAAGGATACCTATGAGTGCTCCGTAGAACCATTTTCCTGCTTCTGTCTGGGGACTGGTAACCGGATCGGTAGCCATAAAAACACACCCAAAGGCAAAACCACCCATAACCAGGTGGTAATGTACCGGAAT
>JAAYYL010000035.1 GCA_012515395.1 Bacteroidales bacterium
AGCAACCGGGACGGGTTGACTTATGACATTTATTCGGCACAGTACAATTCGCCCATCTCAAAGCAATCGCTTTTAGACGGGGATATAGCGAAAATAACAAAGGAAGCTGTTTCGAGTGGCTATGATGACAAATGTCCTTATATCTATGGGGATTTTATAGTATTTGCTTCAAACAGGGAAGGCAGTTACGATCTGTGGTATTCCAAAAGATATAACGATGACTGGATGGAGCCCATTAAACTGCAACCTACCATCAATTCCGAATATAACGAATACCGTCCCGTGCTGTTCCAGGTGCTGGGCATTGATCTGATGGTATTCTCCTCTGACCGTCCCGGCGGCAAAGGCGGGTATGACCTGTATATTGTCAAGATCGGGAATTATCTGAATTAACGGAACCTGTCTTATGATCCAGTGAAAGTTTCATCATTATATCTGTTTGATCGTCATCCCCTAATTTAAAAAGGTGTTTGTCAAACGCCACAAAACCGTTTTTTTTATAAAAATGGATAGCCCGGAGATTATGTTCCCATACTCCCAGCCATATAAAATCAACTTTTTTTTGCAGGGCGATCTCTAATGCTTTTTGGTAGAGTAACTGACCCGGATTTTTCCCGTAGTAGGCTTTTAGCACATAAATGCGTTCAATCTCGACAGCGTTTTCGTTTTGCAATTCTGTTTGAGAGGGTCCAAAATTGATTTTCAGGTAACCGATTATTTTATTCTTGAGTGTTGCAAAATAAAATTGGGTATTCCTGTCTTTCAATTCTTTGTTCAGCTTTCCTGCAGAAAATTCTTCGTCCAGGTATTTGTTCATATCTTCCGGACTATTGTCCCCGGCAAAAGTCTCGTGAAATGTTATTCTGCTGATGGTCTGTAATTCATCAAGATCATTTGGAGTTACTCTTTTAATCTGGAAATTGGTCATTGTTTGTAACCCGTAAATACCTGATAGATTTTAGTATACTAATTACCTTCTGGGGGGAAAGTAGTTGTAGAGCACGTTCTCTACATGCCACAGCATGGGGCTGACCTCTTTTCCGTCTTCGGAAATGTTCGTAAATACAATAAAGGCGGGTTGTCCGTTCAGGATCTCTTTTATGGCTAATTCATTTCCGTCTTTTGTAATCAGTGTGAAATCAGGAAGCATCATGCCTTCAACTTTGCCTTTATCCCATCCTTTAAATGTGGGCTCTTCACCCGGTGTGTATGTTTTGTCATCATCCCTTTTGGCATTTTTCCCTTTAATCACATAATCTTTCAGGTAATCATCCATGGGTTTTGAACCTCCGATTATTCCTTTTTTGTCTGCAACAGTCAGGATGGTCCAGTTCATCTCATCCATATTGTCGTTGTTTTTTGCCAGGGCATTGTTGAATCCCCGGATATATGCAATAACACCATCTTTGTCTACGACCATTCCGGTGATCCCGTCTTTCACAGGGATCGGTTTCACATTGTGAAGCCTTGCCAGAAAATCGGGCATTTCCGCCGGTGTGTAATAAAACTGGAGATGCGGATATTCAGCTTCGTCAAATGACTGGGCAGGGGAGTTGGTAACAATAACTATGGTCTGATCAGGGGCGTTTTTATACTTTTTGGGCATTTTTTTCTGTGCGTCCATGGTTAAAGGAAAAACGAACAGGGCAGCTAATGCCAGGGCTGCAATAGAT
>JAAYYL010000189.1 GCA_012515395.1 Bacteroidales bacterium
ATGATTGTGGATAACAGGTTTTTCCTTCGTTTACAGCCATGGTCGAACACAGCAATCGTATCCAAGATTGAAGGAGGAGTGGGCTACGAGCTGCTATCGAATTACTGTTTTGATCCGGATTTCTATACGGAAGGAACCTCCAATCGCTGGCAAAACAATATGTATGTATATGCAGGAGCATCCGGAATGTTTAAAAAATATTTTCAATGGAATGCCCTGGGAAAATTAAATTATGCCGGTTACTACGCTGGGGATGCATCTCTGGATGCGAATATTCGATTATCCTTTTATCCTATGGAATCGGGAATTCACCTTACAGGCAGGTTCCTCTTCAAAAGGCAGACCCCTGACTGGTTTGCTCAACATTATTATTCCAATCATTATATCTGGAATAATGATTTTGAAAAAACGAACGACACAAGGATCGAAGCCGGCTTATCTATCCCCGGGTGGAAAACAGAAGCCACATTTTCATACGGATTACTGGGAACCCGCATCTTTTACGATACTCTGGGTACCGTCAGGCAGTCAGAAGATCTGGTAAACGTTATGACAGCCACTTTGACAAAGAATTTCAGTTTCTGGTATGTAAGACTTGATCACAGACTGATGTTCCAGGTATCATCCCGTCAGGACATAGTCCCGTTACCCACATTCAGTGCCAATTTAAGGTACTACCTGGAAATACCTGTCGTAAAAGATGTAATGACAGCACAAATAGGCGCCGATGTGACTTTTCACACAGCTTATTACATGGAGTCATACAATCCCGCCCTGGGTGTATTCCATATACAAAATGAAAAGAAATACGGAAATACGCCGTATATTGATGCATTTATTAATGTGAAGTGGAAAAGGGCTACCATTTTTGTAAAATACTTAAATGCAGCACAAGGATGGCCTGATAACGATTATTTTGCCGCTCCCCATTACATACGTCCTCAACGCGTTTTTAAACTCGGCATGACCTGGCCATTTTATATCAAACCCGGAAAGACCGCTGCCAAGGCCGCTTCTTCCGAAGGACCACCGGTCAGAGCAGCAGGAAATACTGCCCGCTGATGTCAAAAAGAAAGTTACTCATATCGTTGATAGCAGCATTTGTCATATCATTCCTGTTCAAGGAATACCAGACGCGGCAGATCCATTCTTCTTCCAATATGAGAACCGAGCGGGAAATAATGCAAGCTCACAGCGACACCCTGAAATGTACCATCTACCTTCCTTCGTATGCCGGCACACGCGTTGGATATCATTATGAAATTATGAGGCGTTTTTCGGAATCCCATGACTTTGTTCTAAAATACATCCCGGTTAATGATACTGTTTCCGTATGGGATATGCTTACGGAACATCATACAGACATCCTTGCCGTGAATATCATACGTGATCCCATTCCAAAATCCCTAGCCGGAAAATTATGCATGACTCCAAAAATTACACAATTGGGAGAAGTCTGGGTTATGATGAAAAACAGGTGTCCCTGGCACCTGAATCTGGTTCACTGGCTCACTTTGTTCAGACAGAATCCGCAATATTCCAGATTCAGAAGCCGTTTTCTTCCATCTTCTCCCGACAGGTGCCCCTACGATTCTTTGCTGAGAGCAGTTAGCCGGCCGCTGGGTTGGGACTGGCGGATACTGAGAGCTGTAATGTACCAGGAATCAAAATACAGGATGAATGCCCACTCCGGCATGGGAGCAGTCGGATTAATGCAAATGAAAGAGTCAACGGCCAAAGACATGAAGGTCAAGGATCTCTATGATCCTGAAGAAAATGTAAAAGGAGCTGCCCGCTATTTTGCATACCTCAAAAGAAATATGCAATTAACGCACTTACCGGAAGAAGAAGAAATCCATTTTGTGTTGGCTGCTTACAATGCAGGTATGACTCGCATTCAGAAAGACAGAGAACAGGCCACTTTGGAAGGAAAAAATCCGGACATCTGGTCAGATGTCGCTCCCTACGCACCATCCCAGACTCAAAAATACGTAGAGACAATCAAAAAAAGATACCTGGACTGGATTACCTCATCCGAATAGCTTTATCCGGACTGATCCTGATGATACTTTTGAGGGGGAGCATAAGAACGATCAACAACAGACCCACCGCCCCTACATCTATAAGCAAGACATGGTACCACAACAAATCTACCGGCACAGTATCAACAAAATATGTAGACGGGTCCAGGGGTATCATCCCCGTGTTTTTTTGAATAACAAGAAAGATGACCGCCAGTACAGTGCCGGCGGTCATGCCTTTTAAAGCCACGCCTGCCGCATTATACAGAAAACTGTTCCTGATGCTGCGGTCTTTCATTCCCATGGCTTTGAATAACCCTATGGCAGACGTTTTTTCAAACAACAGTATAAGTAACCCGGACATCATGTTAAAACCGGCAACCAGGACCATCAAGGTCAGCAAGATTACAACGTTGATATCCATCAGATCCAGCCAATCGTAGAGATGCGAATAAATCCTCTTAACACTTCGTAAAACCACTCCGTCATCGGTATCTGCGCTGTTGGCAATGATAAAATCTTCTATGGATTCCTGTTGGATGTCTATCCGATTCTTATCGTTCAAAAAGATCTCCATGCCGCTTACCTGGTCTTCCCGCCATCCGTTAAGCCTTTGCGCATGTCTTATATCACCAATAACTAAATGATTGTCAATATCTTCCAATTGGGCGTCATAAATCCCGGATATAATGAAACGTCGCATCCTCACATTGTCGCCAATGAAATACATGGTTACCACATCCTGTAACCCGATTTCCAACAGAGCCGACAGGCGCCTGGATATCATGATCTCACTGGAAGATGCATCCGGAGTGAACACTGGAATGTTGCCTTCCTTCAAATGTCTCTCAAAAAAATCCCACCGATAACCGGCTCCTACGCCTTTCAGGGATACTGCCTGGATCGATTCTCCCGTATTGATAATTCCGTATGAAACAGCAAATTCCTGAATATGATCCACATCAGGATGGCTTTTTAATTCATCCAGATAGGACAGATTGGTTGAAACCGGTATGGCTTCGGTAACGAATCCTGCTCCCGGCGCTTCCATAAGAATCTCCCCCGTAAAACCGACTGCACGTTTTTGGATCTCGCTTCTGAACCCCCTGACTATAGCCACAGATAGTATCATGGTAAAAACACTGACGGCAACACTTACTATGGCTATCCGGTTTCCCATACGGCTAATCCGGCCTGTAGATGTTGCATCGCCTTTGAGTTTCCTGGCTATGTAAACGGCGATATTCATCTTGCTTATAAAAAATTAATCGCTATATTTGTTCCCCTGTTTGGAAATGCGGGAATAGCTCAGTCGGTAGAGCATCAGCTTCCCAAGCTGAGGGTCGCGAGTTCGAACCTCGTTTCCCGCTCATAGCCAAACCTGAAACCTAACCGGTAAGGGAGGCTGTTTCTTGTGAAGCAGTCTCTTTTTTTATTCATCTTCCTCATCTATCTCTATGAGCAGGGAATGGTCCTTCCCGAACATTTCCATAATCTTTTCCAGCTTTGATACAATACGATTGTCAGGACTTTCCTCTGTAGCTGAAAAACTGTAATACAATGTTTCGGCATAGATCTGTGCCAGATCTTCCGAACGGGCTTCACGAAAAGATTCGGAAGGAATCTGCAGGTTCATGTCACTTAAAAACGACTTGAGCTCGTTGTGCGGGAATAACAGACCGTTCTTGTACACATTCACATAGAACAATACGTTTCCGGAAGTATCCGTAACGGCAGGCAGAAAGCCGCCCTTAAAAACCCTTCCTCTTACGGAAATGCCTGCATGGTAAGCAACCAGTAAATAGATGATTCCAATGATTACCGGGCTGCCTTCTTTGTTTTTCAAAGCCCTGTGAAAAAAAGTTTTTCCGGGGTCTGAAAACATGGGATCTACCGTTTTATAATGCAGTCTATGGAAAAAAACGTGGTTATACAATTTTACCTTTTCCATAAATGTCTGATCGTCATTTAATTCCACAACGATCTCATTTACATGATCCATCAGAACACCCTGCAAAACCTGCTGATCCACGTCGTTGCTCAACAGATCCTGTATCAGGCAAAGACCGGTCATCAGATCGTCTTGCGTGTTTTCTATCCAGGCCTTAAGCGCATCGAATTTCAGTTCTTCCCTCAGTGCGGATAACATGTCCCCCACCCCCGGATATTTCGCCTCGCTTTCATCGCGGCAAATACCTTCCAACTCTTCAATGGCCGGGCGTCCCATATTTTTGAGCTGCCGGAACAAAGCATCCCTTACGTATTGATCAGGGTCATCCAGTAGAGGTACAATATCCAGTATTTCCGTATTACGAACCATGTTCACTGCAAAACTTTTCCAGGATCTCTCCTGCCTTTTCTATCATCAAACCTTTATAATCCACATTCATGTCTTTACTGCTTCTTTGTGCAATAATCATGCAAACAGTAGCTCCCCGGTGTCCCATCAGTCGCGAAAGCCCCGCTATGGCCGATCCCTCCATTTCAAAATTGGTGATTCTCAGATTTTTATATTTAAAAGTAGCCAGTTTTTGAAGATAATCGGGATCCCACAACTGAAGTCTGATAACCCGACCCTGTGGGCCGTAAAAACCGGGTGCAGAGAGTGTGATGCCCTGCATGGCATCTTTAAAACGCATTCCCGTTTCTTCCGAGTTTTTCACAAAATAAGGAGTGGCCAGCAAAGGAGACCATTTCATGTGTTCCATAAAAGCCCTTTCCAATTCTTTGTCACACACGTTATCGCGTCCTTCATACCAGTTGAGCAATCCGTCAATACCGGCCGAATACTGTGAAAAAACCAACGTTCCGGTTGGAATGTCCGATTGAATGGCCCCTGAAGTGCCTAAACGCAATATATTCAAAGAACGGTGTTCATTTTTGAATGTGCGGGTTTCAAAGTCTATGTTAGCCAGCGCATCCAGCTCATTCATAACTATGTCAATATTGTCTGTTCCAATCCCTGTAGACAATATGGTGAGTCTTTTACGGCCATAGAATCCCGTTACGGCTACAAATTCCCTGCTGTGTGAATCGAATTCAACATCTGTCAACAAGTCGCGCAATAAGGCCACTCGATCGGGATCACCTACCAGCAAGACATTTTCCGCCAACTGTTCAGGACGTAAGTGCAGGTGAAACACACTCCCGTCGCTGTTGATCACCAATTCAGAAGGTTCTATAATTTTCATTCTGCAAATTTAGAGGAAAATCCGTGATTTTCCTCTAAATTTGTTCCAATAAAACAATTGACTCATGATACAACGCATTCAGACATTATACCTGACACTGGCTTTAGGTCTGATGATCTCTTTATTTTTTGGAGTATACGCCACTTACACGCCTTTTATAATTCTTACCGGTGCTATTTGTGCATTACTGGCAGTTACCGTATTTCTTTACAAAGCCAGAAAAATACAAATCCGCCTTTGTATTTACACATCCCTTATCATGTTGGGTCTTCAGGTATGGATAGGTGCCGTATATTTTAAGAATCTGGCCAGTGTACGCTTTCCGGTAACTACTGTTTTTCCTCTTGTCGGTATCATTTTAGTGATCCTGGCACTTCGTGCCATAGGCAGTGATGAAGCCCTGGTGCAATCCTATAACAGACTTCGATCGGGCAAAGGAAAAAAATGATTTTTTTATTATCTTCGTAAATTCAAGCTATACATTTCATTAAACGATAAAACGTAAAATCTATGGAAAAAAACATCTCTCGAAGAAATTTTTTGCAGAAAAGCGCTATAGCCACAGCCGGTGCTATTGTTGCTTCTTCTCCGCTGATGGCAAAAGTTCCTCTGGATTCACAGAAGAAAAAGAAAACGGCGGCTACCGATAAACTTAACATTGCAGGTATCGGAATTGGAGGAAGAGGAGGCGGAGTTATCCGTGAACTCAGTTCCGAGAACATTGTTGCCTTGTGCGATGTTGACTGGAAATACGCTGCAGGACAATTCCAAACATATCCGAATGCGAAAAAATACAAAGATTTTCGCAAATTGTTTGATGAAATGGGAGACAAGATCGATGCCGTTGTAGTTGGTACGGCCGATCATACACATGCTGTTATAGCTGCCCAGGCACTCGCCATGGGAAAACACGTTTATTGCGAAAAACCCCTTACTCATACCGTATATGAAACAAGGCTTCTGACTCGTCTGGCCGCGAAACATAAAGTGGCCACACAAATGGGGAACCAGGGAGCATCAGGTGCCGGCGTAAGACAGATATGCGAAGCCATATGGTCCGGCATGATTGGTGAAGTAACCAAAGTAGAAGCTTTCACGGACAGACCAATCTGGCCCCAGGGACTGGAAACTCCCGCTGAAGTCCACACCCCTCATCCTGACCTGGATTGGGATCTTTTCATAGGACCTGCCCCTTACCGTCCGTATAACGAGATCTATCACCCGTGGAACTGGCGCGGATGGTGGGATTTCGGAACAGGAGCCCTCGGAGATATGGCTTGCCACATTCTGCAGCCTGTGGTTAAAGCACTGAACTTGAAATCTCCTGTTGCCGTTCAGGGAAGCTCCACTTCGCTTATGACCGATTGTGCCCCCAATGCACAGATTGCCAAATTCGTTTTCCCTGCACGTGACAACATGCCCAAAGTAGGGATGCCACGCGTTGAAGTTACCTGGTATGATGGCGGACTGATCCCTGAGTATCCCAAAGGGTGGCCTACCGGCCGCAATATGAACGACAGCGGCGGCGCCGTTATTTTCCACGGTACAAAAGACACACTTATTTGCGGTTGCTACGGAGTGAACCCCTGGCTGATCTCGGGTAAAGAAATACCTGCACCTACCATGACACGTGAAGTTCCCGAAAACAATCACTATACAGATTTTATACGTGCCTGCAAGGAAAGTCCTGAAAGCCGCATTAAGACAGCTTCTGATTTTTCCGAGGCCGGACCACTGAACGAAATGGTAGTCATGGGCGTTCTGGCTGTACGTCTTCAGGGCCTGAATCGTGAACTCCTGTGGGATGGAGATGCCATGAAATTTACAAACATTTCTCCCAACGATACCCTCAGGATGAAAGTGAAGGACGGCTTCTCCATTAAGGACGGTCACCCCACTTTCAACAATGAGTATACCGATCCCATCAACGCCCTGGAATTTTCCAACGAATTGATCCGCCATACCTACAGAGCAGGTTATTCATTGCCTGAAATGCCGTAAACTTAAATACAAAATATTATGAAAAAACTGTTAATAATCCCCTTTCTCATGACTGCGTTGATCGCAAGTTCCTGTGCTTCCTGCAACAACAACAAGAAGGAAGTTCAGGAAGAAGACCCCAACGTTATTGTTCTTTTTGACGGTGCCACTTTTGAAGGCTGGCGTGCATACAACGGAACTGAAATTCCGGGTGCGTGGACCATTGAAGACGGTGCCATCAAGATCAACGGTTCCGGCCGGGGTGAAGCCGGTGCCGAAAACGGCGGCGACATCATTTTTGACCGTAAATTCGGTAATTTTGAATTGACTTTTGAATGGAAAGTCGCCAAAGGTTCCAACTCGGGAATTTTTTACCTGGCACAGGAAGTCCCCGGAGAACCCATTTACATCTCGGCCCCGGAATACCAGGTTCTGGACAATGCAAACCATCCCGATGCTATGCTGGGTATTGACGGAAACCGCCAATCCGCATCACTTTATGACATGATCCCTGCAAAACCTCAGAATTCCAAGCCTTTTGGCGAATGGAACACCGGAAAGATCCTGGTTTATAAAGGCACTGTAGCTCATTTCCAAAACGGAGAACCGGTATTGGAATACCACTTGTGGACACCCCAATGGCAGGAAATGCTTGACAACAGCAAATTCAGCAAAGACAAATGGCCCGTAGCTTACGACCTGTTACTGAATTGCGGAGGAGAAGAAAAAGCAGGATACATCGGCTTACAGGATCACGGTGATGATGTCTGGTTTAAAAACATCAAAGTTAAAATTCTTGACTAATGGTACGCAGGATTCTGACAACAATTATCATGGCAACGGCTTCTGTTTTCAGCATGGTTTCATGTGCAACAGAACCCGTACAGAAAGAGATCGGTCTTCAGTTATATTCCATAAGGGATCAAATTAACGAAGACCTTGACACTTCGCTCGATGCAGTGGCCCAAGCCGGTTACACGTTTGTGGAAATGGCCGGTTACAATGCACAGGAAGGAACTTTCTACGGCATGTCCGGTGAAGCCTTTAAAGAACTCTGTAATGCAAAAGGACTGGACGTGATATCTTCTCACATCAACGGACCGGACCCAAATGTCACTCCGTGGGAAGAATGTATGGCATGGTGGGATAAAGCCATAGCTGATCACCTGTCAACCGGCGTGCTGTATATCGTACAGCCCTCTATGTGGAAAAGCGCCTATGAATCTTTGGAAGGACTTTCCGGGTATTGCGAATTGTTCAATGCCGTAGGCGAAAAATGCAACAATGCAGGCATCCGCTTTGGATATCATAACCATGCACACGAATTCACTACTGTTTTTGACGATGTGGTCCTGTACGACTACATGCTTCAAAACACGGATCCGCAGAAGGTTTTCTTCCAGATTGACGTGTTCTGGAGCCAGGTAGGCGGTGCTCCTGCTGTCGAATACCTGGAAAAATATCCCGGAAGGTTTGAACTGTGGCACGTTAAAGATGACAAGGAAATCGGAGCTTCCGGAAAAATCGATTTCCAGGCCATTTATGAAAAGGCCGAGATATCTGGACTTAAATACGCTATAGTGGAACAGGAAGCTTTCGATCTGGAACCGTTTGAAAGTATCAAGGCTTCTTATGACTATCTGAACAATGCTCCTTATGTAAAGGAGTCGTATTCCGAATAGTTTGTTTTGAAGTTCTGAACAGGAAAAATTCTGTGTTACTCATCTGTAACACAGAATTTTTTTATCACACTGTAAGCATCCTGTATGCCTAATTCCCCTGCCGTGGAAATGTCCATACACCCTTTCTCCTTCTCTTTCAGGTAGATCTGTATCAGTCCCCGGTTGTAATAAGCTTCTGCAAGGTAAGGATACAATTCCAGGGCTTTGGTATAATTGGTTATTGAGCGCGGAAAATCCCCCGATAAACAGTAGAGGTTTCCCAGATTGTAATAAATATGGGCAAAATCAGGAGCCAGCACAGCCGCTTTTTCCAGGTCATTTATGGCTCCGGAATAATCATATTGATGGCGGCCCTGTTCCTGAACACGGGTTCGTGTTGTACCCGCCTGGTCAAGGGTGAGGATCTGCACGTTATTTTCCATGGAAGAAATGAAATCAATCATTTCACTTTGTAATGCAGCCCGGTTAATGTAATAAAAAACGTTTTCCGGATCTTTTTCTATGGCCCGGTTATAGGATGCCAGGGAAGCATTGAACAACTTGCTTTGGAAATCCAGGATACCCCGGACAAAGTAAAGATCCGGAGAATCTCCTTCTCCCTGCATCATTTTTTCTATCTGCTCTTTTTGAAATTCAATGCGTTCCGGATTTGTTTCCGGTTCGTTACTGAACAGGCTGACGGGTATTGACTGACGCAGAAGAAACTTCTCAAGATCCTCATAATAATAACGTTGTTCCAGTGCTATTGTGTTTTCCGCAGGACCGGAAAGCAATTTGTACAACGGTTTAAGACGTATGTCCACGTCCCTGTATTGCAGCAATTCGTTGTTGAAGTCTTTTTTTGCAAAATCGGCATCCAGTGCCAGTAAGCGGTCAAAACGCTGGGTCGTGTCTGCGAATGCCGAGTATGTGGTGGTATCTCCCAGCCGTGATTTGTAATCATTGACCTTGTCCTGGGCCACCCGGTAATCCAGTTCGGCGGCCGCAAAGAGACCGAGTCTGTTCTTGACAAAGGAACGGTTCATGTAGGCATTCGCAAAATCTGGGTACAATTCAATGGCCTTGTCATAATCCTGCATGGCATCTCTGTATCGTTCCATTTGAATGAACAGAGCGGCGCGGTTGTAATAAGCCAGCACGTTGTTGGGATTAATGGAAATAACGCGGTCGTAATCTTCCAGGGCATTGTTGTAATCTCCAATCTGGGTACGTATCAAAGCCCGGTTGTACAAAGTCAGGGCATTCCCCGGATCTTCCTGTAACACTTTTTCAAGATCAGCCAGTGCCCCGTTAAGGTCATTCTGATTGTAACGTATCAAGGCCCGGTTGAAATAGGCAAAGGAATTTTCCGGATCCAGGGACAAGGCCTGGTCCAGATCCTTAAGGGCAGCAGGATATTGCTCCTGCATGGCATAAACGCGAGATCTGCGGATGTAGCCTTCCGGATCGAACTTGTTCAGCAAAACAGCCGTATCGTAATCATGCAAGGCTTTAACAGTGTCTTTCAGATACAGGTAACAAGCTCCCCGGTTCAGATATGCCTCGCTCACCCGGGGTTCGTGACGAATAAACCGGTTGAAATCCTGCTCTGCCAGTTCAAACTGCTGGGACAGCAGGTAAGTGACCCCCCTGCTGAAATACAGTCCGTTATATCCGGGACGCAAATCTATGGCTTCCTGCAAATCTTCCAGAGCCTTTTCATATTCGCCCAGACGCGAGTAAGTGATTGCCCTGTAATGGTATGCCATTGTAAATATTGGATGAATGGCTATGGCACGGTCAAAATCCGTACGCGCACCCATAAAGTCTCCCAGGTTGTATTTTCCTATACCTCTGAAAAAATAAGCTTCATGTAAAGTGGGATCCAGCTGTATTAGCTTGTTGAAATTATCAATAGCCTGCTGGTAACGTCCTTCAAACAACAAATGTTGTCCGCGGTAAAAAAACTGTTGTTTGTCGTATTGAGCATCTGCTTTTCCCGAAGAGAAAACAAGGCAGATCAGCAAAACAATATTCAGACTGAGTTTTTTTACCATTTTTCAAAGGTATGAAATTTGAGAGGAAAAATTCGTTCCTTTGCAATTGAAAAACAAAAAATATGCCGCGCCTTTCCCTCATTGTTTCTTGTATTTCCTTAATTCTATGGTTACCGTCAGGCCTTTTGCAGGCACAAATAACGAGTCCGGAAAAATATGCCGGTACGGTAACCGCAGAAGAGCTGGATTACCACATCCGTTACCTTGCAGACAGCTTGTTGCAGGGAAGGGAAACCGGAACGCCGGGAGGCTCTCAGGCCACTCAATACATTAACAACAAGTTCAAAGAATACGGGTTGCGGCCTCTGGGAACAGCCAATCCTCAACGGTACAATACTTCTTACATACAGGGATTCGTATGCCCAACCGGGCAAAGAGGCCGGAATGTGATCGGCTGGATACCCGCTACGCAAAGGGAAAACAACGAGTACATAATCATATCTGCCCATTACGACCACCTGGGAGTTATTGAAGGTGTTCTTTATCCCGGGGCTGACAGCAATGCTTCGGGGGTTGCCGTTCTTTTATCTCTTGCCAGGACATTTGGTGCTGTAATGAATGACGGATACGGACTTAGACGCAACCTCATATTTGTGGCTTACGATGCCAAGGAATTTTCCATGACCGGAGCAAGAATATTTGCTTTATCACTGGGAATTCCGGCCGGACAAATTGTGTTAAACCTAAATCTGGACCAAATGGGGACGACACTGGCCCCTCCCGGAAACTCACAGAACTACATGCTTATACTGGGTGCAGAGAACGTCCCTGATCATATAATCCGGTCCATGAACAACACCAACGCATATTACAACACAAAACTGGAACTGGATTACTCTTTTTATCAAAGTCCGGAATTTGCAGAAATATTTTTCACCATGACCGAGCAAAATTTTTTATCGTTGCAAAACATCCCTTCATTGCTGGTTACCTCAGGTGTGAATGATCATACGTACAAGCCCCGTGATATTCCGGACATCATAAATCTGCCTGTTCTGGAATTGAGAACACAATGGCTTTTCTTTTTCCTCTGGGATCTTGTTCAGCGTTGAAAAATTCTTACCAGATCATAGGATACGGTAACGCTGCCCCGCATCTGTTTCATTTTGTAATCGAAAAATTCGCTTCCCGGCAGAAAAATATCCTTTACACCCATCATGATGTGAAGTCCCATCCGGATACGGGGGAATATCCGGGCCTGGTAACCCGCAAAAAGTCCTGCATCCCAGGTGTCAAGCAAGGAAGAAAAATCCATTACCTGCGGTGTGATGATTTCAGAATCTATACGGTCCGGTTCAGACCCGATAAAACCTTTTACGGCATTTGTAATAAAACGGGAATTAAAGACATAGGCCCCAAAGACTCCCAGCTGTATACCGTGCTGTCTTTTTTTACCGACAAGAAACTCGGCATATAAAGGAAGTTCCAGCATGGTGAACCCCATGGACATCTGTGAAGTTCCCGTAAAATACTGCACCATATTTTCCCCTTTGAACTTCTGATTGGAAACGCGAGCATCGGCATCCATGGCAATGGTTTTGTAATTCAGGTTGACCCCCAGTGTCCATCGGGAATGTATGTTCAGAAAGAAACGGGCTCCCAGTGTTGCGTTTAGCCTGGGATACGCATTGAAATTACCTCCCACGGCATTCATGGGCACAGGCATGGCTCCTCCGATATCCGTTCCTATCTGGGGAGCTATGCAAAACGAAGGAACGAAAGCCCCGGGATGTTGAGCCATGAGCGTATCCCGTGAAAAGAAACCGAGGCCTGTAAGCGTCAGTGCAATTATTAAACTATGAGTTTTCAGGAACATTTAACAAAAATAGTAAAAAGACGCTACAAAGAGTCATGAAAAATTTTAGAATGCAAAGCCTGTCCCGTAGGCAGATCGGTTCTTTGTGCCAAAGCCCGGGGTGTACCGCTAAAACAACAAGTTCCTCCATTCTGACCGGCATCCGGACCCAGGTCAATAATCCAGTCTGCACATTTTACCACATCCATATTGTGTTCAACAACAAGCACGGAATGTCCGTTTTTAATCAGTGCCCGGAATGATTTCAGCAGTTTTTCAATATCAAAAACATGAAGCCCCGTTGTGGGCTCGTCAAATATGAACAGCCTGTTTTTTTCTGAATTCTCCCGGGACAGAAAGTAGGCCAGTTTCACCCTCTGGCTTTCACCGCCGCTCAAGCTGCTGCTGCTTTGTCCCAATTTAATGTATGAAAGGCCTACTTCATCAAGTGGCCTTAATCTGTCAGCTATTCTCAAAGCAGCCGGTTCTTTTTGGGAAGAAAAGAATGCAATAGCTTCTTCTACAGTCATTTCCAGAACATCATATATATTTTTGTCCTTGTACCTGACTTCCAGAATATCCGGCTTAAACCGCTTGCCTCCGCATGATTCACAGGTAAGAACAACATCGGCCATAAACTGCATTTCCACTTTTACAACCCCTTCTCCCTGGCATTCAGGACAGCGGCCTCCTTCAATATTAAATGAAAAATGAGAATGACCGTAACCGTTCATCCTTGCATAGGGCTGTTCGGAAAACAGTTTTCTGATATCATCGTAAGCTTTAATATATGTGACCGGATTGGAACGGGATGATTTGCCTATGGGATTCTGATCTACCATTTCCACCCCCGCCAGCCTGTGCAAATCTCCTTCCATCCCGTCGAATTTTCCGGGAGCCGGGGTCCTGGCCTGATTGTAATAACGACTCAGTGCGTAATACAGGATGTCTCTGACAAGAGAAGACTTTCCGGAACCGCTAACCCCGGTAACTGCAGTGAATACCTGCAATGGAAATTTCACGTCTATTCCTTTCAGATTATTATGCGAAGCTCCCCGTACCATGATGTATGAATTCCACGTCCCGGGACTTTCCGGAACCGGAATAATATTGGGATCGCTTAAAAACCGAAGGGTGCAGCTTTCGGGAACATCAATTTTTTCCCCGGGATTTA
The DNA here is from genome assembly GCA_012515395.1 of Bacteroidales bacterium. Taxonomy (GTDB): domain Bacteria; phylum Bacteroidota; class Bacteroidia; order Bacteroidales; family UBA932; genus DMER64. Next base: position 13,880 of record JAAYYL010000189.1, read on the forward strand.
CGGGAGGACCCTGGTACATCAGTTGGCCCCCGTCTTTTCCGGCCAAAGGCCCAATGTCTATGATCTGGTCCGCTGCCCGCATGATCTCCTCGTCATGTTCCACAACTATTACCGTATTTCCCATGTCCTTAAGGGCTTTCAAAGACGCAAGAAGTCTTTGGGTATCCCGGGGATGCAGCCCGATACTCGGTTCGTCAAGAATATAAAGGCTCCCGACCAACGAACTGCCCAGCGAACTGACCAGGTTCACCCGCTGGCTCTCACCACCGCTCAACGTGGCAGACCTTCTGTTCAGGGTGAGGTACCCCAGCCCTACCTGGTTCAGAAAATGCAACCGGGACCGGATCTCTTCCAAAGTCCTTTGGGCAATTTTGAATTCGCCCCGGCTGAGGCTGACACTGTCCATAAATGCAGCCAATTGTGAAACAGGCATATCCAAGAGCCGGTCTATCCGCATTCCCGAGATTCGGACATAGGAAGCTTCTTTACGTAACCGGGTTCCTGAGCATTCCGGACACAGTGTCTTTCCCGTAAAACGACTTATGATAATCCTGTTTTGTATCTTGTACCGGGCCGATTCCAGTTGCTTGAAGAACCGGTGTATTCCCGTTGTATGGTCATCTCCGTTCCACAACCAGTCCTTTTCACGTTCAGTAAGGTTCCTGTAAGGTTTATGTATGGAAAAACCGGCTGCTGAAGCGTGCCTTATTACTTCTTCTTTGAACGTTTTCATGACATCCCCCTTCCAGCACACGACGGCATCCTGGTATACGGAAAGATCGGTATCAGGAATCACCAGGGACTCATCAATTCCCGTTACTTGTCCGTAACCTCCGCAAACGGGACAAGCTCCCAAAGGGTTGTTAAAGCTGAACATATACTCATTGGGTTCCATAAACGTAATCCCGTCGGCTTCAAAACGTGTTGAGAAAGAGACCGTGGTGTCTTCTGTCTGAATGAACAGCGATCCCTGACCTACCGTGAAAGCCGTATTGACCGATTCAGTAATACGGGCCCTGTTATCGGGATTGTCTACAGGGCTCACCCTGCCGGTCAGTAAATAAAGATCCCGGTTGCCGTATTTGTCTTTTTGCTGTAAAATATCCTCGATCCGAATCATTGCTTCCCCGTCCCAGAAACGTGCAAAGCCTTCCTGTTGCAAGGCTAACAATATTTCAATGCGGCGCTGCCTCTCATCCCAGCCGAAAGGAGCCAGGACCAAAGCATGGGAGCTTTCGGGCAGGCTAAACAGATAATTCAGTACATCTTCAGTTGTATGACGGGTTACTTCTTTTCCGGAAACGGGAGAATAGGTTCTTCCAACCCGGGCATACAATAAACGCAAATAATCGTAAATTTCGGTTGATGTTCCCAGCGTGGAACGGGGATTCCGGGTGTTCACCTTTTGCTCAATGGCAATAGCCGGGGGGATCCCTTCTATCAGATCTACGTCAGGCTTTTTGATTCTTCCCAGGAACTGGCGGGCATAAGCCGAGAGGCTTTCCACGTAACGTCGTTGCCCTTCCGCAAAAAGGGTGTCAAATGCCAGGGAAGATTTTCCCGATCCGGATACGCCTGTTATCACAATGAACTGATCCCGGGGTATATCAATGGACAGGTTCTTTAAATTATGAACCCGTGCCCCTTTTACTACTATTTTTTCTTCACTCATACTCTCATTCCCTTACCGCCCTGATGATTCCCTTAATTTTTCTCAAATGGAACAGCAGCAAGTCAACCTGTTTATTGGAATTAACGGCTACCTGCAAACGTCCCACTATCTTTCCTCCATGTCCCGTAAACGTATAGCTTCTCATGTTGAGCGAAAGATTTCTCATCACATCGCCAATTTCTCCGGCCAATCCTATCTCTTCGTATGCCGTCACCCTGATCCCCACCTGGAAAACGGCGGATGCCACAGTATTGCGCCATCTTACCTTTTGGATCCGGTAGGGGTATTGCTCCATCAAACGTGCCGCATTGGGACAACTCATCCTGTGGATCTTGATGCCTTCCTTGATGGAAACGAACCCAAAGACAGGATCCCCGATAACGGGGTTACAGCATTTTGCCAGTTTGTATTTGATACGACCGAAGGAATCGTCAATGACCAGGTAATCTCCTTCCCCGTATCGGGTATGATCTTCCTCCTTTTCTGCCGCCAGGGTTTCAGATGACGGTTTAGCCGGCTTGTCTTCTTTTACGGATTCTTCCTGGGTCAAAAAAGACTTGATCTCCTGCAGGGAAATGTCCTCCCGGGCAATAGCCGCGTAAAAATCACTTATCTGCTTGATCTTGAATTTTTTCATTAGACGGGCAATGGTATCGGGCGTGGTATCGGCTTTCCAGTTTTTCAAACGCCTTTCCAGGATCTCTCTGCCCGCCGCATCCTGTATCCCGGCTTCTTCCCTCAGTTTTTGCCGGATCTTGTTTTTCGCTTTTCCCGAGACTACAAAGTTCAGCCAATCGCGGGAAGGCTTCTGGTTTTTGGAAGTCAGGATCTCCACCACGTCCCCTGTACTCAGAATATCCCTGACCTGGGACATTTTGCCGTTCACACGGCCTCCTGTGCATTTGAGACCCACATTGGTGTGTACCTCAAATGCAAAGTCCA
>JAAYYL010000036.1 GCA_012515395.1 Bacteroidales bacterium
ATAACCACGACAGGTGGTCATACCTGGATGAACGCCAGAACATATCTTGCCACCACATTACAAATGTTTTTTTAAATAAATTCTACCACCAAAACATCAATTATGAGACACCCAATTTTACTATCGATCTTTCTGCTGTTATCCGCTTTCGCTTTGAAAGCATACGGGCAGAATCTTCAAATCAATGATCTGGAATACTTTGAGGATACAGGCATTAATGTACTGGTTTACAGTAATAATTATGCCGGTATGTTCTGCGACGAAAAGACAGCAGCTATAGAATTGATACTTAGGGGCGAGAGAATAAGTACAGGCGGAGGCATCCGGCTCATGAACACTCCGGAACAATGGGATATTTTCCCGGATCTTGTCAACAGGACCGTAAATCGTGCCGACAACTCTATTGAATTGGAGCTTAAATACAATGATTATGATTTTACATCCCGGATCAAAGTTACCTCTTACGGGAAAGGTGTAAGGTTGGTTGTTTATCTTGACAAACCTGTTCCTGAAAAGTTGGTTGGCCGTGCAGGCCTCAACTGGGAATTCTTCCCTGCCTCCTTTTTTGGAAAAACCTATATGATGGACGGACAACCGGGAATTTTGCCCATGTATCCAGCCGACAATACCCATATGCTTCCCCGGAGCGAAAAAATTGAGCAGTTCTACGGACTTTCCACGTTCGATGACAGGGGCCTTGCCGAGTTTGTTGTTCCTCATCCCTTTTCCAAAGGAAATACATTGGTTTTCGCTCCTGAAGATCCCGATTTACGCGTAAGTATTTCTTCCCAATCGGAGATCAATCTCTTTGACGGAAGAAATCTTGCCCAGAACGGCACATTCGTAGTCCGTTCATTCCTTCCCGGAAATAAAACAGGCGAGGTCCTTGAATGGTATATCGAGCCTTCCTATGATCCAAATTGGGTTAGAGAACCGAATATCGGGTTCTCACAGATCGGTTATACTCCGGCACAAAAGAAAGTAGCTGTTGCAGAACTTGACAAAAATGCGTCGCCTGTGGAAACGGCAGATATAATCCGCGTTTCCGAAAAGGGAGAAGAAACAGTGGTCTGTAAGGCAGAGGTCAAACCATGGGGAACTTACAACAACAGGTATAACTATGCTACTATAGATTTTAGCGAAGTACGGGAGCCGGGCCTTTATTGTATAAAATTAGGAGAAAGCAAGACAAATGTCTTCCCTGTCAACAAGGATGTATACCAGGGCAAATGGCATTTATCCATGGATGTATTCCTTCCGGTTCAGATGGATCATATGGAGGTCAACGAAGGGTATCGTACATGGCACGGAAGATCTCATATGGATGACGCACTTCAGGCACCCGTGAATTATGAGCAGTTTGACGGATACAGACAGGGTCCTGTTACCCATACAAAATATGAATCATGGGAACATATACCGGGACTTGCCGTAGGTGGCTGGTATGATGCAGGTGATTTTGATATTCAGAGCAGGACTGTCGTCTCTATGACTTCCGATCTGGTAACTTTATGGGATTTATTTACTCCTGAAAGGGATCAAACTTTCATCGATCAGGAAACACAATTTGTTGACATACATCGTCCCGACGGAATGCCCGATGTCATTCAACAGATACAGCACGGTGTTTTGAACATTATTGCACAGGTTGAAAACATTGGATTTGTTGCACAGGGAATTGTGCAAAGCAACATGTATCAGTATCATCACCTTGGGGATGCTGCAACCATTACTGACGGACTGATCTACGATCCATCTCTGAACCCATACCAGTCGGAAGGTCGGAGATCAGGAACACGTGATGATCGGGTAGCCTTTACCGGCAACTTCAGTCCTGCTG
>JAAYYL010000190.1 GCA_012515395.1 Bacteroidales bacterium
GATTTCCCCTGATCACTATCAGAGACATGGTCAACGCACACGAATTATTACGTAAACACCTTAATATACAGACCATTGACCTTTTGATAGGCGGTTCCAGCGGGGGCTTCCAGGCCCTGGAATGGAGCATCATACGCCCCGATCTTATAAAAAACCTCTGCCTGATCGCATGCAACGCCCGGGTCAGTCCCTGGGCAACGGCTTTGAACGAAGCGCAACGCATGGCACTCCGGGCAGATCCCTCTTACGGGCAGCAACATGATCCAAACGGAGGAAAACGGGGACTTGCCGCTGCCCGTGCCATGGCTTTGTTGTCTTACAGATCCTACGAAGGATACGGGAAAACACAAGCCGAGTTGTCTGTTGATGCGCTGTTGGCCTCCAGAGCATGTACATACCAGCAGCACCAGGGGGAAAAGCTTACCACGCGCTTTTGCCCGTACAGTTATTATTCGCTCACCCTGAGCCTGGATTCGCACAATGTGGGACGCAGTCGCGGCGGGGTGGAAGCTGCCTTATCCGGCATTCGTGCACGTACGCTTTGTATTGGTATAGACAGCGATCTCCTTTTTCCGTTATCCGAGATAAAATATATGGCCCGTCACATCCCGGGAGCCGTCGCAGATGTTATTTCGTCTGACTTTGGCCATGACGGATTTTTACTTGAACACGAACAAATTACATCATCATTATGCAAGTTCTTAAATTCGGGGGCACCTCGGTAGCCGATGCTTCTTCCATCAATCAGGTTATGGAGATCATCAAAAGATCTTCAGCAAGGGATAAAACAATAGTAGTTGCTTCAGCCCTTAGTGGCGTCACCGATACCCTGATAGAGATCGGGGATCGTGCCGGTCTGGGCGATGAAACTTACTTACAGGCAATAAGCGATCTGGAAAACAGGCACCGGATACTTGTCTCCGAACTGATTCCTAAAGATTTCAGGAACGATGTATTGACAATTCTATCCCTTCAGTTTGAAAAACTCAGGGATGTATGCAGAGGGGTCTGCCTGATCAGGGAAATCAGCCGGTCCACACGGGACCTTATTGCAGGATTCGGAGAATTGTTTTCTACCAGAATTTTGGAAGCCAAGTGTAACTCCACAGGAATGAGTTGCAAATGGATAGACTCCCGGCAAATTGTCCGGACAGAACCCGTCTCCCGCCAGGTATCAGTGACAGTCAACACGGTCCTTACATTTAAAAACATCCGTGAGATGCTGCAAAACAATCCGGCCAAGATCCTGATCTTGCCCGGATTTATAGCCTCGGACACGGAAGGAAGGTCCACCACATTGGGCCGGGGAGGGTCCGATTATACCGCTTCTTTGTTGGCCGTGGGAGGAAAAGCAAGGATGCTATGGATATGGACCGATGTTAACGGAATGATGACGGCCGATCCGGGTATTGTTCCGGATGCCCGTACCATTGAGCATATTTCCTACAAAGAAGCACTGGAGATATCCCACTTTGGGGCAAAAGTGGTATATCCTCCCACCATTCAGCCGGTTGTCGCCAAGGGAATCCCGATAATGGTAAAAAACACATTCGATCCGAACGGACCCGGAACGCTCATAGAAGGCAATCCGCCTGAAGGGCATGAAAAAATCAGGGGCATATCGGGAAGCAACCGGATTGCGCTGTTATCCATGGAAGGAAGCGGCATGGTAGGCATTCCCGGTTATTCCAGCCGTCTTTTCAACACCCTTGCCCAACAGCAAATAAACATCATTCTCATTACCCAGGCATCTTCCGTACATACCATGTTGGTAGCCATAGATGAAAAAGATGCCGAAAAAGCACGCCGGGCGGCCGATGAAACGTTTGCTTATGAAATATCCCTCCAAAAAGTGGAACCACTGAAAGTGGAAAGCGGTTATTCCATTATAAGCCTTATTGGCGATGACATGAAAAACCAGTCGGGAGCCAGCGGCCGCATGTTTGAAGCCATCGGAAGACGTAACATCACCATCCGGGCCATCGCCCAGGGATCCTCTGAAAAAAACGTTTCCGCAGTAGTCAGAACTTCTGACGTGAAAGAAGCCATTGCGGCTGTACATGAAGAATTTTTCGGATCCCCCAAACGGCAGATCAATCTGTTCATAGCCGGCTGGGGAAACGTGGGAAAAAGCTTCACACAGATGATCTCCGATCAAAGAGAAGCTCTGTCCGGGGAAGACAATCTGGTCTTGCACATAGCCGGTATATGCAACAGTAAAAAAATGGCATTTCAAAAAGAAGGAAACAGAGCGATTGACATTTCAGAAGCTCTTTCCAAAAGCCGCAAGCCTAACAGCAACGGCAGTTTCCCGGACACCATGATAGAAATGAATCTAAGGAACAGTGTGTTTGTGGATTGCACATCGGACCATTACCTGGCAGCACGATATGCGGATATCCTGGAAGCAGGTATTGCCGTGGTTACTTGTAACAAGATTGCCAACTCACTGGATATGGACTATTACAAACGATTGCGTTGCGCGTTACGTCGTGAAAACACGCCGTTTTTGTATGAAACCAACGTAGGAGCTGCCCTTCCGGTCATTTCCCTTATCAGGCAAATGCGTCGCAGCGGAGATACGCCACACAAAATTGAAGCCTGCTTGTCAGGAACGCTCAATTATGTATTCGGCAAATACGACGGGACCGTTCCCTTCCACCGGATTGTTGAAGAAGCTTCCCGGTTGGGTTATACCGAGCCCGATCCCATGACCGATCTTTCAGGTACGGATGTTTTGCGAAAAGCATTGATCCTGGCACGTGAATGCGGTCTTGAAGCGGAAGAAAGCGAAATTGAAACACATTCGTTCATTCCACCTGAATGGCCCAACGAGGATCATTTTAAAAACATCCTCCAACTTAGTATTGAC
>JAAYYL010000191.1 GCA_012515395.1 Bacteroidales bacterium
CTGGCGCAACCTTGTAGATTACTGGCGCAGCAAACTCCATTTGACTTGCTCGCAGAAAGCAGCCACAAGCAATCAGGATATCAAACAGGAACAGCCAGGTAGTAGATTACCGGGTGACCATTACAGGCATGATGAGGGCGCTGATGTTTTCGTTTTACTGTGTAATCATCATGGGCATGATGAGGGCGCAGATTTCTTCATTTTCCGAGTCCGGGGTGATGGGGGTGATCAGGCCTACGCGGGAGGGGTCGCTCAGGGCGATGTTGACTTCGGTGCCGGGTAGGTTTGCCAGAATTTCTGCAAGGAATACGGATTTGAAGCCCATTTCAATGGCGGGGCCTTCGTACTGGCAGGTGATGCGTTCCTGGGCAGCTATACGAAATTCAATGTCCTGGGCAGATACAAATATCTGGTTGGAGGAGAACAGCAGTTTAATAAGGTTTGTGGCCTGATTGGAGCAGACACTTACGCGACGTACGGCGTTCATGAGATCTACGCGGTCGGCGATGATGTTGTTGGGATTGTTTTGGGGTATAACGCTGCGGTAAGCGGGATAGTTCCCTTCCACCAGGCGGCAGATCATGCGGTATGAGCCAAAAGAAAAGAAGGCATTGGTTTTGTCGTATGAAATTACAATGTCATCTTCTATCTTTACCAGTAAGTTTTTAAGGATGTTGGCAGGCTTTTTGGGTAATATGAAGGACGAATCCTCCGGTGCATTGATATCCGAACGGGTATAGCATACCAGTTTATGAGAATCAGAGGCAACCAGATTGGCAGCTTCTTTTTTCAGGTCAAAGAAAACACCGTTCATTACAGGCCGCAATTCTTCGTCACCCGCAGCGAAAAGAGTACGGTTGATACCTTCCAGCAACACATCGGGAGAAAAAGATATGGATGTACTTTCAGTCGGTTCTTTGATCAGGGGATAATCCTCGGAAGGGAATCCAGGTACCTGGAATTTCCCGGTAGCCCAGGTAAATTCAATAATATTCTGTTCTTTGTTGAAAGCAAAAGTCAGCGGTTGCTCTGGAAATTCTTTGAGTGAATCCGTCAGGATACGAGCCGGAATGGCCACACTGCCTTCTTCTGTCACTGAATCCAGCGGCATGGTGGTGCGCAATGTAGTTTCCAGGTCCGATGCTGTAATTGTAAGCGAGTCACCTGTCAGATTGAACAGAAAATTGTCCAGAATGGGCAACGTATTTTTGGAAGCGATAACCCTGCTGACGGATTGAAGTCTTCCCAACAGTTCTGAGCTTGATACAACAAATTTCATAAGTCATTATTTTACCGTACAAATATACTAAAAAAGTGCGTTGGAAGATTCAGGCGCATAGGATTTTTCCATGGCCAGAAGCTTTTGTTTCCGTTCCAGTCCTGCAGCATAGCCCACCAGGGATCCGTCGGACCCGATCACCCGGTGACAGGGAATAACCACGGCAAACGGATTCGCATAATTCGCCTGTCCTACTGCACGCGTAGCTTTCGGATTGTCAATCATATCCGCCAACTGGGCATAAGTAATGGTGGTCCCGTAAGGAATCTGCTGCAATGCGGACCATACATGTTTTTGAAAATCAGTGCCTTCTATATGCAAAGGTAAGTCAAAACTCCGTCTGGTACCTTTGAAATACTCGTCCAATTGTTCAATGGCCATCAGCAAAACCGGCGGCCGCGCTTCCTCTTCGTCCATGGGCTCTCCGCTCTTGTAAAAGCCTTTAAGGTTGTAATCGTCTTCAAATGCCGAGGCGGTCAGTTCTTCGAATTCATTTGCCGAGAAGGAAAAGTTTCCCAAGGGTGTCTGTGTGTAAACTTTATACCGAGGCACTTGCGGTCCTCCGGTGAGCATTTGGTACATGTGCTGAGCCACGCGCCCCGAGACACCGTCCGTGCCCAGGATCCTTTGCAAGCGCTTGTAATCGGCAAGGACGCTCCGTCTTTTCTGGCGGCCTTTGAGCAGTAACCGGAGTTCTTCGCGGAGTCTTTCCGGATTGCAGTCCTTTTGAATAAGTTCACGAACCGAGTTTTTCTCCAGAATCAGATTGGGAAGCGAAATGTATTTTACCCTGATGATACTTCGTGCTATGGCAACAGAAAGCGGATTTCCTCCGTAACATACCACCTGGGGACATTGCAGAAGTGCAGCTTCGAGCGTGGCCGTTCCGCTGGTAACAACGGCCGCTTCTGCCTGTTGCAGAATCTCGTATGTATGTCCGTACATTACACGTACAGGAAGGTCCTTCAAAATATTGTCGTAAACCGTAGTGGGAATAGTAGGGGTTGCCGCCACGATCCACTGGTAATCTGGGAAATGACGGATTATTTCGGCTGCTTTGGGCAGAATGAAATTGATTTCATTCAGTCGGCTACCCGGCAAAATAGCTAAAACCGGTTCCGGTCCGATCTTGTATTTTCTTCTGAAAACATCAGGCGTATCTATAGTCTCCATGGCATCGGCCAGATTGTCCAAAACAGGATTTCCCAGGTAAACGGCATTAATCCTTTTGGAACGGAAATAATCTGTTTCAAAAGGAAATATCACATACAACTGAGACACATATTTCCTGATCTTTTTGACACGGCATTCCCGGGAAGCCCATACTTTGGGGGCAATGTAATAAAAAGTTTTTATGCCCCTCCGGGATGCAAATCGGGCCATAGACAGGTTGAAGCCCGGATAATCTATCAGAACCAGCACATCCGGATTGTATTCAATCAGGTCTTTCTTGCAACGGGAAAGGTCTTTAATAATGGATCCCATGCGGGCAGCTACTTCTACAAACCCCATAACGGCTGTCCGTGTATCGGGACCCCTGTACATAAATTCAGCCAGCGGGTCCGCCTGTGTCAGCGCTTGCATAAGCTGTTTGGCGTAATGATCACCGGACACTTCTCCGGCAATGATGAAGTATCGCATTTCCTTTTATTTTTTTCGCTCCCTTGTCAGGTCTTTCCACACTTCTTTCAAACGTTCCAGTTCGGGATAGTTTGTATTGTCAATCTTATGAGGAACTATAGTCACATAATTTTCAGCAAGAAGGTTGTGGTCACATTCGGGATCGTCGGGCTCCAGGTTTTCGTATTCGCCTACCATCCAATAATAAGGATGCCCGTAAGGATCCGTGCGGGATTCAATCTCTTTGATCCAGGCTCCCATGCCAAAACGGCCTAAACGAATGCCTTTGATCTCGTTGATGCCTCCCTGGGGAATGTTAACATTCACATAAGTGTATGGTTGGGGAGGATTTTTTAAAAATTGTTCCAGGATGATCTTCCCGTAATAGATACTGGCGCTGAAATCCGCATCGGCATGGTGATCGTTCAGGCTGAATGCGATGGAAGGTATTTTGTAAAGAGCTCCTTCACATGTTGCTGCCAGCGTTCCGGAATAGATAACAGCCGAAGAGCCGTTAAAGCCGTGATTGATACCTGAAAGAAGCAGGTCCGGCTTACGTTGGTCAAAAAGAAGGTTCAGAGCCATTTTCACACAGTCTACGGGCGTGCCTGAACAATAATAACGCCGAATTTCCTTTTCGGGTGTTCCGTCGGGATTTTCGACAGGAACCATACGAAGCAATTTCCCTATGCTTACGGCATTGGACATGGCACTCTGGTGGTACTGAGGTGCCACCACGGTGATTTCTCCAAGACCACGGGCCATTTCTATCAGGGCCTGTAGTCCTTTTGAGGTATAGCCGTCGTCGTTCGTGATCAGTATATGCATATCATGCGAATTTAATGATTTTTTTTGAGCATATCGCTACATATGTTAACTTTGCAACGGATTTTAAAAAAAACACAAATATGAACAAGATTAAAGTGGGAATTAACGGCTTCGGCCGTATCGGCCGTTTGGTTTTTCGGGCTGCCCAAGAAAGGGAAAACATAGAGATAGTAGGGATTAACGATTTGATCAGCGTGGATTATATGGCATACATGCTCCGTTACGATACCGTTCACGGACAGTTCAAAGGTACCATTGAAGTAAAAGACGGTATGCTGGTCGTTAACGGAAATGCTATTCGTGTAACTGCTGAAAAGGATCCTGCCAATCTGAAATGGAACGAAGTAGATGCTGAATACGTAGTTGAATCCACCGGTTTGTTCCTGACCAAGGAAAAAGCTCAGGCTCACATCAATGCCGGTGCAAAACGCGTAGTTATGTCCGCTCCCTCCAAAGACGACACACCTATGTTCGTATACGGAGTTAACCACAAATCATATAAAGGAGAAAACATGATCTCCAACGCTTCCTGTACTACCAACTGTCTGGCACCCGTAGCCAAGGTTTTGAATGACAAATTCGGTATTGTGGAAGGCCTTATGACAACCGTTCATTCAACAACAGCTACCCAAAAAACAGTTGACGGTCCCTCGGCAAAAGACTGGAGAGGCGGACGCGCTGCATCTGCCAACATCATTCCTTCCTCTACCGGAGCTGCCAAGGCTGTAGGAAAAGTCATTCCCCAGCTGAACGGCAAATTGACCGGTATGTCATTCCGCGTTCCTACCGTCAATGTATCTGTTGTAGACCTGACTTGCCGTATTGAAAAAGCGGCTTCCTACGATGATGTCAAAGCTGCCATGAAAGAAGCCTCTGAAGGTGAAATGAAAGGTGTTCTGGGATATACGGAAGATTCCGTGGTTTCTTCCGATTTCATAGGAGATTCCCGCACATCCATTTTTGATGCCAATGCCGGTATTTCACTCAACCCCAATTTTGTAAAAGTTGTTTCCTGGTACGACAACGAGTGGGGTTACTCCTGCAAGATCCTGGAAATGATCTGCTACATGAATACCGTTAAATAATTGCACATATACCGCTACTGAACAAAAAGGATGACCTGAAGGTCGTCCTTTTTATTTATATTTGTATATGGTTTCTGTGATCATGGCGGCATATAATACGCAGGGTTTCGTTTCCGCTGCCCTGGACAGTGTTTTCTCACAGACATATCCTGATTTTCAGATTGTTGTAGTGGATGATGCTTCAAGTGACGGAACAGCAGATATCCTGAGATCATACAAGGATTCCCGTTTGGTGGTTTTGCATAACGAAACCCGCCGGGGAGCTGCTTATTCACGTAACAGAGCCATTAAAGAAGCCACGGGCGAATTTCTGGCTATTCTGGATGCCGATGATTTCTGGGCACCCGATAAATTGGAAGAACAAGTGGGGTTCATGAATGAACATCCGACAGCTTCCGGGGTCGGCAGTTATGTGTACGAGACAGATCAAACCGGCAGACGCATACGCGCCGTACGCTTCCCGGTGTATCCCGGACAGATTCGTTGTTCTACATTTTTCAGATGTACCATAGTACATTCTTCGGTAATGTTGCGACGCTCTTTTATGACAGACAATAATCTTTGGTACGATGATACTTTCCCCGGATCACATGATTTTGAATTGTGGAGCCGGGCCGTATTTGCAGGAGATTTTCATCATATTCCCAGGTACTTGACGTATTACAGAAGAAACCCCGGCCAGATCTCTGAAGACATTACAGGTACACAAAAAGAACATGCCATAAAAGTTTACCGTAATTTGTTGCAAAAAATGGGTTATGAACCTACCCAAAATGAATTGGATTGCCACCTGCGGCTTTCCGGTCTTATTGCTGATCCGAAAAATGAGTCAAAAGGATATCAAAGCGTATTGATCTGGTGTGAAAAAATATACAGGAAGAATCTTGAAAAACAGGTTTTCAGACAATACCTCTTTGCCAATGAAATCCTCCTTCGTTTCCTGAAATATTGTTACGACAATTCCCTGGGAAGCTTCCGGACGTTACGACTGATGGCCTGCCTGCATTGGCGCATGAGATGGTGTTTCTTTCCTTATTTCCAGTTATTCCAGCGTCTGTCAATTACAGTCAAAGATGTTTGATGTAAAACAATACCGTCGTAAAGAATCCGAAGTTCAGCGGGTGGAGTCCATTATGCGCATGCTTCCCTCAGGTGCTGTGAATGTTTTGGAAGCAGGAAGCAGGGATGGTTATATCACCCTCAAACTGGCGGCAAAATATCCGGCCGTAACCGCTCTGGACCTGAAATTGCCTCAGGTTGATCATCCCAACGTTACTTGTGTAAAGGGAGATATCACATCGCTGCCTTTTAAAGACAATTCATTTGACCTGATTGTGTGTACGGAAGTTCTGGAACACATACCGCCTGAAAAACTGGGAAAAGCCTGCCGGGAACTGATGCGTGTTTCGCGCCGTTATTTGTTGATTGGAGTGCCTTATAAACAGGATCTGCGCGTTCATGCCATGAAATGCATTCATTGCGGTACGATCAATCCTACAACCGGACACGTCAACACGTTTGACGAAGCCCTGCTTAAAACGCTATTCAACGGGATGCCTTTCGGGACTGTGGAATACCCGGGCACCGGTGTATACAAGACCAACCGCCTGTCGTATGCCATCTATAAACGGTACGGGTTCCCATACGGATCCTACCTGCAGGAAGAACCCTGCATTTATTGCGGGCTGCCTTTAAAAAAACCTCACCTGAACGTTGTGGCACGTACGATTTGTCTTTTTGCCAAAGGTTTGGAATTTCTGCAAAACAAAACAGGGCCCTCTAAGAGCCCTGTCTGGATCCATATTCTATGGGATACTACTCGGCGGGATTCATAGAAATGTCTATGAAGTTGCCTTGTTTAAGGATTTTCTTCAGGAATTTCTGTACTGAACCGGGGTTGATATCCTTAACAATTTGTTCATAGTCTGTCATGATATCAATATCATCCGTATAGTAATTGACAAGTACCTGGTTCCAGAAATTGTTCCGGATAATATTTTCCTGACGGTTTTTCAGGAAGTTTTCTTTTGTTTTATTAACGTATTCTTCAGATGGTCCGTTATCCACAAGGTTGGTCACGTCTGATTCAACAATCTGACGCATCCGCTCCTGTTTTTCAGGATCGGTGTCAAACAAGATGATCATGGCAGCGTGCGGTTCCGGCTGATCTGCTGTAATCACCTGTACGGTAGCACCGTAGGTGCCACCTTCATCTTCACGCAGGCTCTTCACGTAAGCCATATCCAAAATGGATTTAAGAGCATCCATATATACCTGATTTTCCAAAGTGTAATCAATGTCGGCAGAGTATACGTTTACAATACTGGTCTTGGGTGTTTCCATGACTACGTTGAAATGATTTTCTACCTTACCTTTTTGAATGCGGTTGTCGTTTTTCACCCATCCTGCAGGTTCCGTAGCTGCGGGTAAAGATCCCAGGTACAATTCAACCATGGGTTTGAGCTCTTGAAGGTCTACATTTCCCACAATGGTTACCACGGCACCGTTGGTGTTTTTAAAGCACGTACGGTATGCTTTTTCAAGGTTTTCCAGGTTTATTTTGGAAAGAAGTTCGGATGAAATAAGCTGGCTGCGGGGGTTGTTGTTATACAAGGATTTGTACAGTTCTTTTTGCAGTATGTAATTGGGCGTTTTTTCAAGGTTAGGCACGATGGCCTTCAATTGTGCCATGGAAGCTTCAAATTCACCGGCTTCAAAACGGGGATTCACAATATTGGCGTAAATCAGTTCAAACAATGTCTGCAGATCCTGCGGTGAGGCACTCCCACGGACACCCTGACTGTAATCGCTTATGTAAGGTGTGGCATTGGCAATTTTTCCGGTAAGTTTTTTCTTCAGAGCCGTTGCACTGAAATTACCTACGCCGTTGCTTTGTGTCCACAATGTAAATACGTTGCTTTCAACGGAAGGAAGCAATTCTTCGGGGAGGATGGATAAACCTCCGTCGTTCTTTAAATTGAACAGCACTTCGTCTTTTTTGAAAGTGGTAGGTTTCACAACAACTTTGACTCCGTTGGACAAAGTCCAGACAGTGCTTTCAAAGGCCCCGGTTTCTTCTCTTACGACTTTACCCGGAACTATGGCAGCAACATCTACCAATGGCTCATCCGAAACTTCTTCCTGGTAAGCCTGAAGCTCCATACCTTCCACTTTTTCCATAATACCTTTCAGGTCCTCTGCCGTAGGAATGACCAGACCTTCCCGTTCGGGACTGGAAAGAACCAATACGCGGTTTTCAGGCGTTATTACCTGTTGTGCTATCTGGTTGATCTGTTCCAACTGAATGAAAGGCAGGTATCCTTTGGCAACTTCCAGTTCGTATACGGGATCAAGAATAGGTTCGTTGAAAGCAAAATTATTGATCAGATCATTGATGAATTCGCTGTTCATACGGTCACCGGCATTTTCGGCGGCACGTTCCAGGCGACGCATGAAATTGGTTTTTGCGCGTTCCAGTTCGGAGTCGGTAAATCCAAAACGGCGCATTTTCTCAATTTCCATCATCAGAGCTTCAAAAGCCTTTGCACTTTCCCCGTCTTTGCTGCCCACTGAGAAAGCGGTAGCATCGGTAGATGTGGTAATAGAGGAGAAGGACATATTGGCTCCCAAAAATGGTGCATCGGGTTGTTGTGCGATTTCTTCAAACCGGTCATTCATCATCCTTGAAACGAAATATTTGAACATGTCTACCATATAGATCATACCCAGGGGACGCATCTCGTTGGGAACAGGTTCCGATTTGATCAGAAAATCAATAGAGGTACCCTGTGCCTCGGGATCGGTGACAATGCCTATGATAGGTTCATCGTTTTCGGGAACGGGTATGACTTTTTTGGGACTGGGGGTAGCTGGTGCAGGTACATCTTCAAATAAAGCAATAAGTTTGCTTTCAACCTGGTCTACATCCACGTCACCAACAACAATTACTGCCTGATGGTCAGGGCGGTACCATGTTTTGTAAAAATCAACAAGTTCTTCGGCAGGAAACGTGGCAATGCCTTCAACGGTTCCAATAAGGTTACACTCGGCATATTTGGATCCCTTGTATAAATAAGGAAGGGATTCTTCAAAAAGACGCCATTGGGCGGTTCTGCGCGTACGCAATTCTTCAATGATGACACCGCGTTCGTTGTCGATTTCTACAGGATCATTGGTCACAAAAGCAGCATAATCATGCATAATCAGCAAACAGGTATCCAGAACTCCTTCCCGCAACATGGGAACGTTATTCAGCATGTACATGGTTTGCTCTACTCCCGTTCCGGCGTTGATATTCCTTCCAAAACTGCATCCGATGCTTTCCAGGTAGCTGATAAGCATTTTTCCCGGAAGGTTTTCTGTGCCGTTCAGGCACATATGCTCCAGGAAGTGGGCAAGACCTGCCTGGCGTTCGTTTTCCTGAATAGCGCCAACGTTGGTAAACAAGTAAAACTCGGCGCGTTTTTCCGGTTTGGTGTTATGCCGGATATAATACGTAAGCCCGTTATCAAGTTTTCCAATCCGTACCGCCGGGTCATTCTTCAGGGGTTCGTTTGGATTGGCCATTTGTGCGAAACTGGCCGTGCCTGCCATCAATAAGACAAGCAGACTGGTAAGTAATTTCTTCATAGTGTCAAATGTTGTATAAGAATCAAGATCAACAAAGGTAGCAAAAAAACGTTGCGGTGTCTGTCTTTTTTGTATTTTTACAAACTTGACAAATAAAATTAATGCCAATGAAATCCAGAAAAATCGTATTGAGCCTTGCTGCTCTTTTCCTGAGTGCCGGTCCGCTATTGCCGTGTACTAATTTAATAGTAACCAAAGGTGCGTCTAAAGACGGATCCGTAATGGTCAGTTATTCCGCCGATTCACACCAGTTATACGGCGAACTTTACTACTGGCCCGCTGCCAGGTGGGAAGAAGGAAGTATGTTGAAGATTTATGAATGGGATACCGGAAAGTTTATGGGGGAAATACCCCAGGCAAGAGAAACGTATTCGGTTACCGGAAATATGAATGAGTACCAGCTGCTTATTGGGGAAACCACCTATGGAGGTCGCAGGGAGTTCAGGGACAGAAGCGGGATGATGGATTACGGTTCTTTGATATACGTTGCCCTGCAACGATGCAAGACTGCACGTGAAGCCATTGCTTTGATAGACAATTTAATGCAAACATATGGATACGCATCCAGCGGAGAATCGTTTACCATTGCCGATCCTGATGAAGTCTGGATAATGGAGATCATGGCCAAAGCTCCGCGTATGGTGGAAGGAGTAAATGTAAATAAAGGTGCCGTATGGGTGGCCAAACGCATACCCGACGGATACATTAGCGCTCATGCAAACCAGGCACGCATAACTACAATAGATTTTAACGACCCGGACAATTGCCTTTACAGCCCCGATGTAATATCACACGCCAGGGAAATGGGTATCTTTTCCGGAAACGATAAGGAATTCAGTTTTTCAGATGTATATGCTCCGGTGGATTTCGGGGCTGCCCGTTTCTGTGACGCACGCGTATGGGCTTTTTTCAACCGCTACGCAGACGGGATGGACAAATACCTGGATTACGCTATGGGGTATGATTTGTCCAACCGCATGCCTTTGTATGTTAAACCCAATACGAAACTGTCTGTGAAGGACGTTGCCGACATGATGCGCGATCATTATGAAGGGACTCCTATGGATATGTCTTGCGATATTGGAGCAGGAGGAAATGCCTTGCCTTACCGCTGGAGGCCAATGTCTTTTGAAGTAGACGGGAAAACCTACCTGAACGAGCGGGCCATTGCCACACAACAGACCGGATGGTGGTATGTGGGACAATGCCGCAGCGATATGCCCCGCGATCTGGGCGGTTTGTTCTGGTTTGGAGTGGACGATGCCGGCACTTCTGCATTAATACCTATATATAGTGTATCCAGGCGGGTTCCGGAATGTATTGAAAAAGGAAATGGCAGCATGATGGAGTATTCGGAAACTTCTCTTTTCTGGATAGTAAACAGGGTAACACAATTTGCATACCTTCGTTACAACCAGGTTGGGGCCGAAGTGCGTTCCGTTGTGGACAAGTGGGAAAATGAAATGATGGATAAAACCCGCCATTTAGACCAGATAGCAGTTGAGATGTACCGCCGCGATCCTGATCTTGCCAGGGAATTTTTAACCGACTTCAGTGTCAATGCCGCACAAACTTTATTCAATAAATGGGTTGAACTTGACAAGTATTTGATGGTTAAATATATAGACGGCAATACAAAACGCCAGGAATCAGACGGGTCCTTCTCCAATAACGGTCATGATCCACGTATACCGGCCTCTCCCAAAAACGAAGGCTATACGCAAAAATGGAAAGAAGCCGTTGTGAAGGATAATGGCAAGGTCCTGGAAAGTAAATAAAACAATATGAAACGATTTTTTCTCCTGTTGCTGTGCCTTGTGCCTTTACTGGCTCGTGGTGCCGATACGTGCCGGGTGTACGTATTGACCATTGACAGCGAGATCCATGCCAAATCAGCCAGAACACTGGAAAAGGCTCTGGAAGAAGCCAAAACCCTGGAAGCAAACGTTTTTCTGATGCGTTTGAATACATTCGGGGGGGCGCTGGATGCTGCGGACAGAATGCGGACGGCATTGCTGGAAGCCCCGTTTACCACTGTCTCTTTTATTGACCACCAGGCCGCCTCGGCAGGTGCTTTGATCTCCCTGGCTTGTGATTCAATTTATATGTCCCCGGGATCCACTGTGGGCTCGGCAACCGTAGTCAATCAGAGCGGAGAACCCATGCC
>JAAYYL010000192.1 GCA_012515395.1 Bacteroidales bacterium
TGATCACTTACATGTTACATGACAAGAAAAAACGGGGAAAGACCCTGGGCCTGGTTTTACTGAGGGATATCGGCGAGTATGTTTTGGTAAACGAACCGGTAGAAAAATGTAAAAACGCATTGCGTAATCCGGGAATAAGCCTGGGATCCCTCCGGAAAGAAAGCTTGAACCTGTGGCTGGAAAAGGCTCCATGGGTGGAATTCAGGTTGGATCTGACGGGGACGCTTTCACAGGTGGGTATGGTTGCCCTGCGTATGCAATGTATGGGAAAAGAAAAGAAAATATTGCTTACACATCCTGTTGATGCAGACTGTAAGGAGATACCGGAAAATCTGAGGGAAATGATATCCTGGGGTCCCGGGTGGGTAGACGTTCCGTTGAAATCATTGGCAGTTTATAAAGAATCCTTATCACGACTGGCTCGTGACAATGGGGCCGGGATTATTCAGTCGGTTCATTTTTGGGAAAATCACAGTAGGGATATTCCCGGCAAAGAGGTTTTGGATACATTGGTCAGGGAAGCGTTTTCCACGGGAGCCGATTATTTGAAAATAGCCGTTTATACTTACAACGAAAAACAGTCAGACGAATTGCTTGCGTGGTGTGATGAGCAAAATGCCCGTAAAGAAATTGATTACAGGATCACAGTAATGATCATGGGAGAAGACGCACTCAGAACCCGCAAACATGCCCTCAGACAGGGCTACCCTTTTGTTTACGCAGCAGCAGATTCCCAAAACACTACGGCTCCGGGACAGCCATCTTTTGAAGCATTAATGATGTAGCTCCCGTATTTCCGGCAACATACGTTTTGGCTGCATTTGCGGCTTCCGGATACAACCCGGGATCATTCATCCATTTCTTAAGAGCTTTGGAACATTCGGAATAGTCTTGAAATCCAACCGCCGCCCCTTTTTCAACAAGATCGCAGGCTTCTTTAAATTTATGGTAGTTGGGCCCGAACAACAACGGTTTGCCGTAAACCGCAGCTTCCAGGGCGTTGTGTATGCCGGATTTGTTAAACCCGCCGCCGATATAACAATACGTTGCATAACGATACAAAGAGGAAAGCATACCGATGCTGTCTATGACCAAAACACGGGGTGCGGATGACGATGGTTGGACTTTTGAAAAAAACAGAGGGGCCCATTTTCCGAATTTATGCCGGATGGAATCCAGGTGTTTGGAATGTATTTCATGCGGGGCCAGCACCAATTGCATGTGTGGGTGATCATGCAGGAGCCGGGCCAGTATTTCTTCGTCCTGAGGCCATGTGCTTCCGGCAACCAGCACCGGTTCCCTGATCAGTTGCCTGAATCGTTCGGGCGTATTGTCGTGTGAGGCTATCTCTGTTACCCGGTCAAAGCGGGTGTCTCCTGCTACAGTTACGGGGAGCGATAACCCCGGGAGTTTTTCCAGCAGTTCCCTCGAAGATTGGTCCTGGACAAAAAGGTGTGTAAAACAGGTTAGCATAAAACGGAAAGGAGTTCCGTATTTTTTAAAGAAAGGCTGGGATGGACGAAAACGGGCCGAGATCAGGTATGTGGGTATATTCCTTTTTTTAAGATTCTTCAAATAAAAATACCAGAATTCGTATTTCACGAAAACAGCCAGGGACGGTTTTATCAGCTCCAGAAACCTGCGGGCATTCCGGGGAGAATCCGGAGGCAGGTAAAACACATGGTCCGCAAGCGGTGTGTTTTTACGGATGTCGTACCCGGAAGGCGAAAAGAAGGTGAGTACTATTCTCATGGCCGGATGCTGTTTGCGAAACGCCTCCATAACGGGCCTGCCCTGTTCAAATTCTCCCAGCGAAGCACAATGGATCCACAAGAGAGGGCCTTTCTGTTCCCTGTCTTTAAAAACGCTCTTTATTTTTTTCCACTGGCCTTTTCTTCCTGTAAAAAAACGTGTGATCCTGCTCATGGTACAAAGGTATGGATTTTGCGTTACCTTTGCAGAATGCCAAAAAGACATAACAGAAAAAAATGGTGGATCATTGCAGGCGCTCTTTGGGTCCTCATCCTGCTGATCAGGATGATGCCCCTTTACAAGCCGGCACCTTCCGCCCCTTTTTCCGGGCCCTATTGGTACAATCCATACCGGGAGGTAAGCACTGAAGGCCGTTGGTTAAGAGCCAATTTTCATGCCCATTCCAACGCCTGGGGTCTTTTTACAAACGGCAGAAAGAATACGGTGAAAGATATTTTGTCCAAATACGATTCCCTGGGATACGACATAACGGGGATCTCCGATTACCAGCATATAACACAGACTCCGGCAACGCCTTACATCCCGGTCTACGAACACGGATATAACATTCTGAAAACCCACCAGGGATCCATAGGAGCGCACGATGTCTATCACGGCGATTACATTTTACCCCAGACCCGTTCCCAAAAACAGCACATTCTGAACAAACTGAAGGAACGGACACAGGTGCTGGTGCTGCACCATCCCGACTGGATGGGAGGCTATTCACCGCGGGATATGCGGTTTCTTACCGGATACGACTGTTTTGAAGTGCTTAATGATTTCTGGAACTCCGAGGATCTCTGGGATGTAGCCCTTTCTTCCGGGAAACCCGCCATGATAGTGGGTGGGGATGATGCCCACAACGTGTTCAAGCAAACAGACCTGGCTCGCGATCTGACCTTAATATACACGGTTTCCGACACCGTAAAGCCGGATGATATCTACCGGGCGTTGATCAGCGGTGCTGCATACGGAGTGGAAGTAACCAGGATGCTTAGCCGGGCAAGTGTGGTTGAAAAACGCAGGAACCTGGACAGCTTGCCCTTGTTACAATCCTGTAAGATAAGCAATGACAGCCTTATAGTGACATTGACGGGAAAGGCCGGGGAATTCCGGTTTACCGGACAGGACGGAAAAATCCTGAAACAGGTAAGCGATACTGTAACAGGCATACATACGGCTGCTTACCTACTAAGTCAGGATGATGCTTACGTCAGGGTGAAGATCGCCTTTTCAGACAGTTCTCATATTTATCTGAATCCTGTGATGCGCACTGTTGAAAAAGACATGAAACCATCCATGCCCGCTTCCCAAAAGAGGTGGTTATTTAGTATCTTTGACAAATGATTAAGAAAACGCTGGAGCTTATAGGCGAGTATATACTCCTGATGAAACGGGTTTTTACAAAGCCTGAAAAATGGAGTATTTTCTGGAAACAATATTTTGTGGAAACCGAAAGTCTGGGACTTACTTCTGTGGCTTTGATCGGCATCATATCCATAGCGATAGGGGCGGTACTTGTAATCCAGACCGCCTATAATATTGAGAATCCTTTTATTCCCAAAATGTATGTGGGTTATATGGTCAGGGAAAGCCTGATACTGGAGTTCTCTTGTACTATGGTTGCCCTGATACTTGCCGGGAAGGTGGGATCCAACATATCTTCGGATATTGGGACCATGCGGTTGACAGAACAGATAGACGCCATGGAGATGATGGGCATCAATTCTGCCAATTATTTGATCCTGCCCAAAGTAGTAGCCGTTTGCGTATTCAATCCAATATTGATGCTTTTCAGTTTTTTGGTAGGGATTCTGGGCGGATGGCTGATCGTAGCGGCTACCGGTATGATCACATTGAGCCAATATACGGAAGGATTGCGTTTTGCCTTTAACGGTTATTACATTGTTTATGCGGTAACAAAAATGATCGTGTTCAGTTTTATTATTGTTACCGTTTCCGCCCTATACGGCTACGGGCCCAAAGCCAATTCCATGGAAGTGGGAAGGGCAAGTACCCGCTCCATTGTAGCCATTTGCCTGCTCATCCTGATTACCGATCTCATGTTAACCCAATTGATGCTGAATTAATGATATACGTTCACAATATTTGTAAAGACTTTGGAGATCAGCAGGTTCTTACGGATATCTCCGTGAATTTTGAAGAAGGGAAAACCAACCTTATCATAGGCGCCAGCGGATCCGGAAAAACCGTATTGCTCAAAGCCATAGCCGGGCTTCATTCTATAGATTCCGGCCGGATCCTGTATGATGATATGGTCTTTAATGAACTCGAAGAAAAAGAAAGGAAACTGATCCACAAGAAAATGGGCATGTTGTTCCAGGGCTCGGCCCTTTTTGATTTTGCCACGGCTCGTGAGAACGTACGTTTTCCGCTTGATTTTTTTACCGACTGGTCTATGGCCGAAAAGAACGATCGCGTAGACTTTTGTCTGGCACGGGTGAATCTGGACGATATCGGCAACAAATTTCCCTCGGAACTTAGCGGCGGAATGCAAAAACGGGTGGGTATAGCGAGGGCTATAGTCATGAATCCCCGCTATTTGTTTTGTGACGAACCCAACTCCGGTCTGGATCCGCAAACCGCCATTGTCATAGATCAACTGATCAGTGAGATTACCCATGAATACAAGATGACTACCATCATCAACACCCATGACATGAATTCAGTAATGGCAATAGGGGAAAAAGTGGTTTTTCTTTTTGAAGGTAAAAAAGAATGGGAAGGAAGCCGGGAAAACATACTTTATTCAGACAACAAACCCCTGAATGATTTTGTGTTCGCTTCCCAGATGGCCCGGATGATCAAAGAATCTAAATCCTGAAACGTATTCCCAATTCCATTTTAAACTGGGTGGGCTGAATGGTGCGGATACTTTTTGGCTGATTGTTTTCAAAATAATGGGAAACGGTAGGTTCAATATAGATACCCATCCATTCCGACCATTTATATTCAATTCCCAGACCTCCGTATACCGACAATTGAAATCCCTGAACGGGAACATACTGACGGGTAGCCACATCGTTTAACTGGCAGATATACTCATCGGCTACAGCTTTATCCAGGGCACCACCGCCTACAGCGTAAACCGTAAGGTGCGGGGTGTTGACTGCCCGGAAATAAACACTTACCGGGATGCCAATATAATGGGTGTTTTGATTAACGATATAAGATTTGTCGGCTGTATGCACCTGGTATTCACCCCTGAGCAGCGTGTATGTCAAGGAGGCTCCAACGGAAAGCCATCTGTTGAATTCTTTCTGCACATTAATGCCTGCCGATATGGGTGTGGAAAAATGTGCTGAAATAAGATTCACATCATCCTCATCAAAATTAGGGGCCATGTAATCCGGGATCCCCAGGTTGGCAAGGTCACTGCCGGCCAGGCTTAATGGAGTTTCCCATTTGGTGGTGTACGTTGAAGGCGTGAAGATATAGTTCCCGTTAATGGCTCCCTGGTAAGAAAAGTTGGCCGCCGTGATCCATTTTTTGTTCATTCGGCTTGGTTCCGGAAGGTCTACCGGAAACAGGGGTGTAGGGGGTTGTGTTTTTTCTTTGACAGGTTCCTCTATGGCCGGATCTTTTTGTGCTGCACGATTCTGCTCTGAAGCAGGCCGGGGCTTTTCCTGCTCCGGTTGAGACCCGGGAGCATTTGTGGAGGATACAAACAGTTCCGATGTTACAGGGACCACAGAAGCTTCACGAAGTCTGTCAAGTTGTGCCCGGGCGTACATTCCGGGAATATGCTGCGGATAATCCGTTATCGAAATATGAGCAGGTTGAGGAACAATCCGGCAGACGGTTTCAGGCGCAAGTGTATTCCGGTTGAGAACGGGCATGATCAGGAACAAAAACATAACAAGGCAAGCGGCAGCGGCCGTACTCCACAAAAACACCCTTCTGCGACGAAGGATCATGGTTCGTCGGGACATGCGCACTACCAAAGCTTCCCAGTTGCCGTGTTCTTCCGGGAAAGAGAAATTGTAGAGTTTCTCCCTGAGTTTTTTATCGAAAAATTCTTCACTCATCAGCCAAAGGGCATAAAGTTTTGTTAACGGTTAAAAATGTGCTGCCAAAAAACCGGGGACCGTATTCCCGAATATCGTCCTGTGTAAGCTGGAACGTAGGCAACATAAAATGTACATACAACGTTTCGGCAGGATACAACGGGTTGTAAAATTCTCCGTACCCGTTAATGATCAGCCGGAATTCCTGGGATATGGGGAATGCCGTTGTCTGAACGGAATATGATCCGTCTTCTTCAGTAAACACAGGATCTTCCGTGCGCATGGTAACGGTGATCTCCGGGACGGGCTCCTGTGATACGGAATCTGTAACAATTCCCTGAACTACAAAAAAAGCATGCGGGTACTGCCGTGTTGCAAGGGAATCGGGTTGTTTGGGGTCGTAGCGGAAAGGAATGGAATCTTCGCACGAAGCCGCAAAACCCGCCAATAGAACAATACCTATGAAATACAACTGTTTCATTTCAAATCGCTGAGTTTGTTTTGAAGCCAGTTTCTTGCCCTGGAATACTGTGAACGTGATGTGCTTTCACTAATGTTCAAAATTTCGGCTATTTCATTGTGTGTATATCCCTCTATGGCATACATATTAAAAATGGTGCGGAATCCTGTCGGCATTTGTTCTATACAGCGGTATATATCCCCGGCAGAAATGTTTTCCAGAATATGCCCCGTAGTAACGGAACTGCCGGCGGTATTTTCTATCTGTTCGCTATATCGCAAGGCATCATTTTTGCGTAAATAGGAAAGTGAAATGTTAACAAAAATTTTGCGTGCCCACCCTTCAAAAGAACCTGTTCCGGCGTAAGTCCCGATCTTTTCAAACAAAACCACAAACCCATCCTGTGCAATATCACGGGCTGTTTCACGGTTTCCTGTATACCGCTGACAAACCGCCAACATTTTGGAATAGAGACGCTCATATACAACACGTTGTGCCGCAGCATCTTTTTTTATGCAAGCGGCAATGAGGTCACTTTCCGGAATGTCTTTATTAAGATGAAAATTTCGGCCGGAATGTTGCATGGATGTAAGAAAATTGTACAGGCGTAAACAAAAGTAAAATAAATAATTGAATTGAACGAATTATGGTAACTTTGCAATTCCCGCAATATTTCAAAACCATGTGGAAGTATCCCTTAATATTGATATCTCTGGTTTTTCTTGCCTCCTGCGGTTACCGTCCACGTGTAGCGGCCGAAGAATCCCGGATCCTTTTTCACCAGGGACTGAACCTGTTCTACCAGGGCGATATGGCCGGAGCCAGGGAAAGTTTCAAACGTGTTGTATCCCGCAATCAAAACAACGATGCAGCTTATTACTACCTGGCTCAAATAGCCGGGTATGCAGGACAATGGGAAAATGCCGACAATTATTTAAACCGGGCACTGAGACTGCAGCCGGACAATTACTGGTACCGGTTGCAACAGGCAAAGCTGGCTGTTGCCCAAGGGGACATTCCGGAGGCGGAAGCCTATTATAGTACCTTGTCCCGGGATTACCCTCAAAAAACGGAACTGCTTTACGATAGAATAGGACTTTACATGAACGGCAAGAATTCAGCCAAAGCCCTTGAATTGCTTGACACATTGGAAAAAAGAGAGGGGGTTACAGAGTCCGGGCTCTTATTACGATTCAATATTTTAATGGAAAATGACAAGGAAGCTGCCGTTGCTTTGTTAAAGCAATACGCCCAGGACAATCCCACAACCAGAATCCTAAGCATTATGGGTGACGTTCTGGCCGGTGACGGAGAAATTGAAACAGCATCCGAGTATTACCAGCGGGCCTTGCAGGCAGATCCCACTTTTATGCCGGCCGTTTTCGGATTGGCAGAAACATACCGTTTAAAACGACAATTTGATCTCTATTTTGAAAACATCAATGTTTTCCTGGCATATCCCGAGGTGGATGTGCAGATGAAAACAGATTACATGAAGCAAATCCTGGAAGCACGTGGATTTGTCAGTACGTTTCATCCGCAGGTGGACACCTTGTTTATGAGTACCCGCAGTGCCCATCCGAAAGACAGTACCCTGGCCTATATGTATGCCGGGTACCTCATACAAACCGAAAGACCCGGCGAAGGGCTGGAGGTTATGAAGGAAAACCTGGATCATTACAGGAACGATTACAAAGCATGGTATCAGACATTGGGGATCATCTATTATTTGAAAGACTGGGAATTGTTGTGTGAATACGGGGCCATGGCACTGGAAAAATTTCCCGACAACACGGACTTCAGCAGTCTTTACGGAATGGCCCTGTGGCAGACAGGACAGCTGAATGCGGCCATAGCCCGTTTTGAACGGATTCTGTCAATGCTCAATAAAGAAGATACGCAAAACAGAATCCAGACTTTGGCCTTGCTGGGAGATCTTTACTACGAAGCCGGAAACCGGGAGCAGTCTTTTTCCATGTATGACAAAGTCCTGAAACTGGATCCGTTCAACTTGCCGGTATTGAACAATTATGCCTATTACCTGAGCCTTAGAAATGAAAAACTGGAACGCGCCTTGTCCATGAGTAAGATTACCATAGAAAAGGAGCCCAACAATTCTACATACCTTGACACCTATGGCTGGATATTGCACCTTCTTGGACGCACTCAGCAGGCCAAAGACGTTTTCAGACAAGCTTTGGCTTACGGGGGAAAGGAAAGTGCGGAAATACTGGATCATTACGGGGATGTCCTCAATGCCCTGAACGAGCCGCTGATGGCAATCGTTTATTGGCAGCAAGCCTACCAGATAGATCCCCGGGAAGAAATCATGAAAAAAATCGAGACCAACCGGAAAACAGGTCAATAGATCATGAAACGATTGTTGCTCATTCTTTCTGTCATGTTTTTTGTTACCGGAACGCTCCGGTCACAAGACGTGCAGAATATGCAGGCAAAAAATCGCAAACTGCAGGAAGAAATTGCCATGTTGCAGGAACGGATCCAAACAACTTCCGACGATATAAAAGGCCGTCTGCATCAATACAGGCTGGCGCAAAGACTGTTATCCAACAGGCAGGAACTGATCCGGGGGATAGAGAAAGAACTGGAAACGCTCCATCAGGATATCCTGGAAAAGAACAGGGAGATTGGCATCCTTAAAGAACAACGGGAAACGTTGACTGCGGCCTACGAGGATTTGTTGCAACAGGCTTACCGTCACAGGGATAAAAAGCTGTGGATTATGCATATACTATCCAGCGAAAGTGCTTCACAAGCTTTTCGCAGGTGGCGTTATTTTCGCAGTTATAGCGATTATATGCGTGAACAGGAGCAAAAGATCCGTCAAACGCAAACCCGTTTGCAGGAAGAAGAAGCAAAACTGGTTTCCCTGCAACAGGAAAGAAAAGATGCCAGGGATGAACTGGCCCTGGAGATCAACCGGATGAAAGAAGACCAGCAGAATCTCAATCGAAATATTGCCCGTCTGCAACAGAACGAAAAACAATTGAAAGCCG
Organism: Bacteroidales bacterium; assembly: GCA_012515395.1. Taxonomy (GTDB): domain Bacteria; phylum Bacteroidota; class Bacteroidia; order Bacteroidales; family UBA932; genus DMER64. The sequence continues at coordinate 9,261 of JAAYYL010000192.1, forward strand.
AGTTGCAAAAACGCATAAAAGAGCAGCA
>JAAYYL010000193.1 GCA_012515395.1 Bacteroidales bacterium
CGCCCGAAAGCGGCTACTTCTTCCGGTACCCGGGCCATGGCTTTTACCGTCAGGGGCCCCAGGATGCGTTTCCCGTTCACTTCCCCTCCGTTGAGAAGGGCCACAGCGATAACGGCCAGGTCCGTGGCATTGGAAAAGACACCGGCATTTCCCGAATTTCCTCCGTTCATCAACCGAGCCAAGGGATCGTGCACTTTCCCTACCAACGGCAGCCCGTCTTCCTGCAGCTCCGTGGGTGCACATAAGGCCAGCGTTTCTCCCTGGGGCAGGTATGTGGTATGTTTCAGGCCGAGTTGATCAAAGACGTTTTTCTGTGCGTATTCCGCCAGTGTCACTCCGGTTATCTTCTCCAAAATATTTTGTAAGGTAATGAAATTCAGGCAACTGTACTGATACCCCGTTTTTGGCTTGAAATCCCGCGGACATTGACAGATGTACTCCATCAGGCCTTGCGGGTTCGGAGATCCGTAACGTTCAATTAATTCCTGTGTAGGTCCGTAAGGAGGAAGTCCCGAGGTGTGGGTCATCAAATCTTCTATGGTAATATGTACGTTCCTGCCCGTTTCGGGGTCCGTCCAGGGCTGAAAGCCCGGCAGGTACTGATCTACCCGGTCCATCAGGCGGAGCCGGCCCCTTTCCACCAGTTGCATAATGCTTAAAGTCGTTCCCACGCATTTGCTTACAGACGCCAGGTCAAATACCGTTTCCAGGGTCATGGGAAGCGTATCCGGCACCAGTTGCCGGTTTCCGTATGCTTTCAGGTAAGCTATCCGGTCGTGGCGCACAACGGCCAAAACAGCACCCGGAATGTCCCCGGCCTGTATGGCCTCCCCAATCACTCCATCCACTAACGCAAGACGTTCAAGGTTCAGTCCAACAGATTCCGGAGAAACCACCGGAATGGCTGAATGAGTTGCCGGTTGGGTGCAGGCAACAAAGGCCCACACCCCCAGCAACACAAAAAACAATTTATTTTTCATAATTTTCCTATAATAAACCCCGGTTACGAAGTAAGGGAATTTCGTTGGGTTCTGAACCACGGAAACGAATATACTGTTTCATGGGCTCGTCCCAGCCTCCTTCGGTAAGAATGTATTTCCGGAATTTTCCGGCAGTTTCCCGGTCAAAAATATCGCCGGTTTCCTTAAAGGCATCAAAAGCGTCTGCATCCAGGATCTCGGCCCACAGGTATACATAATACCCTACGGCATATCCCCCGTTGAAGATGTGTGAAAAATAAGTGGAACGGTAACGGGGAAGGATTTCGTCAATAAGACCGTATTTTTTCAGGGCGTTCTTTTCAAATTCATTGACATCGTATTCCTGCTCTTCAGCAGCGGAGTGCCATTCCATATCCAGCAACGCGGCAGCAATGAATTCCACGGTCATAAAGCCCTGGTTGAAATGGCTGCTGTTTACCAACCGATCAATGAGTTCCTGCGGCATGGGTTCCCCTGTCCGGTAATGCAGGGCATATTCTTTCAGCACTGCAGGCTGAATGGCCCAATGTTCGTTGATCTGGGAAGGCAATTCCACCATATCCCGGGGCAACGCACCGCAAATACGGTCGTAATCTCCGCGTCCAAAGAATCCGTCCAGAGCGTGGCCGAATTCGTGGAACAGGGTCTCGGCTTCATCCCAGCTCAATAGAACCGGTTCTCCGTCCACCGGAGCGGGAAAATTGGTGGTTACCGTTACCAGCGGAAACTGTTCGGTCCCGTCGGCATTTTTCCTGTAACCTCGTAAACCGGAACACCAGGCTCCGGCATTTTTCCCGGCTCTTGTGGGGTAATCCAGGTACAAAATGGCCAGATGGCTGCCATCCTTGTCCTTTACTTCGAAAGTTTCCACGGAAGGATTGTACAGGGGAATGTCGGTACGTCTTTCAAAGGTCAGCCCGTAAAGGTTGTTGGCTACATAAAACAACCCGTCCCTGACGTTTTCCAGTTTCAGGTAAGGCCTGATCTCGTTTTCGTCCAGATCGTATTTTTCTTTGCGCAGTTTTTCTGCATAGTACCACCAGTCCCAGCTTTCCAACTTGAACCCGGCCCCTTCGCGGTCGGCAATTTTTTGCATGGCCGCCAGCTCTTCTTTGGCAACCCGTAAGGCAGGTTCCCAGACTCTTTCCAGGAAGGAAAAAACAGCTTCAGGGGTTTTGGCCATATTATTGACCAGAACAAAATCGGCATACGTATCAAATCCCAGAAGCTTAGCCCTGCGTACCCTAAGGTTGACTATCTGTTTGATGATCTCTTTGTTGTCGTTAGCGTTGTTGTTGTCGCCACGCATATAATACCCTTTATACAATTTTTCCCTCAGGTCACGGTTGTGAACGTATTGCAGGAAAGGTATCCACGAAGGTTTGTTGGGGGTGAAAACGTATTTCCCTTCATTACCCAGCGATTCGGCCAGGCCGGCGGCTGCACGGATGTTGCTTTCCGGAAGGCCGGCAAGATCTTCCACATTGTCTACGACCATTTTAAAATCGTTTGTCTCGGCAAGGAGGTTTTGACCAAATTGAAGGCTCAGGTTGGAAAGCTGCGTATTGATGTCCTTCAGCGTTTCTTTGTCTTCATCGGATAGAGCGGCACCACCCCTGACAAAATCATCGTAATATTTTTCCAGGGTTCTCAGTTGCTGGGCATCCAGATTCAGGGAATCGCGTTTTTGGTAAAGGCATTGAATTCTTTCAAATAATACGGGATTCAGCTGAATCTCGTTGCGGTGTTTTGTGAGTTCAGGAGTGATCTCACGGGCAAGTGCCTGCAATTCTTCATTGGTGTCTGAACGGTTCAGGGTAAAGAAAGCAGCTGTCACACGGGAAAGAAGGTCTCCTGCCCTGTCATAGGCAGCTATAGTGTTTTCAAAAGTAGGCTCTTCCCGGTTGTTGACAATAGCGTCAATTTCCGCACGGTTTTGTTCCATGGCTTCCCGGATGGCAGGCATGAAATGCTCTGTTTTTATCTTATCAAACGGGGGAGTTTGGAAAGGAGTGTCATACTCCTGCAATAAAGGATTGTTTTTCATTGGATTGGATGAACAGGCCACGAAGAAGCCCAATAATAGAATTAGTAGTGATTTTTTCATGGTTTATATGGGTTTTGGTTTTACTTTATTGACAAAATCGGTGATTTCCGCCGCAAAATGTTCCCAGGTAAGGATCTCCTTTTCTTTCCGGATGTTTTCCCTGAAAGGATTCCTGTCCATACTGAAAAATTTTCTAATGGCAAGCTCCACTGAGCGGGCATCGGTTCCGGCCGCCACCAGGCCGGTTCCGGGACCTTCTACGGCTTCTGCCAGGCCCCCGGCAGGAGTTACTATCAAAGGCACCTCATAATGATAAGCCATGGCGGAGATCCCGCTTTGCGTGGCTGTACGGTATGGCAGGACGCAGACATCGGCCGCAGAGAAAAAAGCAGGCACTTCCGAATCGGCAATATACCTGTTGAAGACCTTAACGGAAGACGGATCGGGTAAACCACGGATCTGTTTCTCGTATTTTTCAAAGCTTCCGTAACTTTCCCCGGCAATAACCAGTTGATAGGTCTCTCCCAGATCCGCAAACGCCTCCAGTAACAGGTCCAGGCCTTTGTAATCCCTGATGAACCCGAAGAACAACAATGTCTTGCGATCTTCATGAAGGCCGAGTTGTTTTCTAGCCTCTGCCACAGGTACGGGGGCTCCAAAATGATCGTAGAGCGGATGCGCTTTCAGGATATAGGGGATCTTCTGATCCAGTGACAGGATATCGTCCCGGACTGTCCGGCTCATGGCAACACACCCGTGGTTTTGCTTTAGAAACCAACGGGACAGTGTTTTGTCCATAAAAGTTCTCTCATGCGGAATCATATTGTCTATAATGGAAACCACCGTACATCCATTATGCTTTAATTGCCGGGCGACCCAGCCCAGTGACGGGGCAAAGAAAGGCATCCAGTAGCGCATCAGAAGCAAATCAGGATTATATTTCAGTATTTGCCTGGCCGTACGGCCGTAGGAAAACGGATTAACGGAATCCAAAACGGGAGTGCTCTCTATGAATACAGCCCGATCGTCTTTGGGAATGCGTTGGGTCTTTCCGGGAAAAAGGACCCCGGGGTATTGCCTTTTGAAATTAAACGCTTGTACCTGGTGGGTTTTTACCAGTTCACGGTAAAGATTGGCATTGAACTGGGCAATACCCCCGCGATAAGGATAAAAAACAGATAAATAAGCGATTTTCATATCATACAAAGTTAGTATAAAGTAATTATCTTTATATTCTTGAAAACAAAAAAGCACCCCGGTGGGGGTGCTTTTTGTTATCGTGCTGAATACCAACACTATGCATCAAGTGTGCGTTGCACTATTGGCGCGGGCCTCTGTCCCTTCTTCCTCCGTCTCTTTGATCTCCGCCTCTTCCGCCCCTGCGGTCACCACCACGACGATCACGATCCCTGCCACCTCTTCCTCCGCGCCTGTCGGAAGGCATGTTGCCTGTTCCGGCAGCAGATGCGGCTGTCCCAATATTTGGAGAAAGATCACGTTTTCCGTAAACTTCCCCGTTACAAATCCACACTTTGATTCCCAACACACCTACTTTGGTATGCGCTTCAGCCAGCGCGTAATCGATATCGGCACGAAAAGTATGTAAGGGAGTACGGCCTTCCTTGAATAATTCACGACGGGCCATTTCGGCACCGCCCAGACGACCACCAATCAAAACCTTGATCCCTTCGGCTCCCATACGTATGGTGGAAGCCATCGCCATTTTTATGGCGCGGCGGTATGAAACGCGACCTTCAATCTGACGGGCTATGTTGTTGGCAACAATAGTCGCATCCAGTTCGGGACGTTTTACTTCAAAGATGTTGATCTGTACTTCTTTATTGGATATTTTCTTAAGCTCCTCTTTCAGTTTCTCCACTTCCTGACCGCCTTTACCAATAATAATACCCGGGCGGGCTGTATGGATGGTTACAGTAATGAGCTTCAGGGTCCGTTCAATCACTACGCGGGATAAACTGGCCTTTGCCAGACGTGCAGTAAGGTACTGTCTGATCTTGGCGTCTTCGGCCAATCTTTCTGCATAATTTCCGCACCAGCTTGAATCCCAACCACGGATTATACCTACACGGTTACTGATAGGATTAGTTTTTTGTCCCATATTATGCTTCTTTTACTGTTTGTTGTTTTTTATCCAATACTATAGTCACGTGGTTTGAGCGTTTGCGGATCCTTGCGGCGCGTCCCTGGGGGGCAGTCCGGATCCTTTTCAGAATTCTTCCACCGTCCACAGTAATGCTTTTTACGATTACATTCCCGCTTTCCAACTCTTTCCTTTCTTCCTCATTCTTGCCTTCCCAATTGGCTATTGCCGACTTAAGAAGTTTTTCAAGACGTACGGAAGGTTCGTTTTTTGTATATTTTAAAATATCCAAAGCACGGTTTACTTCAACGCCCCGGATCAGATCAGCGACAAGACGCATCTTCCGGGGGGATGTAGGAACATTGTTCAGCTTTGCATAAGCTGTTTGTTTCCTTATTTCTTTTTGGCGTTCGGCCATTTTTCTTTTTCGAGCTCCCATTAGTGTTCTCTTTTTAGCTGTTAACGATTGCCCGAGTGACCCTTAAATGTACGGGTGGGCGCAAATTCACCAAATTTGTGACCGACCATATTTTCGGTTACATATACCGGAATGAATTTGTTTCCGTTATGCACGGCAACCGTATGGCCTACAAAGTCGGGAGAAATCACACTGGCCCTTGACCAGGTTTTCAGGACTTCTTTTTTTATCTTGCCTTCATTCATGGCAAGCACTCTTTTTTCCAGGCTTGCTTCAATGAAAGGACCTTTTTTTAATGAACGACTCATATTGCAAATTTTATCCG
>JAAYYL010000194.1 GCA_012515395.1 Bacteroidales bacterium
AATGAGCATTACTGAATTCCGTAACAAAAATATACCGTCATGATAGCTGCAAGTCGCTTCTTTGTAGTTTGTTTTTTCACTCTTGTATCGTTGTTATTTACAAACTGTGAGAATAACAGGATATACAACATGGATGAAAAAGCCGTTAAAGAAATTGACATCAAACGTTTTATGGGGAATTGGTATGAAGTGGCCCGTCTTTGTACTAATGGCAAAAAGAACAATCTTGTAGCTGTAACCCTGGAAGCATCAATGGATCCCAAAGGAATCATTCACCTGTTCCTTACGGGTCACAAACTCACGCCATACGGTCCTGTTAAAAATTTGAGAGGAAAAGGGAAATGGAATGAAAAAAAACCCGGTAGGGTCCGGAATACTTTTTTTCTGAATTTTTACATGGATTACTATATTCTTCACGTAGAGGAAGATTATTCCACAAGCATAATCAGCGATCAGACCGGGACCAGGTTGCATATTTTGTCACGACGCCCATCCTTATCTGTTGAAGAGGTTTCTTCCATAAGAGATAAGATCCTTTTACTAGGTTATGACCCCGGAGAATTGTGCTGGTCGGAAACTTATTTTTGAAAAAGATCGTTCAACGCATTAAGCTTTTCATCCAGATCGCGACATTTCACCTCATACTGATCTTCTGAAGGTATTTCAGTCCTTACTCCGTAATAATACTTGATTTTTGGTTCAGTTCCGGAAGGTCTGATAGTTACAACTGTATTATCCGCACAGACAAATTGTAGCACATCGGATTCGGGCAGGTTGATCTCATACCTCAGATCACTCACCAGATCTACCGTTTCCCTTTTCTTATAATCATGAAACAAAACGACTTCAGATCCCAAAAGCCGGGACGGGGGATTTTCCCTGAAACGGTTCATAATGGATTTTATCTGCTCCATCCCGTCTTTTCCTTTGAGTGTGACAGATACCATACGTTCTTTGAAAAACCCGAAACGGAGGTAAACTTCACTCATCAGATCATACAGCGTTTTACCTTTTGATGCCGCCCAACAGGCGACTTCAGCCGCCAAAGCACAAGTGACGACGGCATCTTTGTCTCTCACGTACTGTCCAACGTTAAAGCCGTAACTTTCCTCACCCCCACATATAAAAACTTTCTTGCCTTCGTTGTTGCGAATCACTTCGGCAATATATTTAAACCCGGTAAGCACATTGTAGCAGGCGACACCGTAATGATCAGCTATGGCTTTTAAAAGATCGCTGGTTACGATCGTTTTGACTATGTATTCATTACCCTTCAAACGTTTTGCTTCTTTCCATTTTTCCAACAAATAATAAGTCAACAAGGCAGCTGTCTGATTTCCGTTGAGCAACTCCATTTTTCCGGAGGGATTCCTGACGGCAATACCCACTCTGTCAGCGTCCGGATCGGTAGCCATTAACAGTTGTGCCCCGGTTTCCTCAGCTTTTTCAATAGCCAGCTTTAAAGCAGCCGGTTCTTCCGGATTGGGGGAAATCACTGTGGGGAAATTGCCGTCTGTCACATCTTGTTGCGGAACGTGAAAAACATTAGTGAATCCCAATGTTCCAAGAGCTTTGGGAACCATCTGTACACCTGTTCCGTGCAAGGGTGTGTAGACCATTTTCAAATCACGGAAGGCTTCTATGGCCTTGGGGCTTAAATTTATGAGGCTTAAAATGGCATCCAGGTACAAGGTATCCGCCTCTTCACCCAACATGACAATTTTCCCTTTACCGCCCGAGAATTTAACCATAGAGGGAGTAGCTATCTTTTGCACTTCTTCAATGATCATGGCATCCTGGGGAGCTACCACCTGTGCTCCGTCGTTTCCGTAAACTTTATAGCCGTTATACTCTTTCGGATTATGGCTGGCCGTAATCATAACCCCGATATTGCATTTATGCGCCCTGACTGTAAAACTCAATTGAGGAGTAGGTCTTAGAACATTATAAAGGTATACCGTAAAATCATTGGCAGCCAGAACTTCAGCAGTGATCCTGGCAAATTCCGGGGACTGATTTCTGCAATCAAACGCAATGGCCGCTTTATAGGGTCCGGCTTCGTTCTTTTTTACAAAATCCGCCAAACCCTGGGTTACCATACCCACCGTGTAACGGTTCATTCGGTTTGTTCCTGCACCCATGACACCCCGTAATCCCCCCGTTCCGAATTCAAGGTTTTTGTAAAACGAATCTTCCAGTTTTACAGGATCCTCTTCCATCATTCTGGTCACTTCATTACGTGTTTGTTCATCAAAGGACGGGTCAAGCCATTCCCGGGCTTTTTCCATAATACGTTGTTCCATATATTTTCAAATTATATTTTCAATTCCTTCCTGCCAGTGAGGTACCGTGACCCCGGGTAACTGACTTATTTTTTGCGGACTCATTACAGTATAAACCGGCCTGGGAGCCCCTTCCGGATACCCGGTCTCAACAGGCAAAACGGGAGCAGGAAAAAAGGCAGGATTTTTCTGTCGCATCAAATCCCTGACCTTCAGTGCAAAAACGTATCGGCTGCAACCTCCTCCAGAATTGGTATAGTGAAACAAGCCCGAGTCAATGCGGTCCTTCATCAGGCAAAACAGAGCATTAACAAGGTCCGGTGCATACGTTGGCGAATTCTTTTGAAATGCGTCTACATACAACGGTCCGGTTTGGTTTCCGAGTAAACCGGGTACTGCAGCCAAAAAATTCCGGGAGTGACGGGAATAGACCCAGCTGGTGCGGACTACGATGCCCCTTGGATAGGCCAAAACCTTCAGTTCTCCGGCTCTTTTGGATGCTCCGTATACGTTTACAGGCGAAGTCTCATCTTCTTCTGTGTAAGGTTTGTCTTTCTTTCCGTCAAATACATAATCCGTAGATAAATGGATCAATACGGTACGTGTCTTTTCACTTGCCTTTATCATTCCCTCCAGACAGTCTGCATTCAACCGGTATGCCATTCGCGGATCTGCTTCCGCTTTGTCCACATGAGTAAAGGCTGCCGCATTGATCACATAGTCCGGTTTTTCGTGAATGAAACAGGACATTACAGCACGGGGATCCGTGATATCCAACTGTTCCCGTGAAAAAGCCGCTAATTCAATATCAGCCCTGTCAGCGGTCATCTGACGTACTATCGAACCCACACCGCCATGTGCTCCTGTGAGAACCACTTTCATAGTAACAAAGATATTAAAAATGAAGCTACAAGGTACCCGGCACTTTGCTTATCTTTGCATACAGACAACTGCTATGTCAAAAAAAAACTACAAACATCAAATGATCCTGCTCCTGGCAATTTCTTTTTTGTGCAGGAGCGTAATAGCCGCGCTGACAGAACTGGGAAACGACGAGGTATATTACTGGACATATGCATTATACCCGGACTGGAGTCACTTTGATCATCCTCCTATGGTAGGATGGATCATACAATTGTTCACGTTAAATCTCAGGTACGATTCCGCCTTTTTCCTCCGTCTGCCGGCC
>JAAYYL010000195.1 GCA_012515395.1 Bacteroidales bacterium
GCGGGATTCCAGATGTTCATTCCGGTTCCTCCGAATATCTCTTTTCCTATGAGTACGGAAAAAGCCACGGCTGTGGCCAGCATCCACAAGGGAATGGTTACGGGTACTATAAGGGGAATGAGCATCCCTGTTACCAGGTAGCCTTCGTTAACTTCATGGCCTCTTACCTGGGCTACGGTGAATTCAATGCCCAGTCCGACAACATAAGAAACGATAACCAGCGGAATTACCCGCAGGAATCCATACCAGAATATTTGAAAAAATCCGGGAAGCGCTGCCTCTGAACCCATGGCCAGGTAATGCTGTAACCCCGTGTTGTACATGCCAAAGAGCAAGCTGGGAACCAGGGCTATAACCACAACGATCATCACCCTTTTCAGATCGTTGCAGTCACGTATGTGGGAGCCTTTGCGGGTTACCGTTGCCGGAACCAGGAGAAACGATTCAAATGCATCAAATGTGGAATGCAGAAAACCCAGCTTGCCACCTTTACTGAATACGGGTTTGATCCTGTTTACTATTTTTTCTATTCCTTTCATTGCATTTCCTTTATCATCAGGTCTATGCCCTGTTGAAGAATGTCCTGGATCTCTATTTTGGAGGGACAGATGAATTCACACAATGCCAGGTCTTCCGGGATCATTTCATAAATGCCGAACTGTTCCATTTTATCTATGTCTTTTGCCAGAACAGCTTTTATCAGGAACGACACAAAAATATCTGCCGGCAATACTTTTTGATAGCCTTCGGTCAGCACAAATGCCCTGGCACCACCGTTGGTGTTGGTGTTGAGGGAAAAACGCCCGGTTTTGCCGAGTAAAGGAGCCAGGTAGGAAATATAGGTTCGTGCCGCACTGAATTTATGCAGGCGCAGAGGCCGTGCCCATCCCAGCAGTTCGCGCGCATGTCCTTCAGGTAAAAAAGTGATCTGCCCGTGGTGGAATCCCAGAAACCCGTCAGGTCCCACGTTGTCCCCGGTCAGTGGATTTCCGCTGACGATACGGACTTCGCGATCTTTATCATAAGGGAATCCGGTCAGAGCATTCATCCGGATGCCCTGGCGGCAAGGGATGTATCCGGTCCTGTGCAATGAAGGTCCGGTTACGGCTATTATTCCTGTAGTATCGTATATGCCTTTCAGGAAAAGTTCTCCGATGACTGCGAGTCCTCCGGGTGTAAGTGTCCAGACTACGTGATCTTTGCCAATGGGAGAAACATGATGGATCTGTATCCCGGGATTCCCGGCAGGATGAGGTCCCGAAAAGGTGTGAACAATGCCCTGCAACCGGCGAAAAACACTGTGAGGAGAAGTTTTGTCCGACAGTCCCAAATGAATATTACCCTGACAGAGCCTTTCCAGCACACGGAGTCCCATTTTAAGAGACTCTTCCCTGTCAGCGAAAACATAATCAAGGTCCGGGGCAAGGGGTGCCGAATCAAAGCAACTGATAAACACGGCTTTTGGAGTTTCCTGAGGATGAGCTGTTATTCCGTACGGCCTTCTGATGATATAAGGCCAGCAGCCGCTCTCCAGCAACAGTTCCCGAATTTTCTGTGCCGACATTGTTTCAGGGGCTTCTGCGGAAAATTTTAGAAATTCGTTCTTCCCGTCGGATAGAATCTCAATAGCTTCCAGCCTTCTTTTTTCTCCTCTCACTATAGACTGTACAGTTCCGCTTACCGGGGAAGTGAACCGGATTTCCGGCCGGTTTTTGTCGCAAAAAACCGGGCTTCCGGCCTTAAGCGCATCCCCCTCCCTGACCAGGAGCTTTGGAACAATGTGTTTAAAATCAGTGGGTTTTAATGCGTGGACTGCTGAAACAACGGGAGGATCCGTGATCATATGGGCTTTGCCTTTCAGGGGGATGTCTAATCCTCTACGCAATTTGTAACGAGCGCACATATACTGTTTTTAGCAGGTACAAAGATAAAATTTTCAACGGCTTTTCCCTATATTTGTCGCTATGAAGGAGAACTATTTGCAGGAGTTGAACCAGGCCCAGAGACAGGCCGTGGAAGATATCAAGGGACCATCACTTATCATCGCGGGAGCGGGAAGCGGAAAAACCAAAGTATTAACATGCCGGATCGCCAATATGCTGGATCGGGGAATCCCGGCACCGGAAATATTGGCACTTACCTTTACCAACAAGGCGGCCAAGGAAATGAAAGAACGCGTATCTTCCCTGGCCGGAACGGAAAAAGTGCGTTATTTGTGGATGGGAACGTTCCACTCGGTGTTTGCACGTATCCTGCGTAAGGAAGCCCAGGTGCTGGGATTCCCGGAAACGTTCACAATCTACGACAAATCGGACAGCAAATCGGCCATTAAAAGTTGTATAAAAGATCTGAAACTGGATGACAAGACGTATCCGCCTGCGGAAGTCATGTCCC
>JAAYYL010000196.1 GCA_012515395.1 Bacteroidales bacterium
CGGTCACTTTACTGTTTGCCGAGTAGGTGGTTGCCAGGCCGATGTGCTGAATACGGTTTAGCTGCGTGGCGGCATATGCTTCCCCGTTGACTGCATGCTCCATGATCAACGTGGAGATTTGTCCGAAACCCATTCCGTCTCCAATCAGGTAAATAATGTTCCTGGGAGCCGATTGTTTTTCCTTGGCAGGGAACAACAAGGCTATCCCGATTAAAATGACTACAATGGCAGAGATGGAGACAATGATATTACGTTTGTTTTTCATGGTTGTTGGTTTTTAGTTCCGGACTTGTTGGCGAAATCTCTCGGCAGCAAGCCAAACTGGTTAAAGAAGCATTTGGAAAAATAAGACGGCGTGTTAAATCCCACCAGGTAGGCCACTTCGTTTATCTGGTATTCTCCGGTGCCAAGCAATTCAGCCGCTTTTTTCAACCGGATTAGTTGTATATAATCGTTTGGAGTAACTCCGGATATGGATTTAATTTTCTTGTGCAATCCCGATCGGCTGACAGACATATGAAACGCAATGCTTTCTATCAGATTCTCTGTCTCGGCAAGGTTATCCATGATGATTTGGTTTACACGGGTAATGAAATTCAGGTCTGCGCAGTTTTTGGCAATAATCTGCGGGGGAGTTACGGGAGACGAGGCAAACACCTCTTTTAACTGATTCCTGTTTTTAATAATGCTGGCAATCTGAGCCTTTAGGAATTCCGGGGAAAAAGGTTTTTCAATGAACACATCAGCCCCGTCTTCCAATCCCTGGGTTTTGGAACGAATATCCGTCTGAGCGGTAAGCAGTATTATGGGAATATGACAATACATGGGTTCTGAACGAACAGCTTTGCAAAAATCTATTCCATCCATAACTGGCATGAGAATATCGGTTACTATAACATCAATGATCCGGGTTTCATCCAGTTTTTCCAACGCTTCTTTTCCATTATGCGCCGTGACAATATTATAATGTCTTCCAAGGTTAACCGTCAAAAATTCAAGCAATTCCACATTGTCCTCTACTACCAGGACAGTATGGTCGAATTCTTCGTCAGTTGTAGACTTTTCTGACAATTTTTCCCCGTCGGGCTCAGCCGAAGGTATTTCCAGGACATCATTTTCCAGGGACTCTTCTTCCAGGGTTGCCTGAACAAAAGGAATGGCAACCGTAAATACAACGTAGTCCCTTTCGTTTCTGATGTTAATTCTTCCTTCGTGTTTTTCCACCAGATGCTTTACCAGGGCAAGACCCACACCGCTTCCCTCTTTTCTCCGGAACATTCCCGTGTCATTTATCTGGAAGAAAGGCATAAATATTTTATCAAAATATTCTGGAGGTATTTCTTCCCCGTTATTTGATACTTCAATGATAAAATCATTCTCCTGACGGTTCAGGATGACCTTGATGGTGTCCTTGGCATATTTAAGGGCATTGTTCAGTAAATTCCCTATTATTTTGTTTATGGCCTCGGCATCCACAACACACGTGTACTCTCCTTCCGGAATTGTAACTTCCATCTTTACGTCCTTAAGTTTACAAATGGACTTGAACCGATAAGAAACATTTCTTACGATCTCGGACACATCGGCCGGATGGAAATTGTAAACAAAGACGTTCTGCTCGATTTTGCGAAAATCCAGCAACTGATTGGTCAGGGTATGCAGCCGTTCCACATTCCGTTCCATTATATCAAAGTTCTCACGGGCCTGGTCTTCGGGAGGAAGCGTATGTATGATGTTTTCCAGCGGAGCTTTGATCAGACTCAGCGGTGTGCGGATTTCATGAATGATATTGGTGAAAAAACTGATCTTCTGATCATACAACTCCTTCTCTTTTTCCATTTGATACTGGAGCATGTTGCTTTCCATCTTTCTCTTTTGACTACGTCTGACCAATTCCAGGCTCAGGTATACCAGGAATCCCAAAAGAACAAGATACCCTGCTATCATATAAGGTCTTTTCGCAAGA
>JAAYYL010000197.1 GCA_012515395.1 Bacteroidales bacterium
ATCAAAAAGACAATTTTAACCTCAGGTAAATATTCCGGCCCGGTTCCACGCTTATGTCTCCGCGGTTGGTGGACAGGTGGTTGGTGTACCGGTTGTTGGTGATGTTGTCAATCCCCGCAAACAATTGAATTCCAACAGGTCCCAGGTACATTGTTTTTGTGTTCAGGGCAACATCCAGCCGGTAATATCCCGGCGTTTCCTGTTCTCCCTCAGCTATTTTATCCTGGCGTCCGGCACCAAAGACCGAAAACTCGGCAGATCCCAAACCGGAGTTGGTATACCGAATTCCCAAACGCCCGTTCAGAGGCGGAATAAGCGGAAGGTTCCCTTCTGTTTCCAGGGCCAGACCACGCACATAAGCTCCGGAACCGAACAACACGAAATCACGACTGAAATTGTAGGCAAACTTCAAATCAAACCCGTACAACAAGGCTTTTCTCACATTGGCATTGATCAATGCGGGGATCGTTTGAGGATCTGATTCGGAGGTAAGCCTGTAGACAAATTCTCCGGGCTGTTCCACGATCATATTGGTCAACCGGTTCACAAACACGTCTGCCTGCAGGTTGAATCTTGATTTCCATATTCTCAGACCCAGGTCAGCAGAATAAGATTTTTCCGGTTCCAGTGACGGATCTCCCAGACGTACAAAATTACCCAGATCTATGTATTTGAAGCGTTCTTCAAGCGAAGGTGCCCTGAAAGCCCGGGCCAGGTTAAGGGAAAGATCAACATCTTTTACCAGTCTGTAAAGAAGGCCGGCATTGGCACTCCAGGACATACTTTTTTCTTTTCCCGCCGGGAAAGTAATCCGTTGCGTGGGTGGATTATCATTCCGTTCCCCGTTGATGGTGATGTAATCTACATCAACACCCTGTTCGTTTTTGATCAGGATTCCGTCAAAACGGCCTCCCACAATCATGGTCACCCTATCTTCCAGAAAACGTGTTTCATTCTGAAAAAAAAGACCGGCGCTGCTGAAACTCGATTGGGGTATAGGCGTTTCACCCCGGATCAAATTATTGGTCTTCAGGATATCGCCCGCAGGATTCAACACCTCTACCGTGATATGTTTTTCCCTTCCTGTGGTAAGTTTGCGTCCCCAAACATCCACACCGGCAATAAGGACATTGTTATCTGTCAGGTCCCAAGTGCTTTGCAATTGAACCCCGTTTGTAAGGTGTTTCCCGTACGGGTAAAAAACTTCAGGAGTCGTGCGTTGGACATTTCCGTTGGGTAGCGGAGTATTGGTCACCGTATTGGGTTCCAGGGAAACATCCCTGACAATATATTGGGTAAAATATTTCAACTCAAGAACAGACAGTTTCTCTGTGATACCGGTTATGGAATAACTGGCCGAAAGCAAATGGCGTCCTATATCCGTATACGTTGCAGTAGACGGACCCGGAAAGGCATTTCCTCCGGGTATCCCTACGTCTTTTGACCAGTTTCGCTGGTACTGGATCTTGAATAAATGATTGGCAAAAGGTTTTACGCCAAATTTTGCCGAGATGTTGTCCGTGGTATAATGGCTGTTGGGCAGTATGCCGTCCGGAGTGCGCAAATCGCCTGCTTTGGCATACGTTCCGCCGAGGCTCAAATACCATTTTTTTGAACCTGCGGTTACAGAGGCATGGTTGGAAAACAACCTGTTCACCGAGGCAAAGCCCGAAACAAAGTCTCCCTTCACATAAGGCTTCGATGCAAAATGCCCCTGTTTGGTAATTATATTCACAATACCACCCATAGCCCCGGTGCCGTAAAGGGACGACTGCGCCCCTTTGATGATCTCCACATGATCAATGTCGTTCACATCTATCATACTGAACGAAGCAGTCAGGTCTGTAGCCGTTTCCACACGATTCCCGTCAACAAGAATAACCAGCCGGTCTTCTCCGAATCCCCGGATATTGATATTTGTTGCCCAGACACCGTCTCCTCCCCTGGACACACCGGGCTCATCTTCCAACACGTTGGACAAGGTTAGCGCCGAGCGTTTGAGATACTGTGTGGAATCGATAACCGCCATGGATACGGGCAGATCTTTGATCCGCCTGTCTATTCGCAGACTGGTTACAACAATTTCCCCCAGATCTACCGGGACCGGAATGGTGTCGTTTTGATTTTGACTGTAACCCAATGACAAAGAAGCCATGGACAAAAAGACGGTTGCAAGAGCGATGGAAAATTTCTTCATTCTATATATTCTTTAAAAGTACCGACTTTACCTGTATCCCTTTCAAACGGCCTAAACTGCCGGTCAGGGATCCAATCTGATCTGTGGTACCTTCAAGAATAAGGGAAATAAGATTTTTGCCGTTACTTCGCGGAAGACCCTGTCTTCCCAGAATAATGCCAGCATGCTGCGAGAGTATGTCGTTCAATAAAGCGACATGCTCGTGGCTGTTGATTTGAATGATTACGGTTCCTACTCTCTTTTCCATCAGAACACCTCCGGATTAGATTTTTTTGAAACGTGCCTTCCTTGACCGGGACCATTCCCTTATCTCAGTAAGGGCACAATGATTATTATTTGACGGCAAAGATA
>JAAYYL010000037.1 GCA_012515395.1 Bacteroidales bacterium
AAGACAACGGATGGAGCCGTTTTTTGCGCAGGCTGGGAGAAGCTCCCGTTGTATTCGATCCGGTACTGATAGATTACAGCAAACGGAATATGGACAATTACCTGACCTCTCTGGGTTATTATTTTAATACTGTTACCGATTCCGTAACCTACCATAAGAAAAAAGCCTCGGTACATTATACCGTCAAACCGGGAAAAACGTATACGGTTGATTCGATTGCCCTGAACCGGGCAGATACCAATTTGGCCGGTTTGTATAACAGAAATTCGGACCAATCCCTGCTGAAAACCGGAGACATACTGTCTTCGTTGACACTGGAAAAAGAAGCTGCCCGTATAAGCACTGTGATGCGTAACAACGGGTATTACAATTTTAACAGGAGCCTGGTGTCATTCAGGGCAGATACGCTGGAGCGTGACGGAACCGCCGGCCTGGAGGTTCTCCTACCTGCAGATAGTTCCCAGAAACCTTACCGGATAAGAGAGATCAATGTATATCCCGGTTATGATCCTATGCAGGCTGTAATGGATTCTTCTTATTATCTGCAGATGGATACCCTCCATTACAGGGACATGGTATTCCATTTCAAGGGCAAACCTACTATCCGGCCTAAAGTGATCAGGAACATGAGCTATATACGTCCCGGGGAACTGTACGACGAATCCAAAGTAAAAACGACTTATGACCGCTTTTCCTACATCAGTCTTTTTAACGGGGTAACGCTGCTTTTTGATGAAGTTCCGGAATCACGTCAATTGGATACGGCACTGGTAGATTGCACCATACGCCTGAGCCCGGGCAATTCACAAGGGTACAAGCTAAACCTGGAAGCATCCAGCAATTCAAACGGCCTGATAGGAATTTCTCCGGCTTTGTCTTATTACCACAAGAACATTTTCAGGGGAGGGGAGTGGCTCACATTGGGCTTTATGGGTAACTTCCAGTTTAAGCTGAAAGATCCCACCCGTGCCACCGAATTGGGGGCCTCGCTGTCCCTGTCTTTTCCCAAAATGCTTTTTCCCGTTAGCCAGCGGATCTTTCGCGGACGTGTTCCGCGCACGGACGTCTCGGCAAGTTACAACTTCCAATCCCGTCCGGAATACACACGGAATATCGTTTCCACCACTTTCGGATACGTTTGGAGTATGGGCGAAAACTTCCATTATACGGTAAATCCGCTGCGACTGAAACTGGTAAAACTGTACAATATGAGTCCCGGATTTTTGTCTTCCCTGAACGATCCGTTTTTAATTGACACGTACAGGAACCACTTTGATCTGGGTTTTTCTTCTATACTTTACTACACCAGCGACAACGCCACGGTACATCGCAACAGCTGGCATTACGTCAGGGTGGGACTGGAATCTGCCGGGAACCTGCTAAGTGCGTTCAATTCCCTGATGCAAACCGATACTACCGGGAGTCATACCATTGGAGGGATTGCTTATTCCCAATACATTAAGGCAGAACTGAATGCGGGATATACGTTTGTCCGTGATGCGCACCAGCTGGCAGGACGTTTTTATGCCGGGATAGGGGTACCATACGGAAACGCATCCACACTTCCACTGGAACAAATGTTCTTTGCCGGAGGAGCTAACAGCCTGCGCGGCTGGCAGGCCAGGACGGTCGGTCCGGGTTCCATGCCTGTAGATTCCACGTTTACCATTCCCAACCAGGCCGGTGACATCCGTCTGGAAGTCAATCTGGAATACAGATTTCCCCTGTTCTGGAAACTGGAAGGTGCGATTTTTGCCGATGCCGGAAACATTTGGACGTTGCCCCGGAAAGAAGCAGCTGAAGCAGGCGTTTTCCGCTTTAATGACTTTTACAGGAGCATTGCCATGGATGCGGGTCTCGGGATCCGTGTAAACCTGGATTTTGTGATTCTGCGCCTGGATATGGGCATGATCGTCAGAAATCCGGTGAAGCAGGCTTGGGTTCCTGTCTCCCAATGGCTTAAGCGGGAAAATTACGCAATCCAATTTGGTGTGGGATACCCCTTCTAGATCCTAAATCTTCATGCCTTTGCGGTACAGGCGGAAAAGTTCAATAGCCTGGTACTCGGCCATTCCCAGTTTGTCATAAAGCACTGCCGTATTGTGGTTGCGTTCTTCGGCCCTTCTCCAGAATTCGCGCGGATCGTTCCCCGGGAACATGGCGGGATCTTTCTGGCTCTGGTGGCGGAAAATGGCATTCCTTTTAATGACCACTTCCTCCGGGCTGAGAGGGACGGCCATGTCTACATCGGCCACGTCCCATTCCTGCCAGGCACCCCGGTAGAGCCACAGTCGGCAATCCTTCATCCAGGGTCTGTCTTTGAGTTGTTCCAACGCTTCCAGGATGGCCATATAGCATACACGGTGCGTACCGTGGGGGTCGCTCAGATCACCTGCGGCAAAAATCTGGTGCGGTTTCACTTTTTCCAGGAGATCACAGATAATGCGGATATCTTCGTCAGACAAAGCTTTTTTCTTGACCCCTCCTGTCTCATAGAAAGGCATTTCCAGAAAATGCACGTTTCCAGGTTCTATTCCCAGGTAATCACAGGCAGATTTGGCTTCTCCCCTGCGAATCATGGTCTTTACCTGGCGGATGGCAGGCGTATCCGGTTCTCCGGGTTTCTTGCTTGCCATATCCTTACGGGCCTGTTCAAATATTGCCTTTGTTTTTTCCCGATCCAGACCGTAAACAGGAGAAATTTCCTGGAGAAAATCCAGGAAACGGGTGACTTCGTGATCAAAAACGGCAATATTGCCTGAAGTGTGATAAGCTATATGCAAAACATGACCCTGATCCGAAAGCCGTGCCACGGTTCCTCCCATGGAGATCACATCGTCATCGGG
>JAAYYL010000038.1 GCA_012515395.1 Bacteroidales bacterium
AAGGAACGATGGCCCGGGTAAAATCGATCAGCGGGGTATGCAACTCGGCAAGGTTCCCCGGCTCGGCAAGCCAATGGTTCATCTGCAGGTTGATGTTCAGGTGGTAATCGCCGTTCCACGGAGTCTGGACGGTATTGGCCCAGAGTCCCTGCAGGTTTGGAGGCAATTGTCCGGGACGTGTAGAGGAGATCAGCAAATAGCGCCCGTATTGGTAATACAGGGCATCCAGCCCCGGATCGTCTTTTGTGCCGGAGGCGGTAAGCCTTTCATCCGTGGGAATGTCCGGCAAATCATTTACCGGGCCGAGTTGAAGGGAGACACGGTCAAACAACCGCCTGTATGCGCGGATGTGATCCTTGCGCAACCGCTTGTAGCGTTTGTCGAGTGCCTGTTGCAGGAGGGAATCGCAGTGCTTTTCCGGATCTTCGGTGAAATAATCCGTAGCCGCCGAAAAGATCAGTGTGGCTTTTTTCATATTATCCAGAACAATGCTGTCGCCGGCAAATACCACGGTTCCTTTTTTTGAACTGACGGCAATTTTGGCAACGTAGAGCATTCCCTGAAGTCTTTCTACACCGCTGTTCATGGTCCCCCGCATGACCAACCGGTCGTTTTCAACCGTTGTGGAAAATCTTTCGGGACGGTCCATGTGAATGACCACGCGTGTCTTTTTCTTTGATTTAATGCGGATGACTCCCACATCATCGGCAAAGGATGTGAAGTATTCTCTATTCTGGCCCTTGAATTCAGTACGGGCCAATGCCTTCCTCAGATTGAGGCTTCTTTGGTATGATCCTTCTTTATATTCAGTTTCTGCGAAATCCAGGTGCAGGTTTCCCAGAACCTGGTAACACCCGAAAGGAACATCCTTGCCGCTTCCGTATCCGGAACCCATGCCCCCGCATACAAAATGTTCGTACATCAATTCCTGCGCCAGATCGTTACGTCCTTCCAGCAAAAGTTGTCTTATTTGCGGCAGGTATTCCCTTGCCGTAGGATTGGTAGCATCCTGTACCGATCCGGACCATAAGGTGATTTCGTTCAGGACTATGTTTTCTTTTGACTGATTGCCGTCGGGCATCATGCCCAACCTGCCGTTTCCCAGTGGCAGCGTGGCTTCCCAAATAGAGGCAGGACTGTCGTACCACAGCTTCAGGTCTTTGTCCGACCGGCAACCGGTAAAGGCAATAATGGTAAGGATCAGCAGCAGGTTACGGTTCATAATTAAATCCGGATATGTTCACGATCGGTTTTTCTCCCCGTGTGTCCTGTTCTTTCAATTTCATGACGATCTCTTTGGTTTCACCCGGCATAAGGAACACATAGTTGTCACTATAAAACACAGGTAAAATTCTTTCTTTTGTTTTATTTCCGACTACTTCAAGACGTACCATCAGGCAAGGGGTGTCCGATTCATTTTCCAGAACAGTAGTCAGTTTCCAGCCTTCTTTGGTTTTATGCCTTCGGGTACGTTCCCTTAAAGTGACTTTGGGAAGGTCTTTGAGCGATTGCAGGTTTCCTTCTTCCAGGCCTCTCCAGTAAAAGTTTTCAGAGACGATTGCTTCATTCTCTGTTAATGTCAGCTTGATGAAATGAGCCGGGCTCAAAGTTTCCGGGAATTCCAGGCGGAAACATTTTACAGTGGCGTCTTCCCGGCTGTTGATCAGGGTGTCTTTTTCCCATTGCACGGTTCCGTCTGAATTGATCAATACGGCTTTTGCCACCATGTTGTTGTGTGAGCCGGCATGAAGATTGACCACTTCAATATCATCATAAACAGGATTCCATTGAATGTGAAGCGGTTCGGAAGCTTTTTTGCATCCGAAATAGGCTGCAGTGGGATCAAAATAATAATCATAAGTCTGCCATAC
>JAAYYL010000003.1 GCA_012515395.1 Bacteroidales bacterium
AATTCCGGCTTGATATCCATGACACAGGGTGCGGTTTTATTTTGGATCACAGGCTCAGGGATACGTACCGGTGTTGTAAAACCTCTTTTATGATAAAAGCGCTGTAATTCAGAAGTTGCCGGATAAAGCAGGCAAAATGACGTGTTTTCAACCGCCCGGGAAAGCAAACGGGAAGCAAACCCTTTTCCCTGATGAGAAGGATGTGTGGCCAATCCGTACAGGTAAAAACCATTTAAAAGGATTTTGCCTTCTTTTATTAGTGTCAGGGGGAATAAGGTAACGAAAGACCTGCCCTGGTCATCGTAGAGAACAGATCCGAGTTTCAGGCAGTATTGAGTGACAAAATCCGCATAAACAGGCGGATCCTTAAAAGCAGCACTCCAGATTTCCCGGAGTGCTGTTTTGTCCTGTTCATTTGCCTTTCGAATCACTGTAGATATCAGCTATGATTTTCTCGTAATGTTTGTTCAATTGCGCCCTGCGTAATTTAAGCGTTTGTGAAAGCAGGCCGTTAGCCGTAGTCCATTCATCATCCACAAGCCGGAAAAACTTAATCTGTTCGTGAGGGGCAAGAGATTTGTTTATGCGCTCTATTTCTTTGCGGATCAAATCATTCACCTCTTTTGTTGTGTACAAATTATCCATGTCCTGAAATACCATTTTGTGGTGTGCGGCCCAATCCTGTACCAATACGCCGTTGGGAATTATTATGGCAGAGGCTACCTTTTCATTGCTGCCAATAACCAGGGAGCTTTCAATATACGGAGATTCGTTGAGTTTGTTCTCAACAAGTTGAGGAGCCACGTATTTTCCGTTGGAAAGTTTGAAAATCTCTTTTTTACGATCGGTTATACGCAGAAAAATGCCATTAACCATTTCTCCGACATCACCGGTATGGAACCAGCCGTCACTGTCAATGGCTTCGCGGGTTGCCTCGGGATCTTTGTAGTACCCCATCATTACGTGAGGGCCCCGGGTAAGAATCTCTCCGTCAGGGGCAAACTTCACCTCGGTTCCCTCCATGATTTTTCCGACTGTTCCGATTTTCCGAATTCTGTCTTTGGGGTTGTTAACGGCAATTACGGGGGCAGTTTCTGTAAGTCCGTATCCTTCATAAATGTACATCTTTGCTGCTGAAAAAAGCCGTATGATACAGGCGCGTATGGAAGATCCGCCGGTTACTATCAGCATTTCGTGACCGCCCAGGTTGGCTCTCCATTTGCTATATACCAGTTTGTCAAACAGTTTGTTAAGAGTTACACGCCATAAGGTCAGGTTTTCATAATCAAATGTATTGCCAAAATTCCAGGCCCATTTGTAGATGATTTTTTTAATTCCGGTAAGGCTTTTTCCTGCATCTTCCAATTTTTTGTACATCATCTCAATAACCCTGGGAACGGCACAGAAACCGTCTGCTTGTATATCTTTCAGGTCACGGGCAATGGTTCCCATGTTTTCTGCATAATAAATGCTGATCCCTAAAGACTGGAACTCATAGTTCATAGTCCTTTCGTAGATGTGGCATAAAGGCAGAAAACTCAGGTAACGGTGTGAAGAGTTCATTACCTGTTGAGCCGCATGTCCAAGGAAGTTAAAGACAATACTGCTGTGTGCATGCATGACGCCTTTTGGTGTTCCCGTAGTTCCGGAAGTATAAATGATGGTAAGAAGTGTATCGGGCGTGATGGTTTTCTTATTCTCTTCAATTACCGGACTCCATTTGTCTTTGTTTTTTTCGCCTGATTGACGGATTTCCTCAAGATTCCGGACGTTTTCCACTTCATCTATGGTAAAGATCATAGGCGGGTTTTCCAATTTGGCAATGACGGGTGCCAGGTGCTTATACAAAGCGGCCGTTCCAATAATCATGACTTTTGCGTCTGAATGGGGAATGATATACAGGTAATCGTCTTCACTTAAAGTCGTGTAAACCGGCACATGCACCAAACCGGAAAGTGCAGTTCCCATGTCTGTAAAATTCCACTCGGGACGATTATTCATGACTGTTATAACCTTATCTCCCGGTTTTAGGCCCAGTTCCAAAAAGCCGAATGCGAACGAGTGTGATATTTCGGAATACTCCTTTGAACTGTATTTTTTCCATGAGCCATTCACTTTTCCTGCCAGGATATCTTCTTTAGGATAAGTAACCTGCAGACGTTCCAACAAGTCAAAAAGCCTGGTGATTTTTACTTCTTCGTTCATAATAAAGTATTTTTTAAATCGTTTACAAATGCATCAATATGGGATTTTCGGGTATTGAAAGAACACATCCAGCGAACTTCCCCGGTAGCTTCATCCCATGTATAAAAGAAATGTTTTTCAGCAAGTTTTTCACGTGCCTTTTCCGGAATAATGGCAAATACCGCATTGCTTTCCACTTTTTGCGTAATGGTCACTCCGGGAATATCGCGTGTTTCAACAGCCAGGTACCGGGCCATGGCATTGGCATAACGGGCATTGTCCAACCACAAGTCGTTTTCCAGGTATGCCAGGTATTGAGCCGCGACGTAACGACCCTTGGAAAACAATTGCATGGATTGTTTTCTGATATACATGAAATTTTCAGCCTGTTCAGGATGAAAAAACACTACGGCTTCACCCATCAGCATTCCGTTTTTTGTGCCTCCGAAAGACAAAGCATCAACGCCTGCCTTTACGGTGATACTATCCAGTGAAAGATCAAGATAAGCCGCGGCATTGGCAAGTCTGGAGCCGTCCATGTGCAGGTACATTTGATGCCGGTGAGCCAGATCTGCCAGGGCCGTAATTTCTTCAGGAGTGTAAACGGTTCCCAGTTCTGTGGTTTGGGAAATGGAAATGACTTTTGGCTGCGAATGGTGTTGAAATCCAAAGCCTTGCAAAAAGGGTTTTACAAGAGCCGGGGTCAGTTTTCCGTTTTTTGTTTCCACGGGTATGAGTTTGCAACCCGTAAAACGTTCGGGAGCGCCGCACTCATCCTGATTGATGTGCGCCGTGCGTGCACATATCACGGAATGATAAGGTTGTGTAAGCGCCTGCAGGCAAAGAACATTTGCCCCGGTGCCGTTGAAAACAAAGAAAACACTGGTTTGCGGACCAAAAAAACTTCGGAACAGGTCAACGGCCCGTTCCGAATATTCGTCTTCTCCATAGGAGAGTTGATAATCATCGTTTGCTTCCTCTATAGCCTTTAGTACAAGAGGATGCACACCGGAATGATTATCGCTTCCGAAGCTGGTTCTCATTTACGAGATCAGTTTCCCGTAGGCGGCGGCATCAAGCAATGTTTCCACTTCCTCCGGGGCAGTCATTTTTATTTTAACCATCCAACCTTCGCCGTATGGATCTTTATTGACCAATTGGGGATCTCCTTCCAGGGCTTCGTTCACTTCTTCTACTGTTCCGGATAACGGCATAAAGGCATCGGCAACGGTTTTAACCGCTTCTATGGCACCAAAGACTTCATCCTTGTCCATCGTTTCACCAACAGTTTGAATATCAACAAAAACAATGTCACCTAATTGAGCCTGTGCATGTTCGGTAACACCTACAATTGCCAGATCTCCTTCAATTTTTACCCATTCATGTTCTTTAGTGTACTTGAGATTTTCCGGAATGTTCATAGTAATAAGAATCAATTATGATAATGATTAGTTATACAAATATAGTGATTTAAATAATTATAGAAGCTTAAGAGAATGCCTGATCAATTCTTCCAGGCTGTAAGCCGGATTCTCTTTTTGAAGCCGGGAAAGCACTTTTTCTACGGCTGACCTTTGAAATCCCAATTGCTGCAATGCTGCGGCAGCTTCCGTGCCGGTTTCTGAAACAGGTTGAAGAGAACTTCCTGATGGAGAAGATTCAAGCCCTACTTTCATCATTTTGTCTTTCAATTCTATGATCATCCTTTCTGCTGTTTTGGTGCCGATACCCTTAATGCTTTTTATTCTGACCACATCAGAAGTTATCAAGGCATCCCGGATTTCTTCATTGCTCATGGCAGAAAGGATCATTCGTGCCGTATTTGGTCCCACTCCGGAAACACTGATTAAAAGACGGAAAATTTCGCGTTCATCCCGGGTGGCAAAACCGTATAGTAAATGAGCATCTTCCTTGACCAGCAAATGCAGCCATAAAAGGATGTCTTTTTGCGTATGAATGGCAGAGTAAGTTTGTAGCGATATCATTATGTGGTAACCGATCCCGGAAGTTTCAACAACAGCTTGCGTTGGATCCGCATACACCACGGATCCCTTTATGTATTCATACATTTTAACGGTATTTTATGCACACTGCAAATATACATTTATTATCTTTGAACTATGAATATATCACAAATCAGGGCTCAATTTCCTGCCCTGCAACAGAAAGTGTACGGAAAGCCTCTTGTTTACCTGGATAACAGCGCCACGACACAAAAACCGGAATCGGTTCTGGAAGTACTCAGGGAAATGAACGGAGGGATTAACGGCAACATTCACAGGGCTGTTCATTACCTTAGTGTTGCATGTACCGAAAGGTATGACAAAGCACGTAAGACCATCCGGGATTTTATCAATGCCGCTTCTGAAAACGAAATTATTTTTACAGCCGGAACAACCGCTTCATTGAATCTGCTGGCTTTTTCTTTTGGACAAACGTACGTGCGCCCGGGAGACCGTATTATCATCACACAGACCGAGCATCATTCCAATATTGTTCCCTGGCAAATGATGTGTCAACGTACGGGGGCATTGCTGGAAGTCTGGGAAATGGATGATACCGGGGCACTTGACCCCAAAAAACTGGAACAAATACTGGACAAACCGGGAGATCCGCCAAAATTGTTGGCCATAACACACATTTCCAATGTTCTGGGAATAGTGAATCCGCTTGCAGAAATCATTCGCATTGCCCATTATTACCAGGTTCCAGTGGCTGTGGACGGTGCCCAGGGGATCGTCCATCAAAAAGTGGACGTAAGGCAGATGGATGCCGATTTTTATGTGTTTTCAGGACATAAGCTTTATGGACCTACGGGAACAGGTATCCTGTACGGAAAAGAAAAATACCTGGAAGAAATGGTCCCGTGGCAGGGTGGAGGAGATATGATAGAAAGTGTCTCGTTGGAAAAAGGCACTACCTATGCACAGCTTCCCTTGAAATTTGAGGCCGGAACTGCCAATTTTACGGGAGTGGCGGGACTTGGGGCTGCTGTGGAATTTGTTCAGGGCCTGGACAACGGAAGCATAGAGGAATATGAAAAAACCCTGACGGAAAAAGGGCTGCAATTGCTCCGGGAAATTGACGGATGCACCATTTACGGCATGCCCGGAACCTATTACGGTCAGGTTTATGAAAAAATACCCGTTTTTTCCATGTCCATCGAAGGCGCACATCCCTCCGACATTGCTATGATGCTGGATAAAATGGGAATAGCGGCCCGTTCCGGAATGTTATGTGCCGAGCCTTTGCTGGCGCGACTGAACCTGACTTCCGTTCTGCGGGCTTCCTTTGCCTTGTATAACACAGTGGAAGAACTCCATTTTTTTGTGGATTCTTTGAAAAAAATACTTAAGATACTTCGTTAAAGCATCATATTTATGACCATACAGGAAAAGCAGCAAAAGGTGGTGGAAGAATTTTCCTTTTTGGAAGATTGGATGGATAAATACGAATACCTGATTGAACTGGGTAAAAACCTTCCCCCTTTGGACGATAGTTCCAAACAAGAAAAGAATCTTATAAAAGGATGTCAATCAAGGGTTTGGCTTGATGTCAGAAGAGAGAACGGAAAACTCTTCTTCAAGGCAGACAGCGATGCGCTGATTACCAAAGGAATCATATCCTTGCTCGTTCAGGTTTTTTCAGGACATACACCGGAAGAAATACTGGATTCAAATATGGATTTCATTGAAAAGATAGGACTCAAGGATCATTTATCCCCCACCCGGGCTAACGGGTTATTGTCCATGATACAACAGATTCAAATGTACGCCCTGGTTGCAAACACTGAAAAATCCTCTTGAATGGAATTGGAAAACAACATCAGATTGGCTCTAAAACAGGTTTTTGACCCCGAAATTCCCGCCAACATAGTAGATTTGGGGCTGATATACGGTATTGAAATTGGGAAGCAAACAGAAGAAGGTTCTCCGGTAACAGTCACTATGACTTTAACGGCCCCCAATTGCCCCATGGCAGACGAAGTTGTGGAAGACGCCCGCATAGCGGTCAGCCAGGTTCCCGGAGTCTCCCTGGCAACCGTAAACCTTACTTTTGATCCTCCGTGGGACCCTTCACGCATGAGTGAAGAAGCTCTTTTGGATACCGGCCTCTACGGGATGTTTTAAAGTCAGGGATCTATGCATACGGCATACCTTCTTTTGGGGGGCAATATGGAAAACAGGGACAAAGTATTGCAGCAGGCACTGGATGCGCTGTGGGATTTGGGCCGGATTACCGCTGTTTCTGCACGAAAAGAAACTGAACCGTGGGGTTTCACCAAGCCCGTAAATTCCTTTCTGAATCAGGCGGTATGTCTGGAAACGGAACTGAATCCGGAATTGTTAATGGAAAAATGCCTGGAAATTGAACATAATCTGGGCAGAATCCGCAAGCAGACCGAATATCCTGAAAACAGCCCAAAATCATACGAATCCCGGCTTATAGACATTGATATCTTGCTTTATGACAGGGTGAAAATAAACACAAAGTTCCTTATCCTGCCCCATCCGCGTTTAAAAGAAAGGCCGTTTGCCATAGAATTGCTGGAAGAGATTCTTCCAAAAAACCTATCTTTGGAGGATTTTTACTAAACGATTTATGACACAGGAAGATTTATTCAAGAACATTATTGCCCACGCCAAGGAATACGGGTTCATTTTTCCGTCCAGTGATATTTATGACGGATTAGGTGCCGTTTACGATTACGGTCAAAACGGTGTGGAATTGAAAAACAATATAAAAAAATACTGGTGGGATTCGCTCGTTAGAATGTATGACAACATTACCGGTCTGGATTCAGCCGTTTTCATGCATCCAAAGGTTTGGGAAGCGAGTGGTCATGTTTCCGCTTTTAATGATCCTTTAATTGACAATAAGGACTCAAAAAAACGCTATAGAGCCGATGTTTTGCTGGAAGATTACATTGCCAAACTTGAGGAAAAGATCAATAAAGAAGTTGTCAAAGGGAAAAAGCGTTTTGCAGAAGCTTTTGATGAAGAACAATTCCGTGCCACGAATCCCAACGTGTTGAGGGAAAAGGAAAAAATTGACTCGGTTAGGGGGAAAATGGTAAAAGCCCTGAATGACAACGACCTGGAAGGATTGCGTCAATTGATCGTGGATTGCGGGATCGCTTGTCCTGTTTCCGGTACCAAAAATTGGACGGAAGTAAGGAAATTCAATCTAATGTTCAGTACAAAACTGGGGAGCACCGAAGACGGCGCTTCGCAGATTTACCTCCGGCCGGAAACGGCACAAGGCATATTTGTCAATTTTCTGAATGTCCAGAAAAGCGGTAGGATGAAAATTCCTTTTGGAATTGCGCAAATTGGGAAAGCTTTCAGGAACGAGATCGTGGCCAGGCAATTCATTTTCAGAATGCGGGAATTCGAACAGATGGAAATGCAGTTTTTTGTAAAACCCGGTGAGGAAATGAAGTGGTATCAATACTGGAAAGATATGCGCTTACGCTGGCACTTATCCCTTGGTTTGGGAGAGAATATGTATCGTTATCACGATCACGACAAGCTGGCCCATTATGCCAACGCGGCCTGTGACATAGAGTTTCAGTTTCCTTTTGGTTTCAAGGAACTGGAAGGAATCCATTCCAGAACCGATTTTGACCTTTCACGTCACGAAGAATATTCGGGACGTAAATTGAGGTATTTCGACCCGGAGACCAACGAAAGTTATATTCCATACGTAGTGGAAACTTCCATAGGCCTGGACCGTACGTTCCTCTCTGTTTTGTCGGCTTCTTACCGCGAAGAGACGCTGGAAGACGGGGAAACCCGTGTGGTTCTTAGAATTCCTCCCGTTCTTGCCCCGGTCAAACTGGCCGTGTTCCCGCTGATTAAAAAAGACGGATTGCCTGAAGTGGCCCACGAGATCTTAAAGGCCCTCCGCCTGGAACACCATTGCCTGTACGACGAAAAAGACAGCATAGGGAAGCGTTACCGCAGGATGGACGCAATTGGAACTCCTTATTGCATTACCGTTGACCATCAAACGCTTGAAGATAAAACAGTTACGTTGCGGGACAGGGACACTATGCTGCAGGACAGGGTTGCTATAGACAGCCTGTCCGGGATACTGGATAAAAAACTGAACAGTAAATATTGGCTGGAAAAACTCGTATAAATCAAAAGAGCCGGAAAATATTCTGGATCTGCTTCTTTGTGGTCTACCTGGGAGTGTGTACTTATTTTCTGTTTTCAACGGGAGATGCCCTGCCTGAATTTAAGAAAAACGGTCTGTTTGTTTGGCTGGCTTCATTTCTGGGAGTCCAACCCGACAAAGTTTTACATGCCCTGCTTTTTATTCCCATAGTACCCTTGGCATGGGCAGCGGTAAGACCCGGATGGGTCGTTACTAAAATATTCATACTGTGGTCAGGGGTCATTTTTGGCGTGCTAACGGAAATCGTACAGATATACCTGCCATACCGCACGGGGGACATAACCGATGTGGCTGCTGATATTGTGGGAAGTGTGTTGGGCATTCCGTTTTTAATCTTGTATTATTGGAAAGATAAAAAGTCTACTTCATTATGAACGATTTGGTATTATCCGGGTTACTGAACCTGTTTGCACTCTTTGGAGCGGAGGCGGGAATCGATCAAGAAAAATCAGAAAAGATCATTAAAGCTTATCTGAATCAACATTTTGGCATACGCCGCCAGGAAACGTACCTGGGATTATACAGAGACTTGGGGGATTTGTACCGGATGTCTTCCGGATTGGACAAGGATAAGATCATTGAAGGGGTTTGTGACGGATTGCGGAAAAACATTGAAGTAAAAGAACAATCATTGCTGTTATTGCGGTTTATGGAGTTTGCCGGAATCAACCCGGAAGGGTTTCTGTCACATGAAGACCTGTTCAAAAAAGTAGCCGCACAGTTTAACGTAAGCCGGGATGTTTTCAATCATTTTAAAGCTTTTGTTCTGAACCGGGAAACAGAAAAGGTATTATCATATACGCCCCGGGGATGGAACGGCAGCTTACAGGTTATTGATCTTCCCGGATTAAATGCCATGGCTTTTACTTACCGGGGCAATGATCCGGTCATGATGAACGATGTTCCCGTTCTTGCCGGTACGTTTCAGTTGTGGCAGCAAAGCGGCGTAATGAAAGGACCTCAGGGTTTGCCGTTGTACTATAGCAATATAAAAGCTCTTTTTGAAAAAAAGGATGATACGCACACGCCTATTGAACTTTCAGGCAGAAACATCAATTTCCGTTTTCCGGCAAGTGACAACGGAATGCACAATTTCAGCTTTACCTTGCATTCCGGACAGCTGGTAGCTATCATGGGGGGCAGCGGTGTGGGAAAATCCACTTTGCTGGGTTTGCTGAACGGCAATATCAAACCGCAGGAAGGCCGGATTTTGCTGAACGGTCATTCCATTGATAACTCCGAAGTCCAGAAACTGATAGGTTTTGTACCTCAGGATGACCTCCTTATTGAAGAATTGACTGTATATAAAAATTTGTGGTATACCGCCAAATTGTGTTTTGACGGAATGTCTGCGGAGGAAATTGATAAACGGGTAATGGATGTCCTGACAGATCTGGGTCTGTCTGCTGCGAAAGATCTGAAAGTAGGCTCACCGCTAAACAAGACTATCAGCGGAGGACAGCGAAAAAGACTCAACATTGCACTGGAATTGATCAGGGAGCCGGTGGTGCTTTTTCTGGATGAACCCACTTCAGGGCTCAGTTCCTCAGACTCGGAAAAGGTGATCAACCTGCTCAAAGAACAAACTTTCAAAGGACGGTTGGTCGTTGTTAATATCCACCAGCCCTCCTCGGACATATACAAACTGTTTGACCGGCTCTGGCTTTTGGACAAAGGCGGATACCCCGTATACGACGGAAACCCGATAGAAGCAATCACTTATTTCAAAAATGCAGCCCATTATGCGGATGCCGATACCAGCATGTGTTCCGCATGCGGGAACGTAAATCCTGAAATAGTATTGAATATCCTGGATTCCAAAGCGTTGGATGATACGGGAAAAATAACGGAAACACGTCGAATAAGTCCGGAAGAATGGCACAATAAATACCTTGAAACAAGATCGGTGGAAGGGGATCCCAAATCGTGCGAAGTTCCCAAAACCAGACAGAAAAAACCGTCTGCATGGAAGCAATTCAGCATCTTTCTTCAGCGAAACATCCATACAAAACTGTCAAATACCCAATACTTGCTGATCTCACTTCTGGAAGCACCCCTGTTGGCTGTTGTTGTGGCTATGCTGACCAGATATGCACCTGAAACCGGGTATACGTTACTGGACAATAAAAACCTGGTATCGTATTTTTTTATGGCCGTCATTGTGGCCATATTCATGGGAATGAGTGTAAGTGCCGAGGAGATTTTCAAAGACCGTTCGTTGCTTAAACGGGAGCGTTTCCTGAAACTGAGCCACAGCGGGTATATCTGGTCCAAAATTATTTACCTTACGGGATTGTCGCTTGTGCAGACACTGCTGTTCATTCTGGCGGGGAACGCAATCATGGGTATTCACGGCATGTTGGGCATTTGGTGGATCATTCTCTTTGCCGCAGCATTGGTGGCAAACCTGACCGGACTGGTGCTTTCCCAGTCACTGAGTTCCATTGTTGCCATTTACATTACTATTCCGTTGCTGTTGATACCTCAGATATTGTTGTGCGGCCTGGTAGTCAAATTTGATGATCTGAATCCGAAAAGCAAAACGGGGAATGTTCCGGTCATTGGAGAAGTGATCCCATCCAGGTGGGCTTTTGAAGCGCTGGCTGTAAGTTCTTATGAATACAACCGTTACATGAAACATTTCTTTGAGGATGAAAAAGAAAAATTCAGGGCGCAATATTACCGGATAGGATTTTTGGAGGAACTACAAAGCCAGATGGAGACAGCACAGGCAGAATACCTTAAAGAAGGAGCCCCTGAGGAAAACAGACTGGATATCATCAAAACCGGATTGCCCCAGTTGGCCGACATTACCCGAACGGATCCGTTGCAGCTTGAAGTATCTGAATGGTCTGAAGCTCTTTACGGAAAGCTGGATGGTTATTTTTCCGGTGCCAATAAAATACTTTCAAAAAAGTCTTTGCATTATACACAAGAAATTGACAGGACAAATACCCGATTGATCAAGGAGATGGGGAAAGACGGATTGTTGGCCCTGAAAAAGGATAACCACAACTTGTTTTTGCAGGATTTGGTTTTGAACACTTCTTCTACAAAAATGTTTCGCATTGTAGACAATACGATAGTTCCCAAAGTAGGACAAATTTACCTGGAACCGGCAACAAATAACGGAAGAGCTCCTTTTTACAGTCATGTTAAAATTCTGGGGAAACTCAAAATACCCACTTTGTGGTACAATCTGGGGGTATTGGGACTTATGGCCGTTTTAACCGCCCTGGCATTATTTTTCAGAATTCCGGCAAGGTTTATGGGGAAGAAAGGTGAATAATAATGTGTTTTTTTTACATTTGTACAATATTCCAAGCTTATTTACAATACAAAACAACCCAATATGAAAAGAATTGCCATTGCACTATTGTTGATCTCGGCGCTTATCATCAGCGCATGCGGTAACAACTCCTCAAAGAAAAAAGATGCTCAGACCAAATCCGAACCAAGTTTGCAGGAACAATACCTGACAGAAGATTTGATCATTAAGATTGACTCCCTAATATCAGGATTTCAGCGTTTGGGCGTAATGCCGCATATTAAAGCCATACAGGAGGGCACACTGGTTCTGACCGAGCGTGAAAAAAGAGTGAAACCCACATTTCTTATGCCTTTGGCCAAAGTAAACGATCTGGTTACATTGTCCCAGAAAAACAGGGCTTTAGCTGTTTATGCGGTAGACAAGGCCATTGCGGAACTTTACGGGTTGCCTGTGGAAGAATACGAAAAAGTAATTGCCCAGCTTTTGATAGATACAGATAACACGGCGCTTATGGAAGGTGCAGAAGTCAATGTAGAGATCAATGCGCTGGATGTTGATACCTGGGTAGTAACCATGGGAGACGAACAAATGGAAAAAGAACAGGTACACATGTTTTTTGAAACCATGGCTGCCGGGGTCCTGGAAGCCTTGTATTTCACAAGCCTTGATGTTCCCCGTTATATCACCTATTTTGATGACCAGTCAGCCGCCGATGTTTCTTACCGTTTTCTGTTGGTTGTGGACGGTATAGAATCGCTTCTTCCTTACCATCCGGAACTGGAATCCATCAAGGGAATCCTGGAACCGTTGAAGGTTATCAACGCCATGAATGTAAAACAGCTTGAAGAGCAGTTAAATACGTTAGCTACGGAAATTGAGACTGCACGCAACAAACTGCTTGATTAACACTTAAAACCTAATAGTGTTGAGGTCGCTCTATACAGGGCGGCCTTTTTTGTTTTTAAATCAATAACTTTACTGAAAAAATGATTTTCAAAATTGCCCTGTTCCTGTCCATGATCATACAGTTGGTCACGGCTATTGTTGCAGTTACCATGGTCCGCAGAACACGCTACAATATTTCCTGGATATTGATTTCGATAGCTTTTGTTCTCATGGCGCTGGAAAGGCTTTTCGAATTCTCTTCTTTTTTCTGGCAAACCAAATTGTTTGCAAAAGATGAAGTAAACAGTTGGCTGGGCATTGTAATATCCATTCTGATGCTTATCAGCTTGTATTACATCCGGCAGATATTCAATTTGCAGGACCAATTGGATGCCATGCGCAAAACAAGTGAAAAACGCATGTTGATGGGGATCATACAAGGAGAAGAACGTGCCCGGCGCAATATTGCCGGAGATTTGCACGACGGTCTGGGACCGTTGCTTTCCTCTGTAAAAATGATTATTAGTGCTGCAGATACGGAAAGAATGGATGCGGAAAACCGAAAGATCGTAGAACAAACCTATTCCGTGATAGACGAGGCCATAGTGACACTCAGGGAAATATCCAACCATTTGAGTCCTCATCTTTTGAAGAATTACGGGCTGGCTAGAGCAATCGAAACACTTGCCCGTCAGTTGTTTGCCAATTCTTCCATCAAAGTGAACCTGAAGACGGATATTTCCGGAAAAAGATATGATTACGACTTGGAAATCAATGTTTACCGTATTGTAACCGAGTTGTTGAACAACAGTGTGAAACATGCGGGTCCTGCTACTATCAATCTTTCTTTAAAAGAACAAAACCAATGGTTGAGAATGGATTACAGGGATGACGGAAAAGGTATGGCCGTTGGGAGTACATCGGCAAAAGGTTCATCTTTATCGGGAATGGGACTGGATAACATATACTCGCGGGTAAAATCACTGGATGGAATGGTTTTGGTGGATTCCTCTCCGGGTAACGGGTTTTATGCACATATAGAAATACCTGTAAAATGAAAAAGATCAATATTTTTCTGGTTGATGACCATGCACTGTTCCGGGAAGGACTTCGCTTTTTGCTTCAAAAGATTGACTTTGTAGATCAGATTCTGGAGGCGGAAAACGGACTTGAATTTCTGGAACATATAATAGAAATAAAAGATTGTATTGTATTAATGGACATAGAGATGCCTGTTATGAACGGAGTTGAAGCTACAAGAAAGGCTCTGGAGCGTGATCCGGATTTGAAAATCATAGCATTATCCATGTATTCAGAAGAAAGTTACCTTTCCAGTATGATAGAGGCCGGGGCGTCCGGGTTTTTGCTGAAAAATTCTTCTTTTAACGAAGTAAAAAATGCTTTGACAGACGTCATGGAAGGAAAGAATTATTATTCGCCCCACATTATACAGTCAATTCTGGAGATCATGACAAATAAGATCAACAATTCCGGGAAAGACCGTGATGATATTACGCAACGCGAAAAAGATATTCTGTATTATATCTGTAAAGGGTTTTCCAATGCGGAAATAGCCGACAAATTGTCAATAAGCAAACGCACTGTGGACAAACACCGTGAAAACCTGCTTCAGAAGACACAGTCCAGGAATACGGCCAACCTGGTTACGTATGCCATCAAACACCATTATTTTGACATCTAAACGTTGTCAAATACGTATTTAAACGTATCAAAGGATACGTTTTTCATGGGTTTATAAAAATAGTAAAAGCTTTTACCTTTGTCTGAAATGAAAAGACAAGACAATGATAGAAAGCATTACTATTTTGCCGGGTAAAAATAAGTTCGGGATTACGGAAACATTTTCCCGGATTGACATTTATCCGGGAGAAATTGTGGGAGTTGTGGGGCCTACAGGGAGCGGAAAGAGTGCCCTTATAGAAGATATTGAACAATTGGCGCAGGGAGATACGTCTACCCAACGTCGTGTTCTGATCAACGGAACCGTTCCCGATATATCCATGCGGTTTGATCCCAAAAAGAAATTGATCGCCCAGCTGTCTCAGAACATGAACTTTCTGGCAGATATGACAGTCAGGGAGTTTCTGCAATTGCATGCAAAATGCAGGGGAAAAGATTTGAATCTGGTAGAACAGGTAGTTTATCATGCCAATACATTGACGGGAGAACCTATTACGGAAAATATGAATTTAACCGTTCTCAGCGGGGGTCAAAGCCGTTCCCTGATGGTTGCCGATGTTGCATTTATAAGTGATTCTCCTATTGTGCTGATAGATGAAATTGAAAATGCAGGCATTAAAAAGCATCTGGCAATGGAATTATTGTCGGGGAAAGGAAAGATCATTTTGGTGGTTACACACGATCCTTTGCTGGCATTGCTGACAAGCCGTCGTATGGTGATGAAAAACGGAGGCGTGGAAAAGATTTTCAATACAACCACACACGAAACGGATCTTTGTGTAGAACTGAACCGAATGGACAGGGAATTGTTCAGAATTCGGGAAAGAGTCAGGTTGGGAGAAGAAATAGTTGCCTGAAAATCGTATTATGAAAGTAATTGTAGTGGCAGGTACGCCGGGAGCCGGTAAAACGTCTGTATTAATAAACACCATAAAGTTTCTTAAGGAACAACAGGTAAAAATTGCGGTTGCAAAGATAGATTGCCTGTATACGGAAGACCAGGTCAGGTTTAAAAAAACAGGGGTTCCCACCATGGTGGGATTGTCCAGGGATATGTGTCCCGATCATTATACCATTTACAACATGGGTGAGATGGTTTCTTTTGCCAACGATCACAATGCGGATATGCTGATCGTAGAAACGGCGGGATTGTGTCACAGGTGTGCCCCTTATACTACAAGCGGACTAGGCATTTGCGTCATTGATGCCACAACCGGGCCCAATACGCCTTTGAAAGTGGGCCCTTTTTTAAGTACGGCCAATGTAGTGGCTATAACAAAAGGCGATATGATTTCGCAGGCAGAACGTGAGATTTTTCGGGAAAGGGTCCTGGAAATGAATGCGGGATGCCGGATTATTGAAACCAACGGGTTAACGGGTAAGGGAACAGCTGAATTGGCCGGATGTTTTACGGAGGCTCCCTTGTTTAATTACAGCGAAGATCGTTTGCGTCACAATGCACCTTTCTCCATCTGTACGCTATGCGTGGGAGAGATGCGAATAGAGAAAAAATACCACCGTGGTGTGCTCAGGCATATCAATGGGGTTCAGGAATACCTGGGAGAATAAACCATGATCATTGAAGAAACATTACTGGAGTTGTTGCCCGGGTTTAATTGCGGATCCTGCGGGTATGTGAATTGTGCAGCCTTTGCCTCGGCTTTAAAAGAAAGAAGAGCCGGACCGGAGCAATGCCCGGTTTTCAGGCAGGAACGGTTTAAAGCGCAGTTTGAAAAACTTACCGGGATCCTGAGCTCGGCAAGTATTGAGGAAAAGGAAACTTATATAGGTCTGATTGACAAGGCAAAGGCGGATTTTCGACTGCATCCGCTGCCCGGAGAGCCGGCTTGCCGCGAAACACTGGCTTGTTTTTCGGCTCATAAAATTTCTAAAGATGACGTAATCCGTTACCGTCCGCTAGGTTGTCCGATTACGCATTTTGCCAGGGTTGTGGAGCTGGACAACGGTTTGCTGGATGTTTGGGTTATCGGACCGGGAAAATTACTGGGAAGAGAAGAGACGCCCATAGAAGCCGGTATCTGTATGGTGCTGTCATTCAGAGGAGTTATTGAAGGAATGCGACCTTTTGTAGGCCAAACCGTAAAATTTCTACCGTCTCATTGCATGATGGGGAAAGTCCATTCAGGAGTGATTGTTTCTCTGGAAGACGAAACCACACGAATAGACTGCATAGACTTGAAGATCTGGGAACATACAAAAGGTTAGACGTATTGACAGGAATGTTGGGGATCGGACAACTCCCGGTATTTTAGGACAATGTTTTTAAAATCGGTCCACGTATCCCTCTTTAAGTCAGGATTGCGCAACAGTGCGGCGGGATGGTAGACCGCCATTGTCTGACGTTCCATACAAGTGAACCATTGTCCCCGATCCCTTGTGATTTTGTAGCCGGGTCCTGCCATGTAACGCAAGGCTGTGGCACCCAGCAGTACCATGATTTTGGGATTTATGAGTTCAATCTGTTCATAGAGCCATGGTATGCAGCGGGAGGCCTCCTCAGCAGTGGGAACGCGGTTGTCGGGTGGCCGGCATTTCACAATATTGCTTATGAAAACATGTTTTTGCCTGGTAAAATTGCAGGCAGCCAGAATTTTATCCAGTAATTGACCCGATACGCCTACAAAAGGCCTTCCAATAAGGTCTTCATCCCGCCCGGGAGCTTCTCCAATGATCAGAATATCCGCGTTGGGGTTTCCTTCTCCAAAGATCACATGTTTACGTGTTTTCCACAGATCGCAACGTGTACAGTTCAAGACCTGTTGTCTGAAAGATTCAGTCATTTTTCAGGATCGGGCAATTTTTTATTTAAAGAAAAGATATCGTCTGAATGACAATTCTGACAATTATCAACCGGATCCGGGGAATAATTGACCTGGTTGCAATTACGGCAACGGTACCAGTGATTGTCAATTTCATAATCCCCGCCGCGGATTACAATGCTTTTGCTTTCTATAAAAGCCCGG
>JAAYYL010000198.1 GCA_012515395.1 Bacteroidales bacterium
GTTACGGGCATGGCATCTGCGGACAAGATAACATACCGGGTGTTCAGCATATTGAGTACAGGCGTCGGGGAGCGGAGTCCGTTATATTTAAAAATATCCGAGGCTTCTTCCAGGGTTTGGCACTGACTGAGTTTATCCGCAAAATATTGCATTTCCGGTAACAAATGATGATCAATCACATCCTGATAACGTTGTAATTTGGCTGCATTGTATCCCCCAACGGATTTGTGGTGGTAACTGGCCGTGGCATCCATGAATGTGCTTCCGGTCATATCCAGGACCCGGTAATACAAATCCGGATCCTGTTTAATGTGTTTATCTACAGGTCTTTCAGCAAATTGATTACGGTAATTGGTGCGTGAAACAAAATGGGATTCGTTCAAATACCTTTTTCCTACGGGCAGGTAATCTGCCAGGAACAGTACAGCCAAAGTTCCTATGATCCAGACCTGTTTTATCTTTCGGTGAACACCCAGCCATAGTGTAGCGGCCGTAAGCAGGATCAGCAGCAGGGAACGCCAGGCATCCCGGCTCAATAAATCTTTGCGGTCTTCTACCAGGGCAGGAAGAAGTGAAGCAGGTAATGAACTGTCCGAAGGGCCCGTGAAGGAACCTGCCAGTGAAGGTATTAATGCGGACAGCAGGCAAAACCCCGCTGTAATACCCAACGCCCAATAGATGCTTTTAACGGCTTTTTCCCGGGGATAAACGCCCTCCAGTATTTGCCACAACACGTATATTCCCAAAGCCGGCAGGACCATTTGCCAGATTACCAGGATCATGCTTACAGTACGGAATTTATCGTATAACGGCACAAAACGGAAGAAGAAAGCATTAAATCCGGGAAGGTGATACCCCCAGGACAACAGGAGAGCCAGCAGGGATACACCCGCCAACGACCATTTGATAGGACTTTTCACCAGGATTAATCCCAGGACAAAAAGAAAGATAACAATAGCCCCCATATACATAGGTCCGGCCGTAAAAGGCTGTTCTCCCCAGTACAAAGGCATATTGGAAATCACCCCGTCGGCATTATACCCCATATCGTTCAGGGCTTTATAGGTATGTGAATCTTTGTCCAGCGGTCCGACCGAAGCACCTCCGTAAAAATCGGGTATCAGCATGTTAAAAGACTCCATCTTGGAATAGCTCCACTGGGTGGCGTAATCAAACTCCAGACCGGTACGCGTTTTGCCGTCAGCCACAGTTTCCAGTTCCGACCCTCCGCGCATGGATTGGGCGGTATATTCGTATGTTGGCAGCAGATGGTTTGCAGAGGTGGCAAGACCCAACAGGCCGGCGGCTATAATCAAAAGGGTGGTTTTTATGAACGTTGTGAAACGGTGCCGTATTACCGCTTCTGCAAGAAGCCCGGCCATTACAAAAAGCAGGATGAATCCCAGGTAATACGTGATTTGCGGATGGTTGGCCGCCACGTGCAACCCCACGGTAAGTGCAAAAAACAAAGCCCCGGTCAAGGCATGTTTACGGTAGGCGTATGCAAGTGAAGCCAGGACCCATGGCACGTAGGCAATAGCTATCATTTTGGTCACATGCCCGGCTTGGATGATCTGAAAGTTATAGGAGCAAAAAGTAATGGCTACGGCACCCAAAACCGATATCCACGGACTGATCCCCAGTGCAAGAAAGAAAAGGAATCCTCCCAACAGGGATAAAAAAAGATACGATGCGGGTTCTGCCCCTGATTCCAGGATTTGACCGATGTTCCTGATGTAATTTCCTTTTGTGACTTTATTAATGGTTACGGTGGGCATTCCTCCGAACATGGAATTGGTCCAGCGGGCCTCGTCTTTGTGGGTTTGGTTGTAATCATTTGCCTCTTTGGACATGGCCTGCCAGGCGGTTATGTCTCCCTGGTTAAGCGTTTTTCCCTGGAAAACCTGCGGCACAAAGCCATAGGAAAGTATAAGAAAGAAAAGTACGGCTACCGGATAAGCGATCCATTTTTTCACGGGAATCTTTTGCATAGCTTCAGTATTTTATAACAAAGGTAAAAAGAAAGGACTTATATTTGTGTAAAACCTTTTGTTTATGAGTCGTGACGAATTTTCAGGATTTTTTGGCGTTCTGGTGGCTACGGTTGGTTCTGCCGTGGGACTGGGTAATTTATGGCGTTTCCCATACCTGGTGGGACAAAACGGGGGAGCTGCCTTCATTCTGGTCTACCTGGCATTTGTGTTGATCATATGCCTTCCTATAGCCGTTTCTGAATTTATTATAGGACGAAAAAC
>JAAYYL010000199.1 GCA_012515395.1 Bacteroidales bacterium
CGTTTATTCCAATCACTTGTTACGGTAACAACAGGCATATCCATCCGGAATTGTTGGTGCAAAGGTAAGCAATTAGAGGATGTTTTGCGGTGTCGTGAAAAATGTTTTACTTTATCCCCTCAAATACCCATCAACAAATGAAAACATCAAATTATAAAAGCATTCTGCTCATATGTTTGAGTCTGACACTGTTATATTCATGCGATCCTTCGGATCAAACCGGATACCTGGTTGTCGCACCCGTCAGTCTTGAAATGGCTCCGATAGCTGCCACCAGGACTGTTACCGTAAGATCCAGCGAAAGTTGGTTCATTGAACAAATTGGTAATGAAGACTGGTGTACCGTATACCCTGACAAAGGAACTCCCGGTGAAACCCAAATAACAGTAACTGTTACCCCAATGCCTGATGTGTTGCCTAGAAAAGCTATTTTTTCCGTTAAAGCCACTTCCGGCCTGGAAAAGTTTCTTGAAGTGGAACAAACCGATGAAGACGCAGATCTCTTTAGAATTGGTTTTTTTGAAGACACCGAAAATGGTTTTTATGTTTATCCACGCGATGTAGAAGATATGGTTTTCAATGTAAGGACTAACGTACCTGACTGGACTGTATCTGTTTCAGAAGAAGCTGAAGATTGGCTTATTGCAGAAAGGAACGACAAACAATTACAGGTTACTGTTTTAGATATCGACCGCCCGCAAGGCAGAGAAGGAACCGTAACTATCTCAGCCGGAGGATCCATTTCAGCTTCCATCTCTTTCAGCCAGATGGGCTTGCATGACTTTGGAGCCCCAACGACCGATTTCTCACTATCTATCCCCGGAGTACCTGATTCCGAACTTGCATTCAGCTATGTTTATACAAGAGCCAGAATTACCATGCTATATATGTGGGGATCGTGGTGTACCGATTGTAAGAACTTTATGCCTAAAGTCAAAGAGTTATACGAAGAGTTCTCTTCCCATGGATTTAAGATCTATGGTGTCGCACTGGAGATAGAAGGCCGGGAACAGGAATATTTTGATTATATAACCGAAAATGATCTGGAAAAAATCGATGAAACCACGGGAAAAAAGATCTGGTGGGAAAACAGACCTGTCTTTAATCCTGTCGAAGCCAGAAAAGTAAATTATTTCACAAAGATGTTCTACGGAGACGCATTGTCTGTCGATGGAGATATCTTAAATTTTGTGCCTGCATTCATTTTTGTTGACGGGGGCGGGAATGTCAGGAAAATATGTGTAGACAATTATGTACTGCGTACAGATGCAGCCATCAATTCCCTATACAGGAATATGCGTACATACCTGAGTAAACGTCTTGAATGTTGCGGCGGGTAAGCCGGTCCATTATTTAAACGCCATTTCGCTAAGTCCCGGATTATCAAGGGCCAGTTCCCCGAAATAGTCCGGGACTTTTCTGCCCTGCAAGCTGTCAACGTACAATTTTGCCAGGTATTGTGCCAGCATGAAACCGTGTCCGCGCATACCCACGAATAAACCCCGTGCCGGATCTACTATATAGCGCGGTTCGGTGTAATAACCGCTCCAGAATGCCTGGAATCCCACATTAGCTATTTGAGGAATCCATTGGATAAAGACTTCAGAAACAATGTTGAGAAAATCCTGTGTGTTGACTTTTACGTTTTTCCCGGATTCCTGCATATCCACCATTGGCGAAGCACATCCAATAACTTGTCCCGTGTCTGCATGTTGTTGTCCGTAAACGGCCGAGAATCCTTTGTATTTGCGGCGGTCTATTAACATATCCAGGGCTTTTCCGTCTTTGCCGAGTAGGGGCATGCGCTTGGTAATGAAGGCCTGGTGCCTGACGGGATAGATGCCCGTCATGTATCCGAGTTTTCTGGCAAAAACCTCCCCGTTATGACCTAATGCATTGATAAACTGATTGGTACGGTACATTTTGTATTTATTTCCGGGGTCCAGTACAAGCACGTAATACGTATCTCCTTGTTTCTCCACATCAACTACCCGGGTTTGTTCCAGGATACGGCCCCCCTTAATCGTGCCCAGATGCCTTATAAGATCAAGGGTTTTCCCGGGACTGGCCTGCCAGCAATTGTTTGTAATCAGGGCATGAGAGTATACTTTCAGATTGGGATTGAATCCGGGAGATACTTCTTTTCCAAAATCCTTCGCTTCAACCATATACGCATCTGACCATGCTTTTGATGCTTCCAGATTACGGTAAGTCACATCGTCATGAACAAAGTTGACATAACGGGAAGGATGAAAATCAATGCTGCCTATCTTGTCCAGTTCCTTAAAAATTTCCAGATTGCGGGAAGAAATATCTGCCAGTGCCGGCAGGCTGAACGCAGGGCGTCCCCCGGCAATATTTCTCCACGAACTGCCCCGGTCGTTGTTTGCCATAACGGGTTTGAAACCCTCCTCGGCAAGGTAACGGAACAATGCACTTCCGGCAATCCCACCACCGGCAATAAAGGCTCCTGTTTCTTCACTTTCAGCTCCGCTTTTAATTCCCTCGGGAAGTATGATTTGCTGACGGTTTTCAAAGGGAAGCAATTCGCCCATTTGCACCAGGTTGGCCATAGGGCCCCTGGGCGTCAGGTCAGAGATGACGTTAACACCGTAACTTCTGAGCGAACGAACAGCCCTGGGGAAACAACGTGATCCCCTGCAGGCTCCCATTCCCATCCGCGTTATATGCTTGAGTTCATCTGCCGTTATGGAGGTTCTGTCACCCACCAGGCGTAACACGTCTTCCAGACTGACATCTTCACAATGACAAAGATACGTTCTGGCATCCTGATCAACGGCTTTATCTTTCAGTTTAATCGGCTCCGGATAATCTTCCTTGACGATAAATCCCCTTAAAGAGAGCAGTTCCTGCGGATCCAAACCTAAAACCTTCACACGTGCAACATTTGTTTTATTTGGTTTGCGCAGGATCTTTTCCACTATCCCCTCAGCTTTCCGTGTTCCGTTATTGTCCACCA
>JAAYYL010000039.1 GCA_012515395.1 Bacteroidales bacterium
TTATTGGCTGATGCCCATGCCGGAGGACTGTTGCCCGCTTCGCTGACGCCTTCTTTGCTGGAGGCAATGAACAGTACATTAAGGAGTCCCTATGATCCGGTTGCTTCCCGGACTCAGGAATCCGGTTTTGTACCGGCCGCATCCCACCCACGTTCCATAGACTTAACCAATGATTACGGTTATATGAGCTGGTGTGTTTTCATGATGGCCGGGGCAGCGGGAGATGTCAATACAGTGAATGAAATACGTCCGTTTGTGACTGCTTATCAATGGCTCCTGGAGCCTGAAACGGGATATGCCAGGCAACGAAACAGTGACCTTTCATGGCATAACGATCCCGACTCCCCGGAGAACCGGGACCGATTGTTGTTCATCCCCCATAATATGAACGATATTGTGGAACGCAGCGGCGGCAGGAAGGCCTACGAAAAAAGACTGGATTCCACGGCCCTTTTTGACGAACTTCCTTACCTGTATACCTGGACGGCTTCTCCCTGGAAAGGGCAGAAATTGCTGCGGGCCATGATGGATTCGTACGGGGAAACGGTTGATTCTCCTTCCTGGTTTGTCTTTTCGGCCATGGGACTTTATCCACTGTGTCCCGGGACGGATCAATACGTATTGGGGGCTCCGTATTTCAAAAAAATGACCGTACACCTTGAAAATAAAAAGATTCTGACCATTGAAGCGCCACTGCTGAATCCTGCAAACATATATGTCAGGGAAGTCAGGTGGAACGGTAAATTATGGGACAA
This sequence comes from Bacteroidales bacterium, assembly GCA_012515395.1. Taxonomy (GTDB): domain Bacteria; phylum Bacteroidota; class Bacteroidia; order Bacteroidales; family UBA932; genus DMER64. The sequence continues at coordinate 756 of JAAYYL010000039.1, forward strand.
AGCTTATATAACGCATCAGGAACTTGCCCAGGGGGGGAAACTGGAATTCCATATGTCTTCCAGGCCGGCCAGGGGAAGAACTTTCCGAAGGGAAAAACTTCCTTATTCCTTTCTAAAAAAGTAGTATATTTGTTGTTTCCTGACTTAAAAAGATCATGCCATCCAAAAACACACTGATAGTCAATCTTTTTGGCGGTCCTGCCTCCGGCAAGACAACATGTGCCTGGGAGATTGCCAGCAAACTGAAAAAACAACGCCTTGTCACCGAATACGTGTCTGAATATGCCAAGGAATTGGTGTGGGATGGGAAGCTGGATATATTGGATGGAAGCGAGCCTCACCAGCACCATATTTTTGAAGTGCAGACACATAGGGTGGAAAGGTTGTTGGGAAAAGTGGATGTTGTGGTAACAGATGCCACCCTTCTGAACAGTTTGGTGTTCGGGGTAAATGTGTCGGATGCTTTCCGGACAGAGATCATTGAAAATTTTAACAGGTTCAACAATTTCAACCTGTACATACAAAGGACTTCCTATTTTGAACAGGAAGGGCGGATACACAACCTGGAGCAGTCACTGGCTCTGGACGAAAAGATAATTGACATTTTGGTCGGGAACAAGATCCCTTTCCAGACGTACAGTCACCGGACACTGGATCTGGTAATTATGAAAATTTGTTTACTTATTAAACACTAATGAAATGATACTGAAGTACAACGGACCTTTGCAGATGCAAATCAACGACATAGCCCAGGTAGCCGACTATATGTGGCAAAAGGGTTGGGCAGAAAGGAATGCGGGAAATATTACCGTAAATGTTACTGAATTCATAGGGGAAGAAAACAAAAACCTTCCTGCCATTACGCGGATTCCTTTATATCATACGGTACCCGAACTGGCCGGTCAGTATTATTACGTTACCAGTGCCGGATCCAGAATGCGCGATATCGCGCGCAATCCAATGGATCAGGGGATCATAACCCGCGTAGCCGCAGAAGGCAAAAGCATAGATATCCTGGCAGACAAAGACCTTCATCCCACTATTGAATTGCCATCCCATCTGCTTATGCACCAGGTTTTTGCGCAGGAAGCCATCCAGCAGGGGAGCCCGGTCTCGGCCGGCAGGAGGGTTGTCTTCCACACCCATCCCACCGAATTGATTGCTCTTTCCCATATAAAAGAATTGCAAAACACAAGGGCGATTACCGATACGTTGTACGAAATGCACTCAGAGGTAAAAATTTGTGTTCCCCGGGGTCTGGCCTGGGTACCTTATGAAATGCCCGGATCCATGGAACTGGCCCGTGCGAGCATCAAAGACCTGAAGGATTTCCGTTTCATGTTGTGGGAACGCCACGGCGTGCTGGGAACGGGAACCAATATTCTGGAAGTATTCGATGCCGTGGATACACTCAACAAAGCGGCAAAAATATATTTGTACGTTCGTTTGCTTGGCAAATAAGAAGGGTTTTTTATGATACATTTTTTCCTGAATGACAACACCGGGGTGCTGGCACTTCAGACAGAAAACGCTTTGACCCGTGACCGGTCAGAGGCCTTGTCCTGGCTATTGAACGGAGCAAAGCAGATTGATCCTGAAGAGCCCTTTTTGAAAGGATACTTTATTGGTCCCCGTAGGGAAATGATTACTCCCTGGAGTACGGTAGCGGTGGAAATTTGTGAAAACATGAATATTCACGGCATTGTCAGGATGGAAGCATTTTACCCCGCACAGCAGGACAGTCAATACGATCCCATGTTGCAGGAAATGGTTCATGGCCTGGATGAACGGATTTTTCAAACCGGACGGGTTCCCGAACCGATAAGGCAAATTACTGACATCAACGCTTACAATCTTACGGAAGGCCTGGCGCTGAATCCGGAAGAAGTGGCTTACCTGGAGAAACTTTCCGAAAAACTGAACAGGCCCCTGACGGACTCGGAAATATTCGGGTTTTCACAAGTCAATTCCGAGCATTGCCGGCACAAGATCTTTAACGGAACGTTTGTTATTGACGGGAACAAGCAACCGCATACCCTTTTTGATATGATCCGGAACACGTCCCGGGTCAATCCCAACCTGATAGTATCGGCCTATAAAGACAA
>JAAYYL010000040.1 GCA_012515395.1 Bacteroidales bacterium
AAAAACAGCCATTATGTTATCATTTAAATTAGCATTCAAAAACCTTATGGGCAATGGAAAGAGAACCTGGCTCAACGTGTCTGTGCTTTCCATCGCCTTTGTCGTCATCATATTCTTTAACGGGATGCTTGACGGCTGGAACAAACAGGCGAAAACAGACACCGTTGCCTGGGAAACCGGTTACGGCAGGCTGAGTCATCCCCTGTACGATCCGTACGATCCCTATACATTTTCCGAATCCCACGGGATTCCTCCGCAGGCTATGCAGGAAAACATCACAGCGGGTCAGGCTGTTCCCGTACTTCTTACACAGGCTTCTGCATACCCGGGCGGACGTTTGATCAATATCATTTTAAAAGGCATTGATCCTGCCCAGACACTTCTGGAAATCCCTTCAGGTGTGATGGACTCACTGTCTCCGTCCATCCGTGGAGATGCCATTCCGGCGGTTATCGGGTCCCGGATGTCCCGGTCAGCGGGACTGGAAACAGGAGACCGCATGATCATCCGGTGGCGGGATGTAAATGGGGTGTTTGATGCCAGGGATGTTGTCATCGCAGGTATTTTCCATACCAATGTTCCTACCGTGGACGTAAGCCAGGTATGGATCCCGCTGGAAACCTTACAGGAAATAACCGGTATGCGCGGAGAATCAACCTATCTGCTTCTGGATAAGGAATTGGCAGAAAAAATTGAGCCGGCATCCGGGGCTGCGTACGCCGGAGGCTGGCACTATACAAATCTGGATATTCTGATGAAGGATATAGAAGCAGTAGTGGAAGCAAAGTCAGGCGGCATGATGGTCATATCGGGGCTTTTATTGTGTATTGCCCTGTTGGCCATATTCGATACGCAGGTGTTGTCCGTTTTCCGCAGGCAAAAAGAGATAGGTACTTATATTGCCCTTGGAATGACCCGTAGCCGGGTAGTAACGATTTTTACCATAGAAGGTACCATTCATGCTTTGCTGGCTATTTTACTTGGTTTTCTATGGGGTATCCCTTTATTGGGGTGGGTTCAGAAAACCGGCATCCCCATGCCGGAAATGACAGATCAGGCAGGCCTGGCCGTGGGAGACAAAATCATTCCGGCTTACAGCATGGCCCTGATCCTGGCCACTGTGGTGCTGGTCTTTATTACATCTTTAATAGTAAGTTATTTACCGGCACGTAAAATTTCAAAAATGCAACCCACAGAAGCACTTAAAGGAAAACTGGTATGAAAAAATTTCTATTCAAAGGAATATTAAGGGATAAAGGCAGGAGCCTGCTCCCGGTCATTGTGGTTTCGCTGGGCGCATTGCTAACCGTATTCCTGTACAGCTGGGTTACCGGGGTTTTGGGAGATTCCGTAGAAATGAGCTCCAATTTTGAAGGTGGAGACGTGAAAATAATGACCAAAGCGTATGCGGCAGAATCCAACCAGTTTCCCAACGATCTGGCTTTGTTGAATGTGGATGCACTTTTGGAAGAATTGCATTCCGTTTTCCCGGAAGTTGACTGGGCCTCCAGGATCCGTTTTGGTGCGCTGGCCGATTTCCCCGATTCCCTGGGAGAAACCAGGGGACAAGGTCCGGTAGCCGGATGGGGCGTGGACCTGTTGTCTGAAAATACCCGTGAACCGGAGCGGTTTAACCTTCCTGCAGCCGTTGTCAGGGGAAAAATGCCTGAAAAACCGGGAGAAGTATTGTTGTCGGAAGATCTGGCAGCCCGCTTTGACGTTGGCCCCGGAGATGTTTTTACTTTGTTCGGAACGACTATGGAAGGGGGCTTCTCTTTTGTCAATTTTGTAATCGCAGGGACAGTCCGTTTTGGAACAACGGGTTTGGATCGTGGAGCGGTACTGATGGACCTGGAAGACGCCCGTTCGGCTTTTGCCATGGAAGATGCTGCCGGAGAGATACTGGGTTTTTTGCCGCAAATTCATTACGATGAAGACCTGGCTCAGGAAATAGCCGCTCGCTTTAACGATCATTTCAACCAATATACGGAAGAAGCCGGGGAAGATGCCGAATTTTCACCCACTATGCTGACTTTAAGCCAACAGGAAGGCATGGCCCAGATATTGGTCTATTCAAAGGCTGTAAGTGCCATGCTCATCTTTCTGTTCGTTGCGGCTATGTCCATTGTCTTATGGAATGCGGGCCTGTTGGGCGGCTTAAGACGTTATACCGAATTCGGGGTCCGGATAGCCCTGGGAGAATCCAAAAGCCACATTTACCGTTCCCTGATATGGGAAGCATTGATGATTGGAGCCCTGGGCTCGGTTCTGGGGTCCGTTGCAGGGATTGTTTTGGTATACATCTTCAGTGCCAGAGGATTTGATTTTTCCGGTTTCATACAAAATGCAACCATTTTGATCCCGGGGGTGGTACGTCCGGCCATAACTCCAGCCATCTATTACATAGGCTTTATTCCGGGCGTTTTTTCTATGGTTTTGGGAAATATGCTGGCCGGTATAGGCATCTACAAAAGGGAAACATCCCGGTTGTTCAATGAATTGGACGTGTGATCATACTAAAAAATGAATAACTCTATGAAATATAAAATATTACTTAATATAAGCCTGTTGGCCGGTGTTTTAATACCGGGAATCCTGCGGGCACCGCTTTTAGCCCAGGATGACAGGGATGCATTGCTCCTGTTGGAAAAAGTAGATAAAAACCTGTCTTCCGAAAGCCGGATCTTTGAATCTTCCATGACCATACACGGCCGTCGCTCTGACCGCACCTTAACATCAAAAAGCTGGAGCAAGGGAGAAGACTCGGCCCTTACAGAGTACCTTTCCCCCGCATCGGAGGCGGGCACAAAAATGCTGAAACTGGGCGACAATCTCTGGATTTATACCCCGGCTGCCGACCGGACAATCCAGATATCGGGTCATATGCTGCGCCAGTCGGTTATGGGCTCCGACCTTTCGTACGAAGATTTTATGGATGATCGCAAACTTACAGAAATGTACCATGCCGCGGCCCTTGTAAAAGATACCTTAAGAGGAACGCGGGTATTGGTTTTGGATTTGACTGCCAAGGTGAACGATGTTGCCTATCCCCGGCAAAAAATGTGGATTGATGCAGAAAAACACGTTCCGTTGCGGCAGGAAATGTATGCCCGCGGCGGCCAGTTGCTTAAAAGAATTGAACTTTATGACGTGCAACGCATACAGAACCGCTGGTTCCCTACCCGGATGGTTTACAAGGACATGCTCAAAACCGGCGGGGGAACGGAATTCCGTATTGAATCCATTGTCTTTGATGCGGAGATACCGGCTTACCTGTTAAGCAAAGCCGGCTTGCGGTAATTATTTTTTGAGTTTGACAACCAGGAAACGGAACATTTCGCTGTCTTTGTTGAACGGACGGTGCGGAATGTCCTTTGGACTGTCAATCAGCATGTCTTTAACTACTTTTTGGGTTTCATCCCCGATTTCAAGATATCCCTCGCCTTCCAGTATATAGAAGAAAACATCAATGGGAGTAGTATGCAATTTCAAGCCTTCGCCTTTACCCAGGGAAATATGGACTACCTGTACGGCATCTGTATTGAAAATGACACGGGCATCCACGCCGTGCTGGTTTGGAGAAGTGTCAAAATCTTTGAAAGAAGTAATTTTCATTGCTCGTATTTTTTGGATGTGTATAAGTAAAAATAAAGATTTTTAGTGAATTGTGCATAACTTGTTAAAAATTTATTTAATTTCGCCAAAGTTCAAAAATCCTTTCTTATGAGCATTCCGGATAAACGTCTTGTTTATGTTACATTGCTTGGAGGTCTGCTGGGAATTTCCGGCGGTCTGATTTTGTTATTGGCAACCCCGGCTTTACAGGTAGTTTTGCTCTCCATCATGTTCATAGTGGGAGGGGAAGCTTGTTTTATCGTGTGGGGTCTCAATAAAACGAACGATTGCGAAAACAGCCGCAGACCCGTAAAAATCCTGTTTTACCTGGGCCTGGTTAGCGTAGTGGCAGCGGTGGCGATCCTGTTTTTCAGAATGTACCTGGAAATGTACGTAATACAGATAATTGCATTTGG
>JAAYYL010000041.1 GCA_012515395.1 Bacteroidales bacterium
AATCAGTTGAACAACATTTTTGCCCAGCTTAACATCCCGCTGGATGTAGGGTTTAATTACCAGCCCGGTCAAAGCGGGGATATTTTTGATGTGGCCATTTCCACCCAGCTCTTTAACAACCGGGTAGTGATCAACGGGAACATGGGTAACAATCCATATACAAGCAATGAAAACGATCTGATAGGCAACGTGGATATTGAACTGAAACTGGATGAAAAAGGAAAATTCCGTCTAAAGGCATTCAGCCATGCTGCAGATCAATATTCCAATTACCTGGACAATACACAACGTAACGGGGCAGGGTTTGTTTACCAGGAAGAGTTCAACACGTTCCGTCAATTATGGCGCAGGTGGTGGAATTTACCTTAAAACGGCTCCCGTTTCCCGGGAAAAAGCGTCTAGCATACGATTGATCAGTTGTTCCACATACGTGTCGGTCAGGGTCTTTTCCGGATCCCGGAAAACAAAACTCAGCGCGTATTGTTTTTTCCCCTCAGGTATACCCTTACCCGAATACACATCAAACAAGCTGACTTTTTTTAAGAGACGTTTCTCCGTTTTGAACGCAATGTTATATAATTTATCATAAGTCACATCGTTATCCACAACAAGTGCCAGATCCCTGTGTACTTCCGGGAATCGGGGCAAATCCGTAAAACGGGCTTTGTTGTTGCGCACCATATTGAAGAAAAGGTCCCAGTGAATCTCTGCAGCAAACACTTTCTGTTTGATGTCCAGAACGGACAGGCAGTTGTCACTGACTTCTCCAAGATCTGCCAGAACTTTGTTTTTAACCCGGTAACGGATCCCTGACTTGAAAAGATCGGATGGAGCGGCGGTACATTCCAGGAGGTTCAAATCCAGTCCGAACACCCGGGCTATGCTTTCCACATAGGCTTTCAGTAAAAAGAAATCGGCAGGACGGGAAGGGGTATGCCAATTCTGAGGTTTGTCATTACCCGTAATAAACAGAGCCAGACGCCGGCTTTCACGGTATCCGTCCAAAGAGGCTTCCGATCCGGTCAACTGATAAACATTGCCCTGCTCATAAAAACGAAGATCATATTGCTGCCGGTTGATGTTGTAGGCTATAGCTTCCAGCCCGCCCCAGAGAAGGGTCTGCCTCATGGCGTTCAAATCACTGCTTAAAGGATTGAGAATCATCACGGAAGATCCGGCAGGATAAGTTTGCAGTTTGTCGTAATACGCGGCACGTGTAAGAGAATTGCACATGATCTCCCGAAATCCCATAGCTGCAAGACGATCTGCTGTTTTTTCCCGAACCGGATCAGGTTCCGGATGCTGAATTTGTCCCATGGAAGAATGAATTCTTTTCGGAAGTTCAATATTGTTGTAACCGTAAATTCTAAGCACGTCTTCCACCACATCACATTCTCTTTTGACATCCACCCTGTATGCGGGTATGCGAACAGTTACGGAATCCTTCTCCCGTTTTGTAATGTCCATTTCCAATGCCTGTAGTATTCTGTCTACAGTAGATTGACCAATATTTTTTCCCATCAGGGAGAACATACGCTGGTAATTCAAATCCGTCTCTGCGGGGGATACAGGCCGGGGATAGATATCCACGATGCTTCCTTCTACACGGGCTCCACAGATTTCCTGCATGAGTAAAACAGCTCTTTTAAGTGCGTATAGAGTGGCATTGGGATCTGCCCCTCTTTCAAAACGGAAGCTTGCATCGGTCTTTAACCCGTGCCTGCGTGATGTTTTTCTGATGAAGGTAGGGTGAAAATAGGCTGACTCCAGAAAAATGGAAGTTGTTTTTTCAGTAACACCGCTCTCTAACCCGCCAAACACACCTCCAATGCACATGGGCTTAGTGGCATCGCAGATCATCAGATCTTCCCCGTCCAGAGTACGCGCTGCCTGGTCAAGCGTTATAAAAGAACTTCCCTGTTGTGCAAAACGCACTACAATGCGGTCTCCTTCAATAGCCTCCCTGTCAAAAGCATGAAGAGGCTGCCCGGTTTCAAGCATAACATAATTGGTTATGTCTACCAGATTGTTGATGGGTCGTACTCCTGCCAGACGCAAACGATCCTGCATCCAGGATGGAGAAGGTCCCACGGTAATGTGGCTCAGTGTTATTCCGCTGTAACGGGGAGCAGCTTGAGGAGCTTCCACAACTACTTGTACACCTGTACCGGATGGATTTTCTTTAAAGGATTCCACTCCAGGTCTGGTGATGGGGATTTCCCTGCCCTGCCCTGCATACCAGGCAGCCAGGTCGCGCGCAACACCTATGTGTGATGCTGCATCAATACGATTGGGAGTCAACCCGATTTCAAAAACGGCGTAAGTTGGAAGGTTCAGGTATTCAGCAGCAGGAATACCCACCGGGGTGTCATCGGGCAGGACCATGATTCCCTGGTGGGAAGTCCCGACCCCCAACTCATCCTCGGCACAGATCATTCCGTAAGACTCGGCTCCACGTATCTTGCTTTTTTTAATCTTCACCTGATCCCCGCCGGTAAAGGTCAACTGAGTTCCCACAGTTGCCAGGAGCACTTTCTGCCCTGCTGCCACGTTAGGTGCCCCACAAACTACCTGAAGGGGTTCTCCGGTGCCGGTATCTACGGTTGTCAGGAACAAATGGTCTGAATCGGGATGCGGGCTACAGGTAGCCACGCGGGCCGTTACCACGCCTTTGAGGCCTCCCGGAATGGATTCGGTGATTTCAAGGGATTCCACTTCCAGTCCTATGTCTGTAAGTACCCGGGCAGTTTGTTCCGGATCCATATCCAGCGCAATATAATCTTTCAACCAATTATACAGAATCTTCATACCTGTGATTATTCAAATAATGTTGCTACAAAAGCTTTTTTGTCAAATACCTGCAGATCGTCAATACCCTCTCCCAGTCCTATAAACTTAACCGGGACCTGTAACATGTCGCTGATCCCGATAACGACTCCTCCCTTTGCCGTACCGTCCAGTTTGGTTACGGCTAAAGCCGTTACATCCGTAGCCCTGGAAAATTCTTTAGCTTGTTGGTATGCATTCTGGCCCGTAGACCCGTCCAATACCAGCAATACTTCATGTGGAGCTTCAGGGATGAGTTTCTGAAGTACCTTACGTATCTTGGACAACTCGTTCATCAGATTTACTTTATTGTGAAGCCGTCCGGCCGTATCTATCAGTAGGACATCCATTTGGCGGGCCATGGCTGCAGACAGGGAATCGTAAGCGACCGCTGCAGGATCACTGCCCATGGCCTGTTTGATTATGGGAACTCCAGCCCGTTCACTCCAAATAGTCAGTTGTTCTACAGCTGCTGCCCGAAAAGTATCAGCAGCGCCCAACATAACTTTTTTTCCTTCGGCTTTCAGGCGGAAAGCCAGTTTACCAATGGTGGTAGTCTTCCCTACTCCGTTTACTCCTACTACCAGGATCACAAAAGGTTTCTTTGAAAAATCAATCGGGATAATTTCTTTCCACGAGCTGTTTTCCAACAACAGGGCTTCCACTTCTTCCCTCAGCACCCTGTTCAATTCTTCAGTACTGACGTACTTATCACGACGGACACGTTCCTGGATCCTGTCTATGATCTTAAGTGTGGTGTCCACACCAACGTCAGAAGCAATAAGTGCTTCTTCCAGATCGTCCAGCACTTTGTCATCCACCCGTGAACGGCCCATGACAGCCCGGGAAAGCCGACTGAATAACCCTCTTTTTGTTTTTTCAAGTCCTTTGTCAAGTATTTTATCGTGCATAAGAGTGCAAATATAAGAAAAAGCAAAGTGCAACGGGTAACAAAAGGCCGACTAAAAATTCATTCTTTGAAACTAAAAAATTATTCTTTGAATAAGTAACAAAAAACACCAACATATTTCTGGCGTGCAGTTGAGTATCGGCATGCCGGTACCA
>JAAYYL010000004.1 GCA_012515395.1 Bacteroidales bacterium
CATCTGCTGCAACATTTCTTCCAGTCCCATCATGATGGTGTATTTTCCCATATACCACAATAAAGGGATATAAGCATCCCGGTAACTGAACATGCCCAGTTGTCTGGCCACATCTTCTTCTGTACTCCCCTGCAGATTGTAGTTAAGATCCCGAACGGTTTCCTTCACGAAAACCATGGACGAATCCGTTGTAACGGCTCCTGAGCCCGGACGGAGAACGGTATAATACAATCCTGATTCTGTTTTTTCCAAAGTATCCTTATGAACGATCTTTACGTGTGCAGCCAGTATGTTTTCGTGTATCTCCCGGGAGGATTCCTCGGTCTGGGTTGCGCACGAGGAGAGAAAGACGGCCATTCCGGTTATTGCTGTTACAAGCAGAAAACGTGTTTTTTTCATCCGTGCAAAGGTATCTAATTTTTTACAATCCTTTCTATCCATATTTCGAACAACAAGGGAGACATGGCAGGAACCAGACCAACCGTTGTATTCCCGAAACCATATTCCGCATTAAACATGATGTAGGCATGTTCTCCGGGAGTCATCCCGGGGAACCCGTTATCCAGTCCCTTCAAAAAACGGCCTTCTCCCACTACTCCCGAACGCACTTGCGACTCTTCCGGCCCAAGTGACCTGTCATAGGCTAACGCTACACTGTCCGAGTTGGTATAAAACAATTCTCCTTTACCTTTTGAAAAGATATGTCCCGCATAATAAAAATATACGGTATCGCCCGGTGCCAATGTATCGGCCTGTCCGGCCGGTTTTCCCTGTTCAAGTACCGCCCTGACTACTCCGTTCCTGAAAAACACCGTGTCTTTGGTCAATGACTGCACAAACTGATCTATGGCTTCTTCCTGACGGATCAACGTTAGCTTGCGGTCTTCCTTGGTACAGGAAATCACTGTAAGCATAAGTCCGGCAAGTAAAATCAACCTTGTATTCATGGCAAATCCGTACTATGCAATTATTGTGCCCAGGGCTTTTTTAAGCAACGGCTCAATGTCTTCCGTGGAATCTGTCATTTTTCCTGCAGAGGCGTTCAAATGGCCTCCGCCCTGATAAAACTTCCGTGCAATCTCGTTTACGGGAATATCGCCTTTGGATCTTAAGGAAACCTTTATATGATCCGCTCTTTGAAGAAAAAAAGCCGAGACAGAGACCCCCTTGATGGCCAGAGGAAGGTTCACAAAGCCTTCAGTATCTCCGTTACTGTATCCGAACTTTTCCAAAACATCCAGTGTCAGGACAATATACCCGCATTTGTATTCCGGGAGCAGGCGAATGTTCTGAAGAGCGTATCCCATCAGCCTCATGCGGTTGTATGAAAAATTGCGGTAAATCTGATCGTATATAAACTCGGTATCAGCCCCGAATGTGACCAACTCGGAAGTAACCCGGAACGTTCCGGGATATACACTGTTGGCAAATTGATTGGTATCGGTAATGATCCCGGCTAAAAATGCGGTTGCCTGGTCTTTTGAAAAAACCGCGTTTTCTTTCCAGGTTTTAATTACCCGGTAAGTCAATTCACAAGTGGAACTGATGCGTGTAGTTGAGAATACCAGATCAAATTCACCCGTGACCGGATCTGTATGATGATCCATCAACACTTTAAAAGCTGTCGCTTTTTGCATGGCTTTTCCCAGTTCATCCATACGTGAGAACCCGCTGACATCCAGAGCAACGATCATGTCTGCCTGATTGACGGCATGCAATGCTGTCTGATTATCACGTGAATAAACCACAATTTCATTCCCGGGGTCAAGAAAGGATAAAAACTCAGGATACCTTGTGGGACTGATCATGGTAACCTCATATCCTTCCTTTTTAAAAAAAGGTCCCAGGCCCATAAGGGCTCCTATGGCATCTCCGTCCGGATTGACGTGAGTAGCCAATACAATTTTCCGGGTTTGTTCTAAAGCTTTATGCCAACTTTCAAAATGCTTTTTTGGAAACAGGTCCTTCATAATAAAGATATTGATGCAAATATAAGTGATTTATTGCAGAGGTTATTTTTTTTCCTAATTTTGCAGGACGCCATTTTGATTATTTAATATCTCAATAATGAAAAAAATATTTACCATTGTTATTCTGCCCTTGATAATCATTGCTTTGGGCTATGCAATCATCCGGAGTCTCACGGCTCCCATAAATTTTGAAAAAGAACGCACATTCCGTGAGAAACTGGCTATTGAGCGGTTGAAAGATATTCGTACCCTGCAGACCACTTACAAAACAGAATTCGGGAAATATGCCCCTAATTTTGATTCGCTGGAGAATTTCTACAACAACGGTTCCATAACCATTGTACGCCAAATCGGATCATTTGACGACTCAGTTGCTGTTGCCCAGGGACGAGTAGTCCGTGACAGTATGGAAATGGCCGTTAAGGACACATTGCTCAAGCGACCGAATTTTGTTATTGACTCACTCCGTTGGGTTCCTATAGTGGGAGAACAATTTGAAATGAGCGCAGTGGTTAAGAAGGTTTCCGGCGTGGATGTTCCTCTATTTGAAGCATGTACACCTTACGACGTATTGCTCAGAGGTATGGACCGTCAGCTTGTTGTTAACTTGAACGAAGAACGCAAAATCACCGATCGTTATCCCGGTTTAAAGGTGGGTAGTATTGATCAACCCAACAACAACGCGGGTAACTGGGAATAATAATATGTCTGCGATTAGTAAAATACCGCAGGCACATCACAGATTGTCCATTCATATTGGCGTGAATGGACTTTCTTTTGTTGTAGAAGATACCCAGACGCATGAATGTTTGCTGTGGCGCAATCATTCTTATTCATTTCCGGGGGGTGATTATAATGAATGGGCCAAAGAAGTGGGGCACGTGTTCCAACGGGAAGAATACCTTCAAAAACGTTTTCAGCGTTGCCATGTCATGATAGACACCCCCAAGCATACGCTTATACCTTCTAATTTGTTTCAACCGGACCAGGCCCTGGAAGTTCTCAACCAATTATTTCAAACCGCCGATCTTGACGAAGTCAACTATTTTACCGTTGAGGCTATGAATGCCACATGTATTTATGCCTTGCCGGCACCTGTGATTGCAACGGTATTCAAACACCAACACAAAGCCGGGTTTTATGCCTCGGTAATCCCTTTGCTTCGCTATATCATGGAACGCAAGGAATATTCCCGTGCACTTATGCATTTCACACCCTCACATGTAGATCTGATTCTGATGCAGGGCGATCGGCTGTTACTATGCAATTCATACGCCATTGACCGGTTCAGTACGGCCTTTTATTTTTTGAATTTTGCCCTGAAGCAATGGCAACTCAATCCCAGGAGTTTAAGTCTTTTTGTAAGCGGTTCATTAAAACCGGCTCATTTGAAACAACTCTGTTCTTTCTTCCCTTCGGTTACCGTAGCTACTTCACAATGGGGCCTGTTTCCCACCGAAGCCCTTAATTTGCAATACGGACCTCACTTCTTTCCGGTATGCGTATCATAAGCGGAAGTCTCAAAGGGCGCAACATCATGCCGCCGGGATCTTTCAGGGCACGACCTACCACGGATTTTGCCAAGGAGGGGTTGTTTAATATGTTGGAAAACAGCCTGGACATTTCCACCCTCTCGGTGCTTGACCTCTTTGCAGGCAGTGGCGGTATTTCCCTGGAGTTCGTTTCGCGCGGATGCTCATGGGCAACCTGCGTTGAAATGAATCAGGCACATGCCCGGTTCATTAAAAACACGGTCCGGGAGCTCGGTCTCGGCTCAAAAATTCAGGTGGTCCGTCACAACGTGTTTGACTTTCTGAAGATCTGCACCCGTAAATACGACCTTGTTTTTGCCGATCCGCCTTACGACATCACCGGATTGGAGAACCTTCCCGCAAAAATCCTGGATGCCGGGATTCTGACAGAAGACGGCATATTGATCCTGGAGCATTCCGCACACTATTCCTTTTCAGGGGCACCTTCCTTTGTGAAAGAAAAAAAATACGGAAACGTACATTTCAGTTTTTTTGCAGTTTCAAAAACATTCCCTACATTTGCACTCCCAAACAATCAGGGTCCGGTAGTTCAGCCTGGTTAGAATACGTGCCTGTCACGCACGGGGTCGCGGGTTCGAGTCCCGTCCGGACCGCTCCA
>JAAYYL010000042.1 GCA_012515395.1 Bacteroidales bacterium
CTTACTGATATAGAAAAAGAGACAGGCCTGACATACGGAAAATTGGTGTTATCCCCTACCCGCACCTATGCCCCTGTAATAAAAGACATTCTTGATACAAACCGGCATTCCGTGCACGGCATGATACATTGTTCCGGAGGAGGTCAGACCAAAATACTTCATTTTATTGACGGTCTTCATGTAATCAAGGACAATCTTTTCCCCGTTCCGCCGCTTTTCAGGGAAATTCAAAGGATCAGCGGAACTTCATGGAAAGAGATGTATACGGTTTTCAATATGGGACACCGGATGGAATTGTATGTGCCCGGGGAGGCGGCTCCCCTTATGATCCGAAAGGCAGCTGCCTACGGACTGGATGCACGTATTATCGGTAGGGTTGAGACATCTGAAGGAAGAAGGGTAACCATTAAGAATGAATATGGAACATTCACTTACGAAAAATAAAAGGTTGAAACCCGGCAAGACAGCCTTGCTGTTCCTGCTTACCGGTCTGCTATGGCTGACCGGAAGTTGTGGAAACGCAAGAGAAGAAGAGCCCGAAAGGTTGGCGGTCATTGACGAAATCCTGAACGACACCAATTCTGCCTGGTACCTTGATCCGGCCTCTTTTCCGGATCAGAGAGAAGTGTTGCCGATAGGTGTATTTGGTACTGATAAAGAAGATATTACAGCTGTGGAAGTCCTACTCGGCATTGATCAGTTTGACAACATTACCGGGAAACCGGGCAGTGACGGGATCCGTGATTTTGCAGGCGAATATTTCGATTTTGTTTGCCGGTCTCCGGCAACAGACTCGGCACGTAATGAAACAATAAGAAATATGGCAGGGATGTTCCGCCCGGATGGAGACAGACCCCCGGTCAAGGCACTGGTGGTTGCAGGGGATCCCGCCTCGGTTCATGCTCTTGAAGGAATTCAGGAATTGATCCGCGCCGGTGATCTGGGTGTTGTTGCCATAAGTGTTTTGCAAGCCGGCATTGATAAAACGCTGGATTATGTACATCGATTCCATTTGGAACGTAACAAACGTATTACAGTAGGTGTGATCGCTTCCGAGAGCAGCCTGGCATGTAAATCTCATGAAGGTCTGGAAGAAGAAGTTGAGGTTCTATACCAGGGTTTTACACCGGATAGCCTGCCTTCCCTGGACAATCCTTTGTATCCGCTGGACAGGGACCTGATCAGGGCTTATCATTTTGATTATTCACGATCCGGTATGAACTACAGGGGGTCCCGTTACAATCCGGGAATAATGAAAGTCAATTCTACTGAGAATTTTGTCCGTTATGCGGTGACATCGTTGGTAAACCAGTTGTTATTGGGGAGTCATCCTCCTTTGAAATACATACTGACGTGTGAAAACACGTTTTCGCGTTACCCCGGGATTGTCGTTGAACAGCTGACTTTTTTAAGGAACTACAGGCAAAACAACCGTTATATATACAGGCATCTTATAGATCCGAAAGTGGTGTTGATCAATCCGCGTGAAGAAGCTGCAGAGATATTGTACAAAGCATTGAGAGAAAACCGCCTGGCTGCCTTCCGGACAACGCCTTCGTGTGTCCGGATACATTCGACCGAACCTTTGGATCTGTCTAAATACCCTTTACTAAATGTTTGCATCAACCATTGAGAACAGTGTCCTGGATATGTTTCCCCAGGTGGAATTAAAGGGACACATCACACTTGTTACCACACGTTCGCAGGCACAGAAAGCGGCGGATTACTTATCCCGGCAACCGGTCCTGGGATTCGATACTGAAACCAAGCCTCGTTTTTCGTCCGGGAAAATGTACAAGCCCGCCCTTCTGCAATTGTCCACTGACAGTCGCTCTTTTCTGATCCATTTGAAAAAGACGGGATTGCCTGCCGAACTTATTGCTGTATTGAGTGATCCCCGTATTGTAAAAGTGGGGGCTGCCGTCAGGGATGACATTATTGGACTGCAACGTTACGCTGATTTTCAAGCGGAAGGGTTTGTGGATCTGCAAGAGATGGCACAAGAATACGGCATTGTGGAAAAAAGCGTTAAAAAGCTGGCTGCTATTGTGTTGGGCAAGCGTGTAAGCAAATCACAGCAGATTACCAATTGGGAGGCTTATCCCCTTTCCGAAGCCCAGGCCCGCTATGCTGCTACCGATGCGTATGTGTGTTTTCGTATTTACCGGGAACTAATGGCTCATCAGGAAGAAAAGAAGTCTTCTCGTCAGCGGATGTACGAAGAAGTTCTTGAAAAAGCGGAATCCCTTATGAAGGACGAGACGGATCTTGTGGCCAATATGGCAAATATCAGTGCACTGATAAAAGAGTCCTTTAAATTCTGGTGGGTAGGTTTCTACCTGGTGAATGAAGCCGCCGGACAATTGGTTCTGGGACCTTTCCAGGGGCCTGCGGCCTGTACCCGTATCCCTCAAGGTCGCGGTGTTTGCGGTTCCTCCTGGAAACAGCGTAAAACTTTGATAGTTCCCGATGTGGAAAAGTTTCCCGGTCACATAGCCTGCAGTTCACGATCCCGTTCAGAGATCGTGGTCCCTTTGTTTGACAAAGAAGGCAGTATTAAGGCTGTTCTGGATATTGATTCCGAAAAGCTTAATACGTTTGACAAAACGGATAAGAAGTATCTGGAGAAACTGGCTGCACTTTTTAAAAATATTTACTAACTTTGCAGTCCTTTTAACGGTACCCTGGCCGAGTGGTTAGGCATCGGTCTGCAAAACCGAGTACAGCGGTTCGATTCCGCTGGGTACCTCTGGAAAAGCCGGCTTTTGGGCCGGTTTTTTTTATGGGGGGAAGGCAGAGAGGCAGAGGCGCGCAGAGGCGCGCAGAGGGGGTGCAACGCACACTTGATTCGTTTCGCTGATTTACAGCGAGTTATGAAATTCGACCCCCGGGGGGTCGAATTTGGTAACTGCCTGATTTTGAGGCAAAAGAATCAAGTGTGCGTTGCACCCCTTTCTCTGGCGCTGGCATAGAGCACTGCGTCAATGGCCATGGGTTTGTGAACCCTGAAATAGAATCTGTATTCAGGGACCAGGGTTTTCAGATAACTGACCAGA
>JAAYYL010000043.1 GCA_012515395.1 Bacteroidales bacterium
TACAGCCGCGGAGAAGAGAATCCCTTTCAGAATTCCTTTGAAAACGTATATTCGGTGATTCCGGTCAGCGAATTTGACCGTGAAAAGCTGGCTTTTTTACCTCTGTTGGTCTGCCTGGAAAACGGCATGAAAATGGCCCTGACGGAATCTGATCTGGAATCATATCCCGGGATGTACCTCCGGGGAGGAAAAACCGCGAACGGATTCGAATTCAAAGGGGTCTTCGCACCTATTCCTTCCAAAACCGTCACGGAACCGGGAAGAGGGCAAGTACTGGCTTCTGAATACTCGGACATATTGGCGAAAACATCCGGAACACGTTCGTTCCCCTGGCGTATCATGGCAGTGGCCACGGAAGATACAGAACTGCCCGTCAACGATTTGGTATATATTCTGGGGGCCCCTAACAGGGCAGGAAATACAGACTGGATCAAACCGGGAAAGGTAGCCTGGGATTGGTGGAACAACTGGGGCATTACCGGTGTGGATTTCCCGGCCGGGATAAACACAGAAACATACAAGTACTACATAGATTTTGCCTCTGCCAACGGAATAGAATACGTTGTTCTGGATGAAGGATGGTCACCTCCAGCCGGAGGTGATATTATGAAAGTAGTACCTGAAATTGATCTGGAAGAACTGGTTTCCTATGCAGAAGAAAAAAACGTAGACCTGATTCTCTGGTGCGTCGGGTATGTGCTAGATGAAAAGCTTGAAGAAGCCTGCCGTGTATATTCCAAAATGGGTTTTAAAGGATTTAAAGTGGATTTCATGGACCGGGATGATCAGCTTGTTGTGGATATGATTTATCGTATTGCAGAAACTGCCGCACGGTATAATTTATTGATCGACCTGCATG
The DNA here is from genome assembly GCA_012515395.1 of Bacteroidales bacterium. Classification (GTDB taxonomy): domain Bacteria; phylum Bacteroidota; class Bacteroidia; order Bacteroidales; family UBA932; genus DMER64. The sequence continues at coordinate 860 of JAAYYL010000043.1, forward strand.
GAATGTATAAACCTACCGGCCTGAACCGGACATATCCCAACGTAGTGAATTTTGAAGGAATATTCGGACTGGAACAATCCAAGTGGAGTCGTGAAGACCTGGTTCCGTACGAAGTCACTTTTCCATACATCCGTATGCTTGCAGGTCCTGTTGATTACACACAGGGAGCTATGAGAAATGCAACCCGCCATGATTTCCATCCTGTTTACAACAATCCCATGGCAGCCGGAACACGTGCAAGGCAGGTGGCCACCTATGTTGTATTTGACAATCCGCTTGTTATGTTATGCGACAATCCCACCGCCTACATGAAAGAAAAGGAAACGACGGATTTCATTACGCGGATTCCCGTCGTATGGGATGAGACCAGGATATTGCAGGGAAAACTGGGCGAATTCATAGTGTCGGCACGCAGAAACGGTTCCCGCTGGTTTGTGGGCGGATTAACGGATTGGACACCACGTACGATAACCCTGAATCTTTCATTTTTGGAAGACGGACGTACTTATAAAGCCAGAATATTCAAAGACGGTGTGAATGCCCATCGCCATGCGACCGACTACAAAATTGAAGAAATTGAAGTAACCCGTAAAGACACGCTTACTGTCCGTTTAAGCCCGGGAGGAGGGTTTGCGATAATGTTTTGAGTTTTTTGTAATCCTCTTTGCTGTAGATTTTTGTTTCTTTCAGACCGCTTCCTTCCGCTATCAGCGAGGAAGGGGTTTCTGAATTATTAATAAGCAACCATCTGTCACTCAAAGGCATGTATATATTGAAAAGATTTCTCATGCCCGACCAGTACCGACGGCGTATCACATTTTCCGGAATACTGTGTCCCCCGGCTATTACCCTGTTCTGTACACGTTCCACGGCCAGATCGGGGCTGCTCAGCCAAAAATACACCAACATGATCTCGTAGCCTTTCTTTTTGGTTTTTTCAATCAGGCTTGCATACGAACGCACTGCCAGGGTTGTTTCAAAAGCAAAATCTTCTTTGGTGTCTGTCAGGTCCTTGATCCTTTTGAGCATTACCCTGCCCGCATCTATGGCAGCATGTGAAAGATCAAAAGGAGATATCCCCCTGGCAATTTCGTCTGAATTCACAAAATCACGGCACTGAAGCATTTCGGAAAGAATGGTATAGGAGGCTGTGGTCTTCCCCGCTCCATTGCATCCGCTTATCACGTACATAGTTGGCATAATGCAAATTTACATTAAAAACGCTTACCTTTGCCCCATGCCCAGAAAAATTCCCAACAGAGAACTTCGCCGCCTGACCCCGGAAGAATTCCGCAAAAGTCCCAAAATGCCGGTGGTAGTGGTTCTGGACAATATCCGCAGCCGGCACAACATTGGTTCGGTTTTCCGGACCTCTGACGCTTTTGCCATGGAACATATTTATTTGTGCGGGATAACAGCCTGTCCTCCTTCTGCTGAAATTCACAAATCGGCTTTGGGCGCTGAAGATACAGTAGAGTGGACATATTTTGAAAACACCCTTGATGCCATACGCTCATTGCAGAAAAACGGGTATAAAGTTTGGGCAGTAGAACAAGCCGAAGGTGCCGTAAATCTGGAACGCTTCCACCCCGGCAAGACTAACGGGATCGCACTGGTATTCGGCAATGAAGTCCATGGTGTACAACAAGAAGTCGTAAATGCCTGTGACGGTTGCATTGAGATTCCGCAATACGGCACCAAGCACTCCCTGAATGTTTCTGTTGCCGTAGGCGTGGTTTTATGGCATTGCTATTTTACCTTCAAAGTACTGTAGATTTCTACGGTTGCCCTGGATTTGTTGAGTGTATAGAAATGAATTCCCGGGGCTCCCCGATGTAACAGATCCCGGCATTGATTAATGGCAAAATCCATCCCGGCCTGATATACAGCTTGTGGATTGTATCGGTTCCGCTCCAGTTGTTCCTTAAAATCGGGAGGTATACCGGCTCGGGATAAAAGTACAAATCTTTCCAGTTGGGAATATTTTGTCAACGGAATGATCCCGGGAATAATACGGCATTGTATACCTGCCGTGCGGGCACTGGTGACAAAATCGAAATATTTCTGATTGTCAAAAAAAAACTGTGTGATTAAAAAATCACATCCTGCATCTACTTTTTTTTTCAAGTTCCTTATATCAACTTCTGCATTTACGGACTCGGGATGCACTTCGGGATAGGCTCCGCCTCCAATGCAGCAATCTTCAAAATTTTCACGGGCAAATGATATGAGTTCAGTAGCATTGGCGAAACCGTCGTAACAGGGTATGAATCCGTACTTGGACCCGATTTCGGGATCGCCCCTGAGAAGCATAAAATTCTGCAAACCCCTGTTTCTTAAATTTTTAAGATCTTCCAGCGCCTTCGTTTTAGTACTACCCACACAGGTATAATGAGCTACGGTATTCAACCCGATCCTGTTTTTCAGGTAATCCACCAATTCAAACGTACGTGAACGGGTAGATCCACCCGCGCCGTAAGTAACGGAAACGAAAGACGGGTCCAGTTTGATTAACTGGCCAATGTTGATACCCAAATCAACAGCCGCAATTTCATCTTTCGGGGGATAAAACTCAAAGGAAAAAGTCCTTTCTTTCTGTTTGAAAACATCGGTTATCTTCATACGCCCGGATCCTTATGTACGGTAAAGTAACGGGCCTGCGGATGTCCGATATACATTCCGCATACCGACGACACGGGCTGCATCATATATGAGTCAGTAAGAGTAATTCCCAGATTCTCTTCTGCCTGCAACAAACGGACTACATCTTTTTTCAAAGCATGATCAGGACACGACGGGTAACCGAAAGCGGGGCGAATTCCGCGCAATGCGCCACACGGAAGTTTCATGAAATCACGGTGAAGGTATTCGCTGCAAGCTTCTGCCAGTCTGTCCAACAATGTTTGCAACAGAAGGGCACCGTACACATCCCCTTCTTCACGGAAGCTTTTGATTTGTTCCTCCAGCCCGGGAGAAGAGGCTGTAAGCAGGAACAACCCCACATAATCAGGTGTTTGGGCAGGATTTCGTGGAACCACAAAATCGGTCAGGCAAAAATTCGCAGATCCGTCTTTATGGCGCAACAGATCCCTTTCCATGGGCAAATCCAGTAAAACATTTTTGAGGGAAGCATCGGCATAAAAAACTATATGATCTTCTTCCGTGGAAAAAGCAGGCCAAAATCCGGCCACTGCCCGGGCGAATGCACTTTTGCCGTAACGGCCATTGATAAGGTTGTTCAGCATGTTCCGTGCTTCTTCCACGGATTTCCGTCCTTCCGTTTGAGAACCCTGAACATCCCATGTTTTCAGGAACATATCCCAATCAATCAAATTGCCGAGTTTTTCAAAAGGAACATCAAACTGCCTTGCCCCCACAAAAGGCGGGACAAAATCATCCAGCCCATGCCTTTGTCCGCAATGCGGACACAGGTTTCTCATCCTCCAGTTGACAACAGACACCCATCGGTTGGCATACGCTTCCCGTTGTGTCAGGTATTCTTTTTTCGAATGGGCGGTTGTATATGCATTGCGCATAAGGGTTTGTGAAGCTTTCAGACCTTCTACAAACCGTTGCCTTACACTATCGTCACGGGAATAATAATCCGCAAGCAAAGGAACAACTCCGGCGGCATCGGGACAATGAATGACCGGACCGCTGTACAGGGGAGCTATCCTTAGTGATGTAAATAATGCAGATGTTGTAGCACCGCCAATAAGCAAAGGAATGGTCATTCCGGCTTTTTCCATTAAGCGGGCTACTTCCACCATTTCATCCAGAGAAGGCGTAATCAGGCCGCTTAATCCCACAAAAGCAGCTTTACTTTGTTCTGCTTCCTGTACAATCCGGTGAGCAGGAACCATAACTCCAAGATCGGTTACCCGGTAATTATTGCATTCCATAACCAGTGTGACCAGGTTTTTCCCGATATCGTGCACATCTCCTTTTACAGTAGCCACTATTCCGTGGACCGTTGCAGTTCCCTGCCCTCCGGCCGGTTTATTCTTCTTTTCTTCTTCAATCCTGGGTTGAAGTATAGCCACGGCTTTTTTCATGGTTCGCGCCGTTTTGACTACCTGGGGAAGAAACATTTTTCCTTCCCCGAATAACTTGCCAACCCGGTTCATTCCTTCCATCAGGGTGTTTTCAACGATTTCCAGAGCAGGAATATGGTGCATTTCATCCAGGTCTTCTTCTAAAAAATTCTCTGTCCCGTGAGCCAGCGCATACATCAGTCTTTCCCTCACATCCAGTTCCCTCCAGGCTTGGCGGACATTGGCGGATGTTTCCTTTTCATTGCTTTTGTTGAATTTCCCGGCAATTTCAACCAATCTGGATGTGGCTTCTCCATCTGAATCTAAAACCACGTCTTCTATGGCCTTACGTAATGTTTCCGGGATATCGGTATATGGAGGCTGTTCCCCGGGTTTCACAATAGCCATATCCAAACCGGCTGCTATAGCATGATACAGGAAAACCGAATGCATTGCTTCCCGTACCGTGTTATTCCCCCGGAACGAAAACGAAAGATTGCTGACGCCGGCTATTACCTGTACGTTTTTCAGGTTCTTCTTCAGGTAACTGACCGCTTCCAAAAAGTCTACGGCAAAATGACGGTGTTCTTCCATCCCGGTACCTATGGCCAACACGTTTGGATCTAAAATAATATCGCGGGGGCTGAACCCGGCCTCATCTGTCAGCATCTTGTAGGCCCTGGTACAGATGGCCACACGGCGTTCAAAGGACGTTGCCTGACCTTCTTCATCAAAAGCCATGACGATTACGGCAGCTCCGTATTGTTTTATAAGACGGGCCCTACGCAAGAATTCATCAGGGCCTTCTTTCAAACTAATGGAATTGACAATAGATTTTCCCTGCAGACATTGCAATCCTGCTTCCAGGACTTCCCAACGGGAAGAATCCAGCATTACGGGCACACGGGCAATTTCAGGATCCGAAGCCAGTCTGAGCAGGAATTCCCGCATGGCAACCACTGCGTCCAGCATGGGATCATCCATATTCACGTCCAGAATGTGGGCTCCGTCCTGCACCATTTTCCGTGCCGTTTCAAGGGCTTCATCAAATTTTCTTTCATTGATGAGCCGCGCAAATTTTCGGCTGCCGGAAACATTGGTCCGTTCTCCTACCAGGATAAACGCCGGCTCCTGCTGAACACACAACGTATCCAATCCGCTAAAGACCATCTTGGGAACATGCAGGGTTGCTCTGATAGCAGAAACATCTCTTGCAGGATAACGGCTTTGATGCACCATAGAAGCAAGTGCTGCAATATGGGCAGGTGTGGTTCCGCAACATCCTCCAACAATGTTAACCAGACTTTCTTCAATAAAAGGTTTCATCTGCAACACCATGTCCGTGGGTGTCAAGTTGTAGTTGCCGTAAAGATCGGGCAAACCGGCATTGGGATGTGCACTGGTAAAAGTAGTTGCCAAAGACGATAAATTGCGCAAAAAAGGCAGCATTTTATCCGGGCCGAAGGAACAATTCAACCCTGTGCTGAACAATCCGGCATGTTCTGTTGAAACAAGGAACGCTTCAATCGTTTGCCCGGATAAAACCCTTCCTGAATTATCCGCTATTGTAGCAGACAACATAACCGGCATTCCGGGAGCTTCCCGGGCCAGTGCAAACAAAGCAGCTTTCGCATTCAGTGTGTCAAAAACCGTTTCTACCAAAAAGAGATCAGCCCCTCCATCTTTCAAGCCCCTGGCTTGTTCCCCGTATGCGTTTACCAGGGTCATAAAATCAACGGCACGCTCACCGGGACGGTTCACATCAGGGGATATGGAAGCAGATTTGTTGGTCGGGCCCATAGATCCCGCCACCAATAAGGCTCCGCTTTCACGAGCCAGGCGGGCTGCCTCCCGGTTCATTTGGTAAACCCGGTCCTGCATGCCGTAATCCTGTTGGGATATGGCATTGGCATTAAAGGTGTTGGTGGTTATTATGTCGGCCCCCGCCTGAACATATTCTTTGTGAATGGATAGAATAAGATCGGGGGCCGTAAGGACAAGGATATCATTGTTCCCCTCGGCTCCGGGGGGAAAAGAAGGACTGTGGCGCTGGATCATAGTCCCCATTGCGCCGTCCAATATCAATATGCGCCCTTTCAGAAGGGATCCGGGCTTACTGTTTAGCCAGTTCACTTATTTTTTCAAATAAGTCATCCACTTTATTCAGAAATTCTTCTTTCAACGCCTTAAAATGAGGCCTGGCAGGTTTCTGGTGAATTTTGTTCAGACGTTCAAACATTTCATCCCTCAAAGCAATGGCCCGGTTGATTACTTCCATGGCCTCTTCTTCTTTTTTGTCGGGATTGATGTATATAAATGTGCAGCAATCGGAGATTACTTCATCAATCAAATAATCAATATCTTTTTTGAATGTTCTTAAATTTTCAGGCATATTCGTTCTTTTAAAATAAATTATAAAGGTTCAACCCCTATTCCGGGTTTGTCTTCCAGGGTAATACGTCCTTTCACCACTTTCATTCCGGTAAATATATCATTTGCTATCAGCCAGTTACCATCAAGATCGGCCCATTCCAGCTGATCGGCAAACTGGGCAGCGGCAGATATGGCTACAGATGTCTCAGTCATGCAACCCATCATTATGCGCATATTAAGGGCTTTAGCCAGGGTGATCATTTCGCGGGCTTCACGCATTCCGGTACATTTCATCAGTTTAATATTGATACCGTCATAAGCACCGTAAAGTTTTCTCACATCGGTCAAACGCTGGCATGCTTCATCGGCAATGAGGGGAAGCGGACTGCGGTCACGCAGCCAGGCTGCTTCATCCAGTAATAATTTTGGCATGGGTTGTTCAACCATTTCCACACCCCTTTGTGCAAGCCATTCTATCATATCAAGGGCATAACCCTTTTCTTTCCATCCCTGGTTGGCATCTACCACTATGGGGAGATCGGTAATCTCACGAATGGTGGTGATCATGGTTTTGTCGTTTTCTTCCGTATTGCCGAGTTTTACTTTTATCAAATTGTAATCAAGGGTTTCCATGGTTTTTTTACGGACTTCCTCTTTGTCAATGCTTCCGTCAGGAGCATAGGCCAGACCGACCGTTACCGAAGTGCTGGGAAGATCCTTGTTGTTCCATCCCCATATTTTCCACCAGGGCTGTCCCATGATCTTACCGCACAGGTCATGTAAAGCTATATCCACGGCACATTTTGCAGCAGTATTGTTCGTTGTGATATTATCCACATACGTGAGTATCTCCTCCATTTGGAAGGGAGAGCTGAAACGGCTCAAATCCACACGCCTGAGGAACTCCATTGCTGAAGCCGTGCTTTCTCCCAGATATGGCGGCATGGAAGCTTCTCCGTAACCCACATATCCCTGGTATGCAATTTTAGTCAATACAATGGGAGTCGTGGACCGGGACGATCCGGCAATGGTGAAGACGTGTTTCATACGGGCTTCAAACGGCTCAAAAGTGAGTACCATCTTATCCTGTCCCAAAGCTTTTCCGGGTCTGCCCTTATTGGTTGCTCCCGATGCGAAAAGACGTACCGGATTGGCTACGGCAGCAGCGGCTGCCAGGGCCATGGATGTTTTTAAAAAATCGCGTCTGGTTGAATTCATGTTCTATAGGTATGATGTAATTTAGTTTTCGGACAATCCGTACCAGGGATGTTCCCTGACAGAGCTTACCTGTGTTCCGTCGTCAATATGATTGAGGATCCGGACGGCTTTCAGCAAGCGGTCAGACCCCGTATAATAGATATCACTGGCAGGATCCAGTGAATTCACCCGCACCAGTCCCGAAGAATGGATGAAACGGCTGTCTCCGATATATATTCCCACATGGGTAATACTTTCTTTTCTTGTTTCCGTGGCTTTTCGTCCGAAAAATATCAGGTCACCCATTTGCAGGTTCTGCCATCCTTCGGAAATATTTACTTCTTCCCCCATACGTGCCTGCTGGGAAGCATCTCGCAACAGGATAACCCCGTTCAGAAAATACGTGTTTTTTACAAGCCCGCTGCAATCCATCGCTTTAACCGATGTGCCTGCCCATAAATAAGGGAAGCCCATAAATTGCAGGGATGTGGAAATGATCTGTTCCGGCATCGGATTTTCTTTCATGGCCCATTCCCTGAACGGCTCTGCATCAAAACGCGATACATAAGCCTGTTTGCCATTTGGCAGTTTTACCCTGTAATAAAGCGGCGTCTGACCTTCCAGTTCAACAATATTTCCCCAAACACCGTCGCAAACGACAGGCGCTCCGGGTAAAGCTTGTTCTCTGAATAAAGTATAATGCTTGTTTATGATTACTTTAGGAGCAGCCATCCATTTTTCGTAGGCAGGTCCGTCCATCGCCTGAACCCCGGAAGAAGGGGCCCATGCTATATACCCCTCAGGTGTTTTCACCATACTCCAGCCTCCTCTTTCCTGCAATATCCTTAACGGTGTCCCCATTAAAGTTTGTGTGGCCGATTCGGAAGCATGGCGCGGTTCGTACCTGTGACTGACAACTGACAGGGAAGTTACTCCGTAGACAGATTCACCCAATGCCGGATCAGGCAATACCGTTACACTGTCTGTCAGTGTGATTCCCTGAGAAGCGGCTGCAGCAATCAATGCAGGCACCACTCCGGATTCGGTGGTAATTCCCCTTGCGATGTAACTCTTTGATCCTTTTTGTTTTTCAAAAGTAATATCATAGACTTTCTCCCTCCTGTCAGGTGCAAAAGCCGATTTCATATTCTCGGAAATGACCGATAATTGTTCCAGTGTTTTGCCTTCCACGCACCCGGCGAGAACGGCAAATGCGACAAAAGCCGCCAGGAGATAATTGCTTAGCTTTTTCATAACTTACAAATTTAGGGCAAATCTTTGATATGACAAGGCTTACTTTTACCTTTGTATCATGCAAAGGTATCGTTCATTTACCGGTTATTTCATACAGAAATACGGAACACGACTCCAGAAAGTGGTGGTTGACGCAGGTTTCACCTGTCCAAACCGTGACGGAACAGTAGGAACCGGAGGGTGTACTTATTGTGATAACAGGGCGTTCCATCCCGGGTACAGCACTCCTGAAAAAAGCCTGACGCAACAGATTGACGAAGGCATTGAATTCCATCATATCAGGTACCGGAAAGCCGGAGGTTACCTGGCCTATTTTCAACCCTACTCCAACACACATGCTCCTTTGGAAGAATTACGCCGCATGTACAAACCCGTACTGGAAGACACCCGGATACGCGGAATTGTAATAGGAACCCGTCCGGATTGTATAGATGAACAAAAACTGGCATATTTCGGGGAATTGTCAAAAGAAAAGATAGTCATGCTGGAATATGGCGTGGAATCGTGTTACAACAAAACGCTTCAACGTATAAACCGGTGCCATACCTGGGAACAGTCTGTAGAAGCGGTTCAATTGACGGCAGCATACGGCATTCACACCGGTATTCACATGATCATGGGGCTTCCGGGCGAATCACGGGAAGAAATGCTTAAAGAGGCATCCCTATTGAGCAAGTTGCCTGTGACAAGCCTTAAACTTCACCAGCTGCAGATCGTTAAAGGCACACCCATGGAAAAGGAGTTTGAAAAAGTTCCCGGGGACTTTGTGACCTTTACGCTCCCTGAATACATAGATTTTGTAATCGATTTTCTGGAATTACTGAATCCGGATATTTTTATTGAACGAATAGCCGGAGAAGTTCCTCCCCGCTTTGTAAACTCCACACCCTGGGGCCTTATCCGTAATGTTGAAATTATACGTCTTCTGGAGAAAAGGCTGGAGGAACGCAACACCTTCCAGGGAGCAAAATACGTTGCTACCTGAGAAATTCCAGATCCAGGCAATTTGTTACAACTTGCAAGTTCCGGCGAAACCTTTCCGGCATGAATCCGAGGGTGACCATCCGGTCCAACTGTAGCAGCATGGGGTCGTAAAATCCACCTATATTGAATAAAATAACAGGCTTGTGAATTTTGTCCAATTGTTTATAAACCAAAGCGTTGAACATTTCATCCATCGTTCCGTAACTGCCCGGGAAAACAATAATGGCGTCACAATCCGTGATCAGTCTTCGCTTTCGTTCTTCCAGATCCGGCACCTGAACCATTTTTGTCAAACCCTCATGGGCAATACGTTTTTCCTCAATCAAAGCGGGCATAATACCTACAACCTTCCCTCCGTGTGACAGGACACTGTCTGCCAAGACTCCCATAATACCCACACGTGTTCCACCATACACCAATTCTATACCTTTACCGGCAAGCAGCTTACCCAGAAGTTCCGCCTGGCGGACAATCAGCGGATCGTTGCCTTTCCGGGACCCGCAAAAAACACTAACTCTTTGCATAAAATTTATTGACTATTACGGCAATAGCCCCGTCGCCGGTAACATTACATGCCGTTCCAAAACTATCCATGGCAATATAAAGCGTAATCATTAACCCTATGGCCTCGGCATTGAATCCCAGTACGGATTGAAGTACGGCCACGGCCGCCATAATGGCCCCCCCGGGAACTCCGGGAGCTGCGATCATTGTAATGCCCAGTAAAAAGATAAATCCTGCAAATACCGCCGGATCCGAGGGCATGTTCATCAATATCATTACAGCCATGGCACAGGATGTGATCTTGAGCATACTCCCCGATAAATGTACCGTGGCACATAATGGGATCACAGATCCGGCTATCCGGGGATCTACACCGCATTTAATTGCCTGCCGCAGGGTGACCGGTATAGTAGCCGCGGAAGACTGCGTTCCCAATGCCGTTACGTATGCAGTCAGCATGGTACGCAAAAGCACAAACGGATTTTTTCGCGCGATAAGTCCTGCTGCAAAAAACTGGAACAACAAGAGAACCACAGTCATAATAAAGATTAACACAATAATTTTCAGAAAAATGCCCAGAACCTGTTCTACCTGTCCTTCAGCCGCCATTTTCAAAAAGATTCCGTATACAAACAAAGGCAACAACGGGATGATCACACCGGAAATGGTTTTGTTGATCACTTCCCTGAAACCCGTCAGAACATTTCTCAGACCCTCCCCGTTACGGATGACGGTAAGTCCCAACCCGAGTACAAATGCAAAAACCAGGGCGGACATTACCCCGAACAGAGGTGGAAATTCGAGCGTAAAATACGGCAAAACTTTTTCTGCATTTTCCGTCAGGCCGGCAGTCGTTTCCGAAGCCAGGCTTAAAGCGCTCCGGCTGCCGGACAACAAAACGGGATAGATGGCCCGGCATGTGAAATAGGCGAAAAAACCGCTCAACAATGTAGACCCGTAAGCAAGCCCCAGTGTTGTTCCCAGCATTTTTCCCGCTCCCTTTCCCAATTCAGCTATGCCGGGAGCTATAAGCCCAAGTATTATCAACGGAACAATAAAATCCAGGAAAGAGCTGAACAGGGTATTGAAAGTCAAAAAAATACGCTGTGCCCAAACGGGGAAAAAGAGACCGGACACGATGCCCAGCACGATGGCAATGGCAACTCTGGCAAGCAATCCGACTTTCCATTTCTTCATGAAAACAAAGATAATACATAATCCCCCGTTTTCTTTATATTTGCAGGATAAAATCTCCGGTCATGAAATCTTTCAGCAATCGTATTATTTATGAAGGACTCACATTTGATGACGTCCTTCTTCTCCCGGCCGCTTCTTCAGTTCTTCCGCGTGATGTGGACCTGACCTCCCGTTTTTCAAGAAACATAGTTCTGAGCGCCCCCATTGTGTCATCTGCAATGGACACGGTTACAGACTCGACACTGGCTATTGCCATTGCCCGGGAAGGCGGAATAGGCGTGATCCATAAGAACATGTCCATAGAACAGCAAATGGAACACGTCCGCAAAGTAAAACGGTCGGAAAGCGGCATGATCTACGATCCTATAGTGATCTCGCCGGATGCCTGCGTGGGGGACGCCCTGAAATTAATGGCAGATAATCACATAGGCGGCATACCCGTGGTAGATGACAAACACCATTTGATTGGGATCATCACCAACCGGGATTTGCGGTTTGTAGAAAATCTGGCTACTCCTATCAGGGACATCATGACCAAAGAAAACCTGATAACCATTCACGACGGAGCCGACCTGGGAAGCGCCACGGAACTACTGAAAATCTATAAAATTGAAAAACTGCCCGTAGTAGACCATAATTTTAAACTTATTGGACTGCTCACCTTCAAAGACATCACCAAGATAAAGGACAACCCCGGAGCAAGCAAAGACTCCAAAGGAAGACTTCGTACCGCAGCCGCTGTTGGTGTAAAAGCCGACACCCTGGAAAAGATAGAGAAATTGCTTTCAGTAGACATTGATGCCGTGGTGATCGATACGGCCCACGGTCATTCCGCAGGAGTGTTGGAAACGGTGCGCAAGGCCAAACAAGCATTTCCGCATCTGGACATTGTGGCGGGGAACGTAGCCACTGCATCCGGAGCATTGGCCCTTGCCGAGGCCGGTGCCGATGCCGTGAAAGTAGGCATCGGCCCGGGATCCATCTGTACCACAAGGGTGGTCGCCGGAGTGGGAGTGCCTCAGCTTTCGGCTATCATGCAAACCTACGAGGCTCTCCGGGAAAAAGGCGTACCGCTGATCGCCGACGGGGGCATAAGGTATTCGGGAGACATGGTAAAAGCCCTTGCAGCCGGAGCAGACACGGTTATGGCAGGATCCCTTTTTGCCGGAGTGGAAGAATCCCCCGGCGAGACCATTATTCTGAATGGCAGAAAATTCAAAAGTTATCGCGGCATGGGATCGCTGGAAGCCATGCAGCAGGGATCCAAAGACCGCTATTTCCAGGATACGGAAGAAGACATTAAAAAATTGGTGCCTGAAGGCATCGTCGCCCAGGTACCTTACAAAGGAACCCTGAGCGAAGTGTTTTACCAAATGACCGGTGGCTTGCGTGCCGGTATGGGTTATTGCGGCACACCCAACCTGGCTGCACTGAAAAAGGCTGTATTTGTCAGAATTACATCAGCGGGAGTCATTGAGAACCACCCTCACGATGTAACCATCACACGTGAAGCTCCCAATTATTCCCGGTAATGAAAGATGTCATGAAAAAATGGGTTTTCATAATGCTCGGTCTTATTGCCCTTTCTTCCTGCCAACACCTGAGACGGTGGTTTGGCAACGAACCTGAACGTATGGCCCAAATAGGCAAAGAGATTCTTTACAGAAAAGACGTGGAGGGATTGCTGCAGGAAGCCGAATCTGCCAGGGATTCTATGAACATGGTAAACCATTATATTGACCTCTGGGCTATTGACAACCTGCTTCTGAAAAAAGCCGAAGAAGAACTGTCCAAAGAAGAAAAAGATGTGGAACAGGAATTGGCCGATTACCGCAAATCACTGTTGGTTTTCCGGTATCAGAAAAAATACGTGGAAGAACGGATAGACACTCTCATAAATACGGAAGAGATCCAATCCTACTATTCCGACAACACAGAACTTTTCTTGCTGGATGAACCTCTTGTCAAGGCCAGGCTTATCCGTATGAGGTTACACTCCCCATACTTGCCCATGGTACGCAACATATATCGCTCCAACACCCTTGAAGATCTTACGCAACTGGAGCGGCTCTGTGAAAGTTCTGCGGAAATCTATACGGATTATGACGGCAAATGGATATCAGCCGTGGAATTGGCACAAGATTTGCCCTTTGGAACAGAAACGGTAATGCAGGCACTAAAACCTGCCGGACACATAGATACCAGGGACAGTCTGTACGCTTACCTGGTATCTGTAACCGATTTTATTCCGGCCGGGAATCCCGCACCTATGGAACATATCCGTGCGAACATACGCCAGATCATTATCAGTAAAAGAAAACAGCAACTCTTAAAAGACCTCGAGACCCGGGTACTTAAAGAGGGTTGGAGCAAACAAATGATAAAAATCTACAAAAAGGATGAAGATTAGAAAATCTGCACTATGTGTTTTGGTTCTTCTGTTGACCGCCGGTTCGGCATTTGGACAAAAATACGGCAACGGCTTGGTGGATAAAGTTATAGCCCTGGTCGGAAATGAAATGATCCAGCTCTCGGCTATAGAAGAAGAAGTACAGATGCAGATCATGCAGGGAGTGATCTCGGATAAGAACATCCGGTGCGAGATACTAGAAAACATGCTGGTTTCCAAATTGATGCTCAATCAGGCCCGGTTGGACAGTCTTACCGTAAATGAAGAATACGTGGAGCTTGAACTGGAAAACAGGCTGCAGGATATAAAAACACGCCTTGGCGGAGAAAAAGCAACCGAAGAATACTTCCATAAACCGATCTTCAGGCTCAAACAGGAATGGAGGGAACTATTCCGTGAACAAAGCCTGACACGCGATATGCAATCCACAATTACCGAAGGTGTCCAACCTCTTACACCAAAAGACATCGAAGATTTTTACAGGGACACCCCAAAAGACAGTCTTCCCATCATTCCCACACAATACCAGCTTAGCCAGATAGTGCTTTATCCTCCCAAAGAGGAAGCTGTCCTGATGGTCAAAGAGCGCCTTCTGGAATTCAGGGAAAGGATCCTGAACGGAGAACGTTTCAGCACCCTGGCAACGTTATATTCCCAGGACCCCTACTCGGCCCGGCGCGGCGGAGAACTCGGCATGGCTGCAAAACAGATGTACTGGCCGGCATTCGGGGACGCTGCCATTGTTTTGAAAGAAGGGCAGGTTTCCCAGATAGTGGAAACGCCCGACGGTTATCACCTTATCCAGTTGATTGAACGCGAGGGAGACATGTTCAATGCACGTCATATACTCCTGAAACCCGATGTGTTGAGCTCAGACAGAATTGACTGCCTGAACCGTCTTGACAGTATAGGCAACGCCATAAAAACGGACAGCCTCACTTTTGAAAGAGCCGCTATCCTATATTCGGAGGATCCCCCTTCAAGACTCAACGGGGGTCGTATGGCGGATGAAAACAGCGGATCCATGCTTTTTGATAAGGATCAGCTCAAAACCAATGATTACAATGTACTGAAAGATATGAAAGAAGGGGATATTTCCCCGGCATTTGAAAGCAGGGATAATGAAGGACGCGAGGGGAACGTCATTTATAAGATCATCCGGCTTGATAAGATCATTCCTTCCCATACGGCCAATCTTGAAGATGATTATAATGTAATCCAGAATATGGCTGAGAACAAACAGCGTTTGGATGCCATTGAAGCATTTATTAAAGAAAAACAGCAAACCACATATATTCGTATAGATCCCTTGTTCAGGGATTGTGTTTTCAAACGGGATGGTTGGATCAAATAATGAAAAGACACCGGATTCTGCTATTTTTCGCATACCTGTTTACGGGATTGATAACAGTCGGTCCTCCCCTCCTGGCACAAGGGTCAGCTCAGGACCGGTCCGAAAATGACAAGGTACATTTGATCAGTGCACAAGTGGCCGAAATGTATGAATTGTTCGGAGTCAGTTACCGCAAAGTCACCGGTCCGGCCAGTTTTCTTCATAACGATACATATATTCTCTGCGATACGGCCATCTGGAATACCGAACAAAACGTGATCCATGCCGTAGGAAATGTAGAAATCCTACAGGAAGGCACCCGCCTTACCGGTGAAACAATCCATTACCTGGGAGATCTGAATATTGCAGAAGTCCGGGGCAGAGTTGTTGAACTCATTGACAAAGATCAAAACCGTCTTAGAACACAACACCTGAACTTCAATACAAAAGACAGCATCGGCTATTTTTTTAACGGGGGCAGTATCGTGGATAACGAAGGAACCATTCTGGAAAGCCGGCGGGGATACTATTATTCCAAAGAAAAGCTGTTTTGCCTGTATGAGCATGTGGAAATGGGAACAGATACGCTGAAAATAAAAGCAGATTCTCTTTATTACCATACCGATCTGAACCTTGCCGAGTTTTGGGGCAACGTACAAGCATGGCATACGGACGGGTTCCTGACCTGTCATGAAGGAACGTACGAAAGGGAAAAGGAACTGTTTCATTTTCTGGACGACGTGTTTATTCAAACAGAAGAACAGGAAATCGGAGCCGATGATGTCCATTATGACCGCATGCAAAATTCCGGCACATTGCTGAAAAACGTCCAGGTTCGCGATACTACTCAGCAAATCCTGGTCCTGGGAGATCGCCTTGATTTCCGGCGTAATCCGGACTGGGTCCAGGTAAGTGATAACCCTGTCTTTATTGCTTATGAAACGGATCCGGAAACAAACCGTACGGATTCGCTGTTCCTGGGTGCCGATACCCTTCGCATCTTTACCACCACCATGGGAGAGATGGATTCCACGGACAGAAGCCGGGCTTTTGAACGCCGTGAAATTCCCGTACGCACAAAACCCTCACTCCCTGCAGACTCCCTGTCTGCCTCTGACACCCTTGCAGCTGTTGATACGCTTGCTGCGGCGGCGGCGGTTAAAACGCAGGAACGCGTTCCGGAAAAAGAGGAAAAGCCAATAGACCCCGAAAATGAACTGACTGAAAAAATGATCCGGACAGACTCTCTGGATATTCAATTGAGCCTATATAAAACAGACAGTGTCCTTCTTGCCGGCGTACGTCAGCAAGGGGATAGTTTGTTCAATACCATGGAGGTTCATCTTTTCTACGGGTACAACAACGTAAAAGTCCACAGAAGCGACTTGCAATCCGTTTGCGATTCACTGGTATTTAACAGCATAGACTCTGTATTGAGACAATACGGGAAACCGGTTATATGGAACCAGGAAAGCCAGTTGAGTGCAGACAGTGTGTTTTTCCGTTTTAGCCGGGACTCGCTGTACCGGGTTGACCTTCTGTCGGAATCATTTTTAATTTCGCAGGAAGAAGAAGTGTTTTTTCACCAAATCAAGTCTGACATGATGCAGGCCCACATAAGGGACAACGACATTTACCGTTTTGATGCCCTGAAAAACGTCAAAGCGCTTTTCTACATTCCCGAGGACAGTCTGATTACATCACTCAATATAAAAGAATGTGAAGAAATGAATGTGATGTTGAAAGAAAGAAGGGCCGAACGCATTATTTACAAAACGTCGGTTAAAAGCGATATGATACCGCTTTTTGAACTGAAAAAGGAACAGGAACGTTTGTCCGATTTTAACTGGAGAGCCACGGAAAGACCGGCCGACAGGTACAGTATCTCCCAAAGAACCATCAAGGAATATCCGCTGCAAGCAGCAAACTTTTTCAAATCACCGTTGTTCCCGTATACACTCAAATATTTCCCGAAAGTTCATGCCCTGCCGTCCACACTGCGCACCGGTGTAACCATAGATGCCGTAAAAGAATTAAACAGAAGGGAAACAGAAAGCAGAATGAATCCGTTTATGCCATTGGAGTCGTTCAGGGACAGTACCATCACGGAGGAACCCCGCAGGGAAGTCCGTCAAAAGGAAACACCGCAGGCGACCCGCGTCAGGCAACGAATCCCCACAAATCGAAGGAAACTTACAACCATTCTTGAACAAAAAAAATCAGAGACTCAGGAAGTTGAAGAGCTGTAGGGCATCCTGCGCTTTGTTAAGATCCAGTTTGTTGTCTTTGATGAATTGATTTACCAAATCTTTTTTATCGGGAAA
>JAAYYL010000044.1 GCA_012515395.1 Bacteroidales bacterium
GCATTCCTGAATGAAGCATATTGTACGGCGGGGTTGTCTGTGCTTTTTTGCGCCGTGATCTTTTCCATATCCCGGGCTCCATCCATCAGGGTTTCTATGTCTATTCCGGCCAGGGCAACGGGAAGCAATCCTACCGGGGTGAACACGGAAAACCGTCCTCCCACGTTATCCGGGATGATAAAACTGCGGTATCCTTCCCGGGACACCATATTGCGAAGGGCTCCCCGGGAACTGTCCGTGATAGCCACTATACGCCGTTTTGACTCTTCTTTTCCATAAGTTGATTCAATATGTTTTTTGACAAGACGAAAGGCGATGGCAGGTTCTGTAGTGGTCCCGGATTTGGAAATGACAACGCAGGCTATGGATGCTGTTTTCATCAAATCTTCCAGCTCCGCCAGGTAGTCTTCTCCAATGTTTTGTCCCGCAAAAACCACGCGTGGTCCTTCAGAAGGAAGCAGGGCAGCGAATGAATGGGAAAGAGCTTCAATGACGGCCTTGGCTCCCAGATATGATCCCCCGATCCCTATTACCACAACAATGTCTACCTCTTTTTTCCAGTCTTCAACAATGTCTTTAATATTGTCAATAATTGTGGGAGAAATATCAGAAGGCAAGTGCATCCAGCCCAGAAAATCCGAACCTTTTCCGGTCCCCGATTCAAGTTTTTCCAGGGCCTGAACGGCCTTTTCTTCCCGGAGCAGGGTATCTTTTTCTTTTAGGAACGGAAGGGCTTCTTTACCGTTGAATTTGATGATGTTTTTCATTTTATTTTAATTGTTCACTTAACGCTTTGAACACGATTGCCGGAGACCGGAATTCGTGCAAAATCTTATACATGGCTTCTGCGATGGGCATATCCACGTTGTATTTTTTGTTCAGTTCATGGATACAGGAAGCGGCGTAAAACCCTTCTGCCACCATATTCATTTCCAGTTGAGCTGCTTTTATGGAGTAACCCCGGCCTATCATATTCCCGAATGAACGGTTTCGGCTGAATTGTGAATAACTGGTAACCAGCAAGTCCCCCAGGATTCCGGATAGGGACGTATTCCGGGTCTTGTCCGGGTAGGAACGGTTCAGAAAAGAACGGATCTCCTGGTATGCGCAGGAAACCAGTACCGCCTGAAAATTATCTCCGTATCCCAGACCACGGCTCATACCGGAAGCTATGGCGTAGATGTTTTTCAGTACCACGGCATATTCAAGACCATAGATGTCTGTACCTACACTTGTTTGTATATAAGGGCATTTAAAGGCTTCAGCAAGCTTGCGGGCTGTTTTTTCTTTTTTGCAGGTCACGCTCAGATAGGAGAGCCTTTCCATAGCGACTTCTTCTGCGTGAACGGGTCCCGCAATCACCCCTATGTAATCGTAGGAAATGTTGTGAATCCGGTTGAAGTATTCCGTAACGGAAATATTTCGTTCAGGGATAAGACCTTTTATGGCTGTTACAATGAATTTTCCTTCCAGTGATGCTGTCAGTGGGATCATTTCACTGATAAAATACGTAGAAGGTATACAGAAAATGAGCACGTCAGCATCCCGGATGGTCCGGTTGATATCAAAGCTCATTTTCAATCGGGAAGGGTCTAGTGTGGCAGCCTGGAGGTATTGGGGATTGTGGTTGTTTTCCCTTATGAAATCAATCATGTGCTGATCCCTGACATACCACAGAACTTCATCATGAGTATCCTGCAGGATCTTGATAAGTGCGGTGGCCCAGCTGCCCGATCCTATGACTGCATATCTGGTGTTATTATGAAAAATACTCTTCATAGATTTTCCTGTAAGAACCCACAAAGATACGTTTAATTTGTCTACCTTTACAATTTAAACCGCATTATGACCAACTCTTATTGTTCTGACAAATACCAGTATACAATGGGGAAAACCTTCGTAGACAAGGGTTTGGACAAAACTATTGCCGTTTTCAACATGTTTTACAGAACAGCTCCGGATAACAACAACTGGGCGGTAGTGAGCGGTATTGACGAGGTGTTGGAAATGCTAACCGGGTTCGGGTCCTGTCCTGAAACTTTTTTTAAAAAATTTCTACCTGAAGAAAGCTACGGAAGCTTTTGCAGGATGTTGCCGGAGGTCCGTTTTACGGGAGATGTATATGCCATGGAAGAAGGACAAATAGCATTTCCGCGTCAGCCGGTCATAACTGTGGTTGCTCCTCTACTCCAGGCACAGATCCTGGAAACACCACTGCTTACGATCATGAACCACCAGATGGCCGTCGCAACAAAAGCCTCCCGTGTAACACGTAGTACCAAAAAGCCCATCAGTGAGTTTGGTTCCCGCAGGGCACACGGTCCCTGGGCAGCATTGCACGGAGCCAAAGCCGCATACATTGGCGGATGCGTGAGTACCTCAAATATTCTGGCTACGACAGAATTTGGAATTCCCAGTACAGGAACCATGGCGCACAGTTTTATAACTGCCTTTGGATGCAGTGTGAAAAGTGAATACGAGGCTTTTGATGCCTATATAAAGAGTCACAGAGGGGAAGGGCTGATACTGCTGTTAGACACATACGATACACTGAAAAGTGGGATTCATAACGCTATTAGGGCATTCCGGGAAAACGGCATAGACAACGCTTACAGACCGCTTTTTGGAGTAAGGTTGGATAGCGGGGACTTGGCTTACCTTTCCCGCAAATGCCGTGAAATACTGGACCGGGAAGGTTTCGGCAATTGTGTCATCTTTGCTTCCAATGCCCTGGATGAATACCTGATATCAGATCTGGAGCGTCAGAACGCAGCCATTGATTTTTACGGTGTAGGAGATGCCATAGCCACAAGCAAACACAATCCCTGCTTTGGAAATGTCTATAAAATGGTTCAAATAGGGGATACTCCCGTTTTGAAATTGTCAGAAGACAAAGCCAAAGTCATCAATCCCGGGTTCCAGGTTACTTATCGTCTCTACCAGGACAATGAGAACAAAGCAGATGTTACCTGTCTTCGAGGGGACAAGTTGTCGGCAGCCCTGGAAGAAGGGAAAGAAATCCTGCTTCGTGACGAATATGACCAAACCCGAACGACCCTTTATAAAGAAGGTTCCTATATTGCTGAAAAACTGCAGTTTAAGTTTATTGAGAACGGGGTGCGCATCAGGCCTGAAATAACACAACAGGAAAAAAGGGAGAAGTATTTGTCAGAACTTTCCCGGATGAATCCTACCGAGTGCAGAATCATCAATCCCCATTATCATAAAGTTGACATATCAGATGATCTTTATGATTTGAAAATGAGATTAATATACACTATAAAAGAAGAATTGAACCATGTATGAACATTCCAAGACCCACATAGTGGTGGATATGCTTAACGATTTTATATCGGGATCCATGGCTTGTCAGAATGCGGAGAATGCCATGTTCCACAGCATCAATTATATCAATTTACATCCAAACGATAACGTGATATACGTCTGCGATACACACCCCCATAATCATTGTTCTTTCAGCGGTTACGGCGGACAATGGCCGCCTCACTGTGTGGTCAATACCCCGGGACAGGAAATACATCTTTCCTATTATACACGCATTAATGATCCCAATAAGAGGCCCCATTTAATGCGCATATTCCGCAAGGGAACATCTCCTTTGAAAGAAGAATATTCGGGATTCAATGCCCTTCGTTCGGACAAGACGCCGTTGAATAAAATCCTGCCTAAACAGGTAATAGTCAGCGGAGTAGCTACTGAGTACTGCATATTTGAAACCGTTAAGGACCTGGTGGAAGCAGAAATCGAAGTTCAGGTATTGATGGAAGGACTGGGGTATGTGAATCAAAAAGACCACAGGGCTGCCATAGAAAACATGAAAAGTCTGGGTGTAAAATTTATCTGATACTTTTTTATGCAGGCCATAGGTATAGATCTGGGTGGGACGAAATTGCACGCAGCCCTTTTTAGCGATTCCGGAGAAATTATTATAGAGAGGACAGTCCTTCTGGAAGGACGAACAGGCTACAGGGTGGCGGAACTGATTGCAGGTTTATGTGTCACATTACTTGAAGAAAGCAGTATTCCCTCAGAAGGGGCAAAGACCATAGGAATATGTGTTCCGGGTATTGCCGACAATCACACTCAGAAAGTATGGGCTCCCAACATTCCCGGATGGAACAACTTCCCGTTAAAACAGTTCATAACAGATGCCATTCCTGAATCTGAAGTTATAGTGGCAAGTGACAGAACTTGTTATATTCTGGGAGAAACCGGAATAGGAGTGGCCCGAGGTCTGAGCGATGCGGTGTTTATCAGTGTGGGGACAGGGATAGGTGCCGGTATTATGACTGAAGGCAGGGTGCTCCACGGAAGTGCAGACATAGCCGGAGCAATAGGATGGATGGC
>JAAYYL010000045.1 GCA_012515395.1 Bacteroidales bacterium
AATGCTGACGGAATGAATTACCTGGCAGGCAGGCACATAGACGAATGCAACAAAATGGCGGAATTGGGAACCCGACTGGCACATGTGGACGGCGGCGTACCCAATCTGCACATAGAAATTCCCCTGCTCAACGCCTACTATCTGGGCGCACTGCTTTATTTCTTTGAAAAAGCTTGCGGCATCAGCGGGTACCTTCTTGGTGTCAATCCGTTTGACCAGGAAGGTGTGGAAGCTTACAAGAAAAACATGTTCGCTTTATTGAACAAGCCGGGTTTCGAGGCTCAGGGTGAAATCCTCCGCAAACGACTCTGAACCGGCTGTTAATGTAATCTTCCCGGGATCCGTTCCGGCGCGTATTACCACCAGGCATTTCCCGTGGAAAGCCTTTCTGTAATTTGCCCTGAACGGCTCGTGACTTACCTGGCTCCCGTTGTCTACAGCAACTATGGCAGCCGGCCCCTCCACGGAAAAATGGATCATATTATCTGCATCAGGAACGGGATTCCCTTCGCGGTCAATTACCCGGACAGTTACAAAGCTCAGATCGGATCCGTCCGCAATAAAAACATCCCTGTCGGCCGACAGTTCCAGACCATTAGGCTCCCCTGCCGTCTTGACGGAGCGGCGCAAATACTCTTTCCCGTCTTTATAGGAAACAGCCGTAAGAGTCCCGGGTTCGTAATCAACCCTCCAAAAAGCATGAAGCCGGTCCTTTGTTTTGCTGCTGGTTCCCATAGAACGGTCGTTTAAGAACAATTCTACGGAATCAGCTCCGTTGTAATAAGCCCAGACATCCACAGTTTCTCCCTCCGACCAGTTCCAATGAGGGAAAAGATGCAGTACGGGGGTATCCGTCCACTCGCTCTGGTACAAATAATAAACGTCCTTGGGGAAGCCGGCAAGATCCACGATGCCAAAATAGGAACTGCGGGAAGGCCACCAGTATGGAGTGGGTTCTCCCAGGTAGTCAAATCCCGTCCAGATGAACATTCCCGATATGAAATCGTTGTCACGAACATTTATCCAGGCCGATTCGTGGGTGTTTCCCCAGGGAGCATGCATATTATCGTAAGCAGAACAAAAGTGGTGCGGGGTGTCGTAAGTCAGCCACCATTCCCTGGGTTCTTTTCTTACCGAGTCCGAAGGCATCTGGTAAAAACCCCGGGTTTGCAGAGATGAAGTGGTTTCGGCAGCTACAAAAGGCATCCCGGGAAAATTTACAGGTACGGTCCGGTAATCTTTTTCATGGTAGTTGTACCCTATGATATCCAACGCCTCTGCCCGGAACAGGTTGTTGTGCGGAGCCGGTTCATTGCAACCTGCCGTTACCGGCCGGGTAGGATCCAGCTCTTTTACCATATCCACGAGTTTTTGAGTCAAAAGCGCATCAAAAGGCAAGTCTCCCGATACAGGACTATCCTGACGGTCCATAAAATTCAACAACAGGTTGGCCTGTTGCAAATCCAGCGTATCGGCCTGCGGATTGTTCCATTGCTCCAGCACTTCATTACCAATACTCCACATGATTACGGATGGGTGATTCCTGTCACGGCGGATAAAATCCCGCAAGTCTTTTTCATGCCAATCCCCGAAAAACAAAGAATAATCGTAAGCCGTTTTGTTCTTCCGCCAAACATCGAAAGATTCGTCCATGACAAGAAAACCCATGCGGTCACACAGATCCAGCCATTCGGGAGCCGGAGGATTGTGGGATGTGCGTATGGCGTTGCAGCCCATCTCCTTTAGTATTTCCAATTGTCTTTCCATGGCCCTTCGGTTCACGGCCGTGCCCAATGCACCCAGATCGTGATGCATGCATACGCCTTTTATTTTCAACGGCTTTTCGTTCAGATAAAAGCCCGAGTCGGCGGTAAACCGGAAGGTTCTTATCCCGAATGTCGTCCGGTAATCATCCAGTATCGCGGAACCCCTGAGGACCCGGCTTTCCACAGAATATAATTGAGGATTGTCCACATCCCACAGCGCAGGATCCTTTACTTCCAGAGACTGTTCCACAAAAACGTCCGTTTCTCCTTCGAAATCAACATATTTGCAATCTTCAGCAACCGTTTTTCCTCCCGGATCCAGAATTTTTGTCAACAAGTAAACATTCTTTTCCAGACCGGTAGCCCCGGCTATTTCCGTGCGAATACTGACCTGTGCTTTTTCTTTTTCCACCCTGGGGGTCGTGACATAGGTACCCGAGTAAGGAATATGCACCTCTGAGGTAATCACAAGCCTGACGTTCCTGTATATCCCGGAACCGGAATACCACCTGGAATTCGGTTGCCGTGAATTATCCACCGTCACTGACAACAGGTTCTCGACCCCGGGCTCGTTCAAAAACGGAGTGATTTCATAGCTGAATGAAGAGTACCCGCAAGGCCTGTACCCGGCCTGATGACCGTTCACAAAAACCCGGCTTTCACGGTAGATCCCGTCGAATTCAAGAAACACCCTTTTCCCTTCGGTTTCAGGCCCTAAAACAAAAGATTTTCTGTACGTTCCTTTGCCTCCGGGCAACGCGCCTCCTCCCGGAGTAGCGGGATGATCCTTATCAAAACTGCCTTCTATACTCCAGTCGTGTGGCAAGTCAAGTTTCCTCCAGGATAGCTGATCATCAATATCATGGGTAAGTGCAAATTCCCAGTCCCGGTTGAAATCAGAAACGACACGTACCGGATCCCGGTTGCATGAAGTAACTGTCAACAGTATTGCCAGGCAAAAGTATACGTGTTTCATTCTGTTTACAATTGAATGGTTTGTTCTTCTCCGTTATACTGAACGGTAACCACAGGCTCTCCACCCTTAAAAGGTGTTGCCGCATTATCCGGAGTGATCTTCTTTATATGGAATACCCTTTCTGCGGGCATCTCTGAAAACGAGCCTTCACGGGCACCAAGGGTAAAAGTCCCGGTATGCTGGTCGTAGTTAAAGGGAATATTGCTGAAATATCCTTTTTCATAATTGTAATTATCCCCTTCGTCTTCATATAGTGTAAACCGGGCATCTGCTCCCGTATAGACACATAAAGTGAGTGGAGCTCCGGGGTTTTCTCCAGTATACTGAATTTCCGGTCCGAACGGTAAAATGGTCCCCGCCCTGACATAAAGAGGCATGTCTTCCAGGGGAGCATCGGTTTTGATCCATTGGCCGCCGGATAAGTATTCGCCGGTATGGAAATCGTACCAGTCACATTGTTTTGGGAGGTACACATCCCGCTCCCTGGCTTTGTATTCATACACCGGGCATACCATAATGGCCTCTCCGAACATATACTGATCCGAAATATCAGTAATGGCAGTGTCCCCGTTGAAATCCATAATCAGCGCCCTCATGATGGTGTAATCCTGAAACCACGTACGGCTTGCCAGAGTATAGATATAAGGCATTAAACGATAACGCAAACGGTCGTATCGGAGCATGGTTTTGTAAGCCGGATGGTCTTCAGGGGCAATATTGTATATTTCCCTGTACGGGTATTGTCCGTGGCTTCTGAAAAGCGGACAAAATGCCCCGAACTGGAACCATCGCGTATTCAATTCCCGCCATTCCTCCATATCTTCTGAACCTTCACGTGCCTGCTCAAAGCGTCTTTGTACGCAAAAGCCGCCGATATCCATGGTCCAGTATGGAATACCCGATATGCTGAAATTGATACCTGCCGAAATCTGCGCCTTCATATCTTCCCAGCAGGTTCCGATATCTCCGCTCCAGGTGGCTGTGGAATAACGTTGCAATCCCGGAAATCCGCTCCTGGTCAGCAGGAAAACCCGCTTGTCGGGATCTTCATCCCGTTGTCCTTCGTATATGGCCTGTGCATTGACCAGCGCATAAGCGTTCAGGTAGCGCGTCGAGGGGCCCAGTGCGGTCGGTGTGGATAATGCTTTCCGGTATTCCAGGCTGGCGTTGGAAAGAATATCGGGTTCAGAAGCATCCATCCACCAGGC
>JAAYYL010000005.1 GCA_012515395.1 Bacteroidales bacterium
GTTGATTTGTTCTTCCGGTAATGGGCCCTGAATAATTTGGGCGTCATGTTTCTTTTTTTCTTGAAGATCCGGTTGAAGTTGGAAAGGTTGTTGAAGCCGCACTCAAAACAGATCTCAGAGATTGTCTTGTTGGAATCTACTAGCATCCGGGAAGCATAGCCTAACCGGATGTCTATTATGTAGTCCGAGAGCGTCTTGCCTGTACGCAGTTTGAAGAAACGGCTGAATGCCACCGGAGACATGCCAACCATCTGGGATAAATCTTTCAAACTAAGTTCCCTGGTATAATTTTGATTAATATGATCTTTTACTTTACAAACCCTCCGGCTTTCCGTATTTCTTTCAGCATGGGCGAAAGAACTACTGGCCAGACTAATGCTGTTTTCAGCAACAGATAACTCGTGCAACAGTTTCAAAAGTCTTAAGAACTGCTCAAATCCTTTTTCTTCTTTTGCAATGGTATCAATCAACGTGTATACACGCATGATGGTATCGAGCTGAAAAGAAACACCGTGTTCTGCTTTAACCAGCATTTTGCGTATGGTATTAAACTGGTTTTTTTCCAACAGACAATCGGGCAATAAATCCGGGGAAAACTGAATGGTAATCTCACGTATTAACGGAGATTTGCACTCTCCCTGCTCCCATACGTGTTCCAGTCGTTCCCCCGAGATCAGGATCAGATCGTAATCCCCCGTATACTGAATGTTGTCCCCTACTGTCCTTTTTAATCCTTTCCCGTGCTCTATGAAGTTGATCTCGTACTCCCTGTGTTGGTGCAACGGATAGGTAAATTCCGTTTTGTAACGTTCCACAACGTGAAAACAATCTTTGTCGGACAGAGGGGGGATCTCGTTCAGAATATTGAGGTTCATACTCACAAAACTAATAAAAATCAGGCAATCAGCAAACTAACAGCCATCACTGCCATACCGGCAATAAAACCCAGAATGGATAAATGGTGCCTGCCAAAACGTTCGGCACCGGGGAGCAATTCGTCTATTGAAATGTATACCATTATACCAGAAACACTCGCCAAAACCACACCTTCCAGCATAGGATTCCAGAACGGCAACAGGATAAGAAACGCTACAAGTGCTCCCACAGGTTCGGCCAATCCCGACAGGAATGAATACCAGAATGCTTTCCTTCTGCTCCCGGTAGAATGATAAATGGGAACAGAAACAGCAATGCCTTCGGGGATGTTGTGTATGGCAATGGCCAGTGCAATGGGAATGCCCACATCCAGGCTGTTCATACCGGACATGAAGGCAGCCACTCCTTCAGGAAAATTGTGTATGGCAATACTCAAAGCAATCATGATCCCCATTCTTTTCAAGCGAACATTCTTTTCCATGTCTTCGGCAAGATGGATCTCGTGCGGGTTTTCATCCTCGGGGATTAAAAAGTCAATAATAGCGATCAATCCTATACCTCCGAAAAAAGACAGCACCAATTGCAGGTCATTCAAAACTTTACCGGCTTCCGGCACCAGTTCCATAAAAGAAATATAGACCATTACTCCGGCAGAAAAACCCAGAGAGAAGGAAAGAAACTTCGTATTTGTCCTTTTAGCCACAAAAGCCACCAATGATCCTATTCCCGTTGCAAGGCCTGCAAAAAGAGTCAGGGCAAAAGCCAATAGTACCTGAGATGTTTCAAATTGCATGATCTGAATTTTTAACAGTTAAACGCTGTACTATTTTAAACCGGGAAAGAAATTCGCTGGCAAAAACACGCAGAACGGTGTAGGCGGGAATAGCCACCAACATGCCAACAGCACCTCCCAAAAAACCGGAGATCAAGATGACCAGGAAGATCTCCAGGGGATGTGCTTTCACGCTACTGGAATAGATCAAAGGTTGAAAGAGGTATGTATCCAGCATATTAACGCCTACGTATACGGCGACCATAGCTGCAACAAACAACAACAACCCGGGATAACCCGAGGCCCCGTAAGATGTCGCCACCCCCAGTATCACTCCCAGTGTACCTGCCAGTAGCGGTCCTACATACGGGACGATATTGAATATCCCGAACACAAGTCCCAGGACAAGAGCCATCTGATATTCTATCCTGACTATGAAATGCAATCCGGTAGATATCAAAACAGTCATCACTACCACTTGGATCAAAATTCCTACAAAATATCTGAACAACAATTCATTGGAAGCTTTTAGCGCGTGAGATACCTTTTCTTCGTACTTCACGGGGACGATGGCCCGCAGCATATCCCCGAACATGTTTTCTTCCTTAAGGAAAAAGAAAGTAATGAAAATTACCGAAAACAAACCTACTCCAAAGTTTATCAGAAACGAGGCTACTGACCCAAAAAAACGGGTAAGTAGTTCTGGATGAAGAATCTTATCTATTTCAGTCCAAAGCAAAGCTTCAATGGTGACAGATGGATCGATACGGGGGAAATACCTGTGCATGATTTCATTGACCTGACTGAGAGGTTGTGAGATCATGGCCGAGATATCCTGCAATTTCAGGGACTCCAGACGCGACACGATACCGCTTACCAAAGGAGTCATAAAATAAAAAACAAGGACCACTACACCCAGCATCAACAACAAAACCAGTATGGCTGAGAGGGCCTTGGGCATTTTCCATTTTTTGATTCTCAGGCGGGACATCTGTGTGACCAAAGGACTTCCTATCAATGATAACAATGCAGCTATCAGGATATAGGATATGATACTCCTGAAATACCATAACAGGAAAACGATAATGGCCAGAACGGCTGTTGCAATGATGTATTTTGCCAGTTTATTCATCAGGTCTCAAAAATACTCATTTTTTATGTTTTATAAGGATTCTTAATACAATTCAACATTATTGACCAGGGGAGGCGCACCGGCTTCCAGGATACTGACCCGGATCGTGGATGAAGTCACGGGAGAAAATGTCAAAATTCTTTTATACCCGATAGTAGTACCTTCTGCTACGGTTTGCCACAAGCCGTCAGAAGAATTTAAGCTTTCCACCATGAAACGGGCTACGCGCTGACCTAAAGGAATATATTCCTGTAAAAGGATCATGCTTAATGTCTCTTCCCGACCCAGGGTAATGGTAAAAGAAGCGGCTGACGTTCCCGCTTCGGGTGTCCAGTAAGTGTCGTAAGAACCATCAAGAATGTTTCCGGGCCCGAAACGGCGAAAATTGCCGGCTCTTACAGAAGACGCCTTCGCCCGGGCAGATCTCGCCACATTGCGGGAAAACAACTCCGTACGTTTTCTTTTGAACTCCACAAGTCTGAGTGAATCTTCTTCGCAAATGCGGCCGGAGCGATCGGGAGGTACATTAAGCAACAGGTTGGCATTCCGGCCAACCGATCCCATGTATATCTCCATCAATTCATCTACGGTCTTCAGGCTGCTGTCCGTCGAAGGACTGTAAAACCATCCCGGCCGGAGAGAAACATCGGCCTCGGCAGGTATCCAGTATTTCCCGTTACGGACTCCCGAATTGAGTATTTCCACCGGAGGTGCATTTTTGCCGGGGGTGTATCCGGCGGTATCCATCCGTGACCAGTTGGTTTCTCCGGCAATTCCCCGCTCATTGCCCACCCAGCGGCATCCGGGCCCCACATCGCTGAAAATAACGGCATCGGGTTGGTGTTTACGCACCGTATGGTGAAAAAGCATCCAATCGTACGGAGCATCCATATCATCTCCGCAAGCCCCGTCAAACCATTGTTCAAACACAGGACCGTAAGAGGAAAGCACCTCGGCAAGGGTACCGGCAAATACCTCATTGTAGCGTGCAGTTCCGTAATCAGGATGGTTCCTGTCCCAAGGCGAAACATAAACGCCAAATTTAAGACCGTATTCACGGCAAGCCAGCGAAAGTTCTTCAAGCACATCTCCCTTTCCTTCTTTCCACGGACTTTCCCGGACTGTATGGGAGCTGAATTGACTGGGCCAGAGACAAAAGCCATCGTGATGCTTTGCCGTAATTATGATCGCTTTCATCCCTGCTTCACGGGCAGTAGAAGCCCATTGCCTGCAATCCAGGGCAGTGGGATTAAAAACTCCGGGATCTTCCTCACCTGTGCCCCATTCCCTGTCAGTAAAGGTGTTAGGACCAAAGTGAACGAACATATAAAACTCCATCTTCTGCCACTCCAATTGTGCGGACGAAGGTACAGGACCGTAAGGTTCGGGACTTTTTTGCGTTCTGCAGCCTGTCAGGAAAATCATTAAAAAACAAAAAAATATGTGTGTGACTATTTTATTTTCCATAGGAAATAATTACCTTTGTCAAATATCAACCGTAAAAATTATTTATCTTTATAAAAATACAAAAAAACGATGAAACATCTAATAATCGGCGGCGTGGCAGGAGGAGCCACTACTGCAGCAAGGATCAGAAGAAACGATGAAAAGGCGGAAATCATCATGTTCGAAAAAGGTTCGTATATATCCTATGCGAATTGCGGTCTGCCTTATTATATCGGAGACGTTATCAAAGACAGGGACAAGCTTTTTGTCCAAACGCCCGAAACGTTCGGTACACGTTTCAATATGGATATCAGGATCAATTCGGAAGTGATTGGCATAGATCCAGAAAAACACCAGGTCACAGTTAAAAACGATAAAGGAGAAGAATACAGCGAAAGTTACGACAAATTGTTGCTGTCTCCCGGCGCTTACCCCGTTAAGCCACCCCTTCCCGGAATCGATTCTGAAGGCATCTTTACCATGAGAAACGTGGACGATACGGATCAGATCAAGCATTACGTTCAATCCCATCCCATCCGCAGGGCCGTGGTTGTGGGAGCCGGATTCATCGGTCTGGAGATGGCAGAGAACCTGCATGCTTCTGGCGCTCAGGTAGCTATTGTTGAAATGGCCGAGCAGGTAATGGCCCCCATTGATTTTTCAATGGCCGGCTTAGTCCACCAGCACCTTTATCAAAAAAACGTTGCTTTGCATTTGAATCAGGCAGTCAAAAGTTTCGTTCCCCTTAAAGGGCCCGATCCCGCTATTCGTGTAGAGCTTGCTGACGGCAGCCACATAGAAGCAGACATAGTGATCCTCTCCATAGGAGTACGTCCGGAAACAGCACTGGCCAAAAAAGCCGGTCTGAAGATAGGTAAAGCCGGAGGCATATTCGTAAACGAATTCCTGGAAACTTCCGCAATTGACATTTATGCCGTGGGAGATGCCATTGAATACCCGCATCCCGTATCCGGGGAACCCTGGCTGAATTACCTGGCCGGTCCTGCCAACAGACAGGGAAGGATAGTCGCAGACAATATGGTTTTCGGCAATAAGATCAAATACGAAGGATCCATTGGAACTTCCATAGCCAAAGTCTTTGATATGACTGTTGCTTCCACCGGTCTTCCGGGCAAAAAACTGAAACAGCTCAACTTCCCTTACCTTACGGCAACAACACATTCAAATTCTCATGCCGGCTATTATCCCAATGCCTTGCAAATGAGTACAAAGATCACATTCGATCCCGAAAGCGGCCGTTTGTTCGGCGGTCAGATAGTGGGTTACGAAGGTGTTGACAAACGCATAGATCTTCTGGCTCAGATAGTAAAAAAGAACGGAACCGTCTACGACCTTATCACCCTGGAACACGCCTATGCTCCGCCCTATTCCTCGGCAAAAGATCCCGTAGCTATTGCTGGATATGTGGCTTCCAACATTCTGAGTGGTAAAATGAAACCTCTGTACTGGAGAAAAATGCAAAAAGCCGATTCCTCTCAGGT
The DNA here is from genome assembly GCA_012515395.1 of Bacteroidales bacterium. Classification (GTDB taxonomy): domain Bacteria; phylum Bacteroidota; class Bacteroidia; order Bacteroidales; family UBA932; genus DMER64. Next base: position 5,729 of record JAAYYL010000005.1, read on the forward strand.
TTTCAAACTGGATGTCAGAACCCGGGAAGAAAACGCACTTGGGACCATAGAAGAAGCAGTTAATATTCCGGTAGATGAATTGAGAAACCGGCTGGATGAAGTTCCGCGGGACAAACCCGTTTACATTTTTTGTGCGGTAGGTCTTCGCGGATACCTGGCTTCCAACATATTGATCCAAAACGGATTCAAGGAAGTATACAACCTCTGCGGCGGCTACAAAACATACGAAGCAGCCGCGGAATCCGAACACAAGTCCGTCCCCATCACACCTGCTTTTTCCTCTCAATATTCAGACTCGGGAGATCTTTCTCCCCTCAATAAGAAAGTCACGCCCGGATCAAGTGCTTCTTCCGTTGGATCAAACACAATCAGAATTGATGCCACGGGATTGCAATGCCCCGGCCCTATCATGAAGATCAAGCATAGCATTGATGCTATGGAACCCGGACAGCAAATGGAAATTCAGGCCACCGACCCGGGATTTGCCAGGGATGTGGAAGCCTGGTGCCAGACAACCGGAAACATTCTGGTGGAGCAATCATCGGGCAAGGGAATATTCCGCGCCGTAGTGGAAAAAAAGCAGAAGCAGGACACATCCGCAGCCACAATCCCATCAGCAGGAAGAGGAAAGACACTTATCATGTTCAGTGACGATCTGGACAAGGCTCTTGCTACTTTTGTGCTGGCTAACGGAGCAGCCGCTACCGGTGAAAAAGTGAGCATCTTCTTCACTTTCTGGGGTCTGAACGTCATCAAAAAAGTGAAAAAGCCAAAAACGAAGAAAGATATTTTCGGAAAAATGTTCGGAATGATGTTGCCATCGCATTCAGGCTCGCTAAAACTCTCCAAAATGAATATGTTCGGAATGGGCCGCCGTATGATGCGTCATATCATGAAGCTAAGGGGTATTGACTCTCTGGAAGACCTGCGTGCACAAGCCATCGATAACGGGGTGGAATTCATTGCCTGCCAGATGTCCATGGACGTTATGGGGGTGAAAAAAGAGGAACTTATTGATCATGCAACCATCGGTGGTGTGGCTTCCTATATGAACCGTGCCGTACAGGCAGACGTCAATCTGTTTATTTAATCCGGATATGGAAAATTCCCTGTGTTTGATGAAAGATGTGCTTAAGGCTTTTTACGAATTCGAAAAAAGCCTGGTACAATTCCATTCCCTAACCATTAACGAAGCAATCCTGCTTTGTATTCTGGGAGAGAAGAAAAATGACTGCAAAGTACATCTTTCAGCTTCAGACATTGCTCAGATCACCGGTTTTTCACCTTCCCATACCTCCAAAGTGTTACGATCTGCCGAATCGAAACAATGGATCAACCGTACCGTATGTGACCGCGACAAACGAAAAATGTATTTTTCGCTATCTGAAGAAGGTTTTAAAAAACACAGCCAATTAAAGAAATTGCCTGTGCAAATCCCGGATTTACTGAAAAGATTGCTTTAAAAACCCGTGCTATCCATATATTCCACGAAAGCCCTGTTGACAAGTTTAACACCTCCGGGGGTAGGGTAATTCCCCGAAAAATACCAGTCCCCCTTATGACCGGGACACGCTTTATGAAGTCCCTCCAGGCTCTGGTACACGATCTGAACCTGTGCACCTGTCCCTGCGGGAGTAAGCATTTGGGATATCTTTGCCGAGATGTCCCCGGCCGTGAAAGGTGCGTAGATCTCATGTACGTGGTTTACCACTGAGTTACCCGCTTCTTTTACGGCCTTATTGTAAACATTTTGTACCAGTTCATCCAGGCCCCTGTCCCGGAGCAGTTCCATAGCTGCCCTGAAGGCAATGAATTGACCCAACCCCGACATATCTATGCCGTAAAAATCCGGATAACGTATCTGCGGAGAAGAAGATACAACAACAATCTTTTTCGGATGCAACCGGTCCAGTATTTTCAATATACTCTGTTTTAACGTCGTTCCCCTGACAATGCTGTCATCCAAGACCACCAGGTTGTCTTGTTCCGGTACAATCGTTCCGTAAGTAACGTCGTAAACGTGTGCAGCCAGATCATCACGTGTATTTCCTTCGGCAATGAATGTGCGCAATTTGATATCCTTGACGGCCACCTTTTCATTTCTTACTTTCAAAGACAGGATATTTCCCAGTTGTTCCCTGTCATTGCAAATCCTGTCAGACAAAATCGCTTCTTTCTTGATCCCGTTCAAGTGCTCTTCCAAGCCTTGCAACAGCCCGTAATAGGCTGCTTCTGCCGTGTTGGGAATGTAAGAAAAAACCGTATTCCTGAAGTCATGGTCGACGGCTTCCAGAACAGGATTTACAAGGTTGTTGCCCAAAGCCTTACGTTCACGATAAATATCCGCGTCACTGCCCCTGGAAAAATAAATTCTTTCGAAAGAACAGGGTTTTACATTGCGGGGTGCCAGTATTTGGGGACATGAAACGTCCCCGTCCCTTGAAATACGCAGGGCCTGTCCCGGCAACAATTCCTGAATGTCCTCCACATCTACGTTCATGACCGTCTGGATGACGGGACGCTCAGATGCAACCACGGCTATTTCAGTGTCCTGGTAATAAAATGCAGTACGGATACCCCAGGGGTCCCTGACGCAGAACGTTTCACCGGATCCGGTCATACCGGCCACTACGTATCCTCCGTCCCACAATGAAGTACATTTTTTTAACAACTCCGTCGCATTGAAGTTTTCTTCAATCTTTTTGGTCAGTTCTGTTCCCCGGTATCCCTGAGCGTGAAAATCCCTGTACAGGTATTCAATTTCCATATCCAGACGATGCCCTGCCTGCTCCAGCAAAATGTGGGTATCTGCCATGGATCTCGGGTGTTGCCCTTCAGAAGTAAGCGATTCACAAATTTCGGGAATATTGGTCATATTGAAATTTCCGCACAAAACCAATGTCTTGGCTGCCCAGTTACTGCGTCTCAAATGCGGATGAATGTAAGAAAGCCCGCTTTTTCCGGTGGTACTGTAACGAAGGTGTCCCATATACATATCCCCCATGAAAGGAGCATTTTCGGAACGGTTTCCGTTTATCATGCCGTATACGGAATCAAAAACTTCATTGATGGCATTATTGCCTGTTTTTCGGTCCCGGAATATGTATTCCTCCCCCGGCACTGCTTTTGTATTAATACAAGCCAACCCCGCTCCCTCCTGTCCCCTGTTGTGCTGTTTCTCCATCAAAAGGAACAGTTTCTGCAGCCCGTACGTCCGGCTGCCGTATTTATTCTGATAATATCCGGCAGGCTTTTTCAGACGTATGATGGCAATGCCGCATTCATGCTTCAACGTTTCCATGGCTGCAAAAATAAAATATTATATTTGTTCCTGTCATTTTCCTGAAAAAATGATCCCGATCTTATGAAATTTTTTAAGTTTTGCAGCCGGTGGATCCTTTGTTTTATGCTGATCCTCTTTTCCTGCCGGGGCCCCATGGACAGTCCCGTCGCTGAAACCGGACATTTCCGCGAAGTTTTGGGAGAAGGAATCTTTTCTTTTAATGATCTGAAATCTTCCCTGCTCAGTGTTTACCCGACCATGGATATCACCAGTCTGGACAATATCATACGCTTGGTTGATATTTTGGATACTACGCTAAAAGTACAGAGTACGGCCATATCTTATACCACTAAAGATCCCAACGGGTCTGAAATACTGGCTTCCGGACTCATCATGCGTCCTGCAGACAGGAAATCAAAAGGAGTGTTGCATTTCTTCCCTTCGGCAAAAATTGACAAGGGCAAAGCAGGAAGTGAGATATTGCTGACTTTTGAAGGTCTTTTGAGTTTTTTCGGTTATACCGTCATCGTTTCTGATCTTGTAGGTTACGGAGTCAGCAGTTACGCAGAGTACCCTTTTCTTTTTTCAGAAAATACAGGACTTGTTGCCTACGATATGCATCTTGCCGCAGCCGAGTACTTCCGGTCGGAAGGGATCTCTTTTTCCAATAAAGTTACCATTGGCGGCTACTCCATGGGAGGAATGGGCGTTGTTTCACTGCACCGGCACATTGAACAATACGACACGGCAGGCCTAATTGTAGAAAGTTCCTATCCCGGAGGAGGGGTTTACGATCTGGGAATGGCCCTTGATATCCTTACAAAAACAAGGTACTGCACGTTTCCATTTATTCCCTATATGTATGTTGCCATGGAATATTGGTACGGACTGGATTTGAATTATTCACAAGTCTTTATTGATCCCCTGCTGTCCAACATGGATGATTGGCTTTCAAGAAAATACCTGGCTCACGAAATGCGCGAATTTATTGGACCGGATCTTACAACCTATATGCATCCGGATCTGTTTACCGATCAGAAAAACGAGTCCCTCAGTAAAGTGGATTCCTGCCTGAGACTGCATTCGGTACTTGACGGATGGGTTCCCCGGGCGCCCATGACTATCATCCATACGGAAGACGACACCATGGCCCCTTTCCAGACAGCGGAACGAATGTACGAAACGTTTAAGGGCAAAGGCGGCAACGTTACCCTCATCCGGGGAAAAGGTGACCATTTCAATTACGGGTTCGAGTATTACATTACCATGCTCCTGTACCTGCTCCTGAAATAATTACGAGGCATAAAAAAAGCCACCCCCGCGGGGGTGGCTTTTTCTTCATCGCTTATTCCTATTTGATATCTATCTGGTATTCCCTGGGAGCAGCAGGAGATTCCATATCCTTAGGAATCGTAATGCTGAGGACACCGTTTTCCATGGCAGCCTGGATCTTGTCCTTCAGGATGTCATCGGGAAGCAGGAATGCCTGCTCGTAATGTGAATAGGAAAATTCACGTCTGAGGTATATGCCGTTTTTATCTTCTTTGGAATTTTCTTCTTTCTTTTCCAGTCGTATGATCAGGCGGTTTTCCTGATCCAGCCGGATGCAGAAATCCTCTTTTGTCATTCCGGGAGCGGCTACCTCAACTTTGTAATCACTTTCGTTTTCGATTACGTTGATGGCGGGAGAAGTCGTTCCGACCATTCTTCCAAATCCGTCATTGTCAAAAAATTCATTAAACAACGAGGGCCACCAGTTCTGTGTTCTTCTTAATGTAGGTAACATAGCTATATCCTCCTTTTTTTATAATGTTTTCAACCATCAATTATACAAAAGGTGTACCTACAGAAAAAAAGGGTCCAAAAGCGGTCAGATTGACAGATTATCAGTCATTTTGGCAATTACTTCCAACTCGGCAAAAGCCCCTTTTTTAGGGAGGGCAGAAACTTCAAACACGGAGCGGGCCGGGAACGGAGCATCAAAATACCTGGAATAAACCATGTTAAATAACGGAAAGTCGTTCATATCAGTCAGAAAGCCGGTGCACTTGACAACATTGTCAAAACTGCATCCTGCCTCTTCCAGTATGTATCCCACATTCCTGAATATTTGTTGTATCTGTTCTTCTTTTGAAGTTTCAACCAAAGCTCCGGCAGCGGCATCAATACCCAGTTGTCCGGAAATATAGAGAAACCCGCCGGCAATGACCGCCTGGGAATACGGGCCCAGTGCCGGAGGCGCTTTTGGAGATTGTACAGTGATTCTTTTATTCATAATATTGATTTTAAAACATATAATCCCAAACGGGCAACAGGACAGGTTCCTGGTCAAGAGCCCGGATTGCTTTCTGACTCAGGTATTTCCGGTGTATTACAAAACGAAACATATACTGGTCAAACCACTCATCGGTGAAGGTCAGATACCCTTTGTTTCCGGCGGCAGGACCCCAACTGTTTTCAAACTCCCATTTCACGGGAACATCGTTCTCATCCGTATCGCAGGCAATCAGCAGCATGGCGTGGGATGATCCGCTTTGCCGGGTTAAAATGCGTGCTTTTTTATCCATCTTCATGTCTATTCCCAGCAAAGATGCATAATCGTAATTTTCCGGATGAAGTATCCCGTTTTCCCTGTCCAGTTGTTTTCCCACATCACAGGACGTATACATAGGCTCATTGTCCTTAATGGAAGCCAAAGCTGCGGGTTTGATATCTTCGTTGGGAAGGTTCAGGTACGTCCAGTTGATCCCCTCAATGGTGTTCCTGTAATTCTTAATTTCGTAAACCTTGTAATATTCGCGCGTAGGATCATTCATTACCATAATGTAATTCTCCGGAGAATAATCACTTTTAATAATGCTTTTATAAAATTCCGGAGGTGTTGTTTCCATGGAAACGATATCCCCTGCTACGTTTTTATATCTGAAAGTAAATGTTGCGGGAGGTTCTCCAAGACAAAGTGCAAGAACCCGGTAAACATCTTTCAGAATCTCCTTTTTCTCACTTCTTAACCGGTCTTCCCCGAAACCCCGGGCAGCCATCTCCCTGATGGTGTAACCGCCTGCACGCAATCTTTCATTCAACAGGGAAACCATTTGCCTGGTATTTTCCGAATGCCGGCTTTCAGGCATGGCTTGTTTGGGAACAACCCCGTATTTTTCAGCTATGTTGTAAAACAAATTCCAGACACCTCCGTCGTTGACAGGCGAAGAAAAAAAATGCGTCACCTCCCTGTCATCCATGTCTTTGTCTGCCGTAAGGATCATATTTTCAAGAAACAGGTTGGATTTTTCCAGCATGTCCCAGAAATAAACATAATTATGTGAAAAATCAAAGGCATCGGTTCCCAGCAATTCCCGCACATCCGGACGCAGGGCATTCATAGAGGTAAACATCCAACACCTTCCGGAACTTTGTTGATCGGTTATTCCTTTGACATCCACCCTGTATTTGAAGTAATGGTCAACTTTTCCCTGGATCTGCCTGTTTCTGGCATTTTGGGAAATGTTGGCATCACCGGTTAGAATGTTCTGCAAAGCAACGGTACCGGGAGTTTTTTCAAAGCTGTCACGGATTTCTTTCAAGACAGTTTCATCTAGTGTTTGTGCTTGTGAAAACACAAAAGGGAAAATCAGTACAAAAAGCAGGATCGGTTTTTTCATTTTTTTCTGTTTAGTCTTTCAGGTAATAATTGATTGTGGTCACTACTCGAATTTTTTTGATATACGGCGTGTTCTCGTCTCTGTCGGTGATCGAAAATTGCCCCTGATACGCATTTTTGATCTTGCCGAGTTTGCTGTCGGAGTCCTGGGCAAACTTGACGGCAGCGGTCCGTGCGTTGCGCGTAGCTTCTTCTATCATCCGGGGTTTGATATCGTTCAGCCCGGTGTATGAATAAACGGTGTTGTAACGGTATTCACCTCCGGTAATGGCAATGCCCTGTTTGAGCAATTCTCCCTGGTCGCTTATAAGCTCCCTGACCAAATCCACTTTTCCCGAACTAACTGTGATCACGGAAGTGACATTGTAACGGTAGGGCGGCGGTGACGTACTGTAACGCTCGGCACTCATATCAATGATCTCAGGTGCGTTTACACTGATCTCTTCATCGGTAATCCCGTTTTCTTTCAAAAAAGAAATCACCGTCAGGTTGTTCCGGTTGATCCGGACATAGAGATCCTGCAAATCATTGCCCAGTTCCTTGAAAACAAGGGGCCAGGTGACCTTATCCGCAGGGACTTCCATTTCAGAAAGGCCTTTTACGTTGACAGTCCTTTCCCTTCCGGAAAATCCATCCAGGCCTTTTTTCAATAACAATCCCATGATAACCAAGGCCACGGCCAGAATCAGGGCTTCATAACGGTAAGTTTTCATAATGCAGCTAAATTACGAAATTTTATTATAGTTTTGTAAGATAAACCGGTTACTATGGAAGTTATTGCCATCGGAAGCGATCATGCTGCATTTGAACTCAAAGAAAACATCAGGGAATTTCTCATTGAATCCGGGTACAATGTCAAAGACTTGGGTACTGACAGTTCCCGGAGTGTTGACTATCCCGATTTTGGCATAGCAGTGGGAGAATGCGTTGCAAAAGGGAAATGCGACAGGGGCATCGTCATTTGCGGTACCGGAATAGGCATTTCAATAAGTGCCAACAAGGTAAAAGGGATACGCGCCGCTTCCTGCAGTGATCCTTATTCTGCCCGTCTTGCACGGGAACATAACAACGCCAACGTACTGGCACTGGGGGCCCGGATCGTAGCGCCGGAATATGCCAGGATTATCGTAAAAGCATGGCTTGATGCCCAATTTCTGGAAGGCAGACATCAAAAAAGAATACAGAAAATTGCACGATATGAATCGGGCGACCCCAATTGGAAACAGTGAACCGAAACTTACCCGGGAACGTTTTGACGGTATTTACATAGCTTATTTCCGGCCTTTGTGCCGGTTTGCGGCAGCGTATGTTCTTTCCATGCAAACGGCCGAAAACATTGTCCAGAATGTTTTTGTTTTTCTTTGGGAAAAACACAACACATTACAAATTCACACGAATATATCCTCCTACCTCTATACCCTTGTAAAAAACAAATGTATAGATTACCTGCGTCATCAGAAGACAGCACGAGAATACCGGGCGGAACAAGCCTTAAAACTTGCTGCCCTTGAACAGCTGGATACCGGATTGGTATCAGGAGAAGATATTGAAAAAACCGTGCAACAGGCTATTGATAAATTGCCGCCAAAATGCCGGGAAATTTTTATCTTAAACAGGGTTGAAGGAAAAAAATACCGGGAGATTGCCGATATTCTGGAAATTTCCGTCAACACCGTAGAAAACCAGATGGGCATAGCTCTCAAGAAGTTACGAAAAGACCTGGAACATCTTCTCTGATTTTTTTAATCCCCGTTTGGTGGTTTTTTGATTTTCAAACGTTCTATTAACAGAAAAGGAAACAACGCAATGGAAGAAATGCTTCAACGTTATTTTGCCGGAGAGCTCACCCCTTCTGAAAAAGAAGCATTGGTAGATGCCGTGGAAAAGGATGAAGAGCTCAGGAAAGAATTCTGCAGAATGCAGAATCTTAAGGCAATTACTTCCCTTTTCCCGGCATCCGGTGATGCTGAGAGGTCCACATCCCGGTTGCTGCAATGGAGAAAGAGCAACCTGCGGATGAGCTACCGGAGCTTTGCCGGTTATGCCGCAGCTGTTCTCGTTTTCGGGTTCGTCCTGTGGGGGTTGTTGCAACCCCTGACCCGTAGTGTTCCTGAAGAACCTGCAACCTATATGATGGAAGTATCCACGACATCCCACAGACACAAAACGTTCAAACTCAGTGACGGTACCATCGTATGTCTGAATGCCAGTTCTGTATTGCGATATCCCAATAAATTTTCCGGAGACGAAAGAAGGGTCATGCTTACCGGGGAAGCTTTTTTTGAGGTGGCTCCGGATGAAACCATGCCATTCATAGTCGCAACTGAACAATACGACATACGTGTTCTGGGTACAAAATTTAATGTTTTTGCCTATAAGGACCATGATGTGATAACATCACTTGTGGAAGGCTCTCTGGAAGTAGTCAAACCGGCTGCTGAATTTCCAACGGTACGCATAAGGCCTTATGAAAGCATTGCCTGGGAAGGCGACGGCTGGCAACGCAGCACATTCAGTGAACCTGATTTTATTATGTGGCGGGAAGGGATTTACGTTTTTGATAACACGCCGTTCAAAGAGATCACAGATAAACTGGAACTTTATTACGCGACCAATATTGTAATCGCTAATGAAGAACTGGCCCAATACCGCTTCAGTGCCAAGTTCAGGCAGGACGACGGATTGGAAAGCATCCTTAAGACCATGAAAAAGATATATGGCTTTGAAATGGATAAAAACAGGCAAACAAACACCATAACAATTGAATAAAAAAGCCGGCAGATGCTGCAACATCCACCGGCAGAACCGCTAACACAAACTATTGTATTAACTACTAATTCTACAAAGTTATGAAAAATTTAATTTTTTCGCTAATTCTGTGTTCCGTAAGTGTTTTTTCTCTTGCGGCCGCAGACCCCGATTTGTCGGTTCCTCAGGATGCCGTCATCACCATATCGGGAAATCGTATTACTCTGGGATCGTTCATAGAACAAGTTGAAAAACAAACCGACTACCTTTTTGTATACAGCAAAGAGAATGTGAACGTGAATGCTATTGTTCCCGTAAGGGAAGGCAGAAAATCCGTTGCCGGCTTTTTGGACGAAGCTTTCGGCAACAGCAATCTGAATTACGTATTTGAGAACAAATACATAGTGCTTACTTACAAAAAGCCTGAATTTCTGAGTGTCTCGGGTACGGTTATCGATGCACAAACACGGAATCCACTGGTTTTTGCTTCTGTTTACATTGTCAACAAAGGCATTAGCAACGTAACAAACGGAGAAGGGTATTTTTCCCTGAAATTTCCGGCTTCTTTTGCAGCGGACTCTGTCCGGATATCTTTCCTGGGTTACCATCCCCGGACTTTTTGCCTGAAAGACCTGAAGGATCTGAATAAAGACGTGGAAATACCGCTTAATTTTGTTCCCACCACCCTTCCTTCTATCATGGTTACCCCTACGGATGCGGCCGATCTGGTTGCCCTGGCCATGGAAAAGATCCCGGCCAATTACCCCGATCATCCCATGCAAATGACTGGTTTTTACCGGGAAATGATCCGTAAAGGCAACAATTATGTAACCTTGACGGAAGCCGTGCTGGATATCAATAAAAATTCCTACGACCGGCTTTACGGACTGGATCAGGTTGGTGTTTTCAAAGGTCGCGGAAGTGTGGACTGGGCACGTATAGACACGGTATTTGTAAAATTCCGCGGGGGGATCAGCTCGGCTCTTGAAATTGACGTTGCCAAATACCCGTTCCTGGGCACCTCTATTGCCGAACTCAACGAAATTTACGAATTTCAGATGGAAGAACCGGTCCAGGTAGACGGAAAAGTCAACCATGTAGTGAGCTTTAATCAAAGAGAAGGCGTTGCAGAAATTCATTTCCGCGGGAAATTGTACATTGATATGAAATCGCACGCCATCAGCCGGGTGGAATTCAATATGAACGTAGAAGACAGGGCCGATGCCACAAGCATTTTCATATCACGCCGGCCTATGGGCTTCAGGGCAAACGTGCTATATGCCGCATACCTTGTTCAATACAAGGAAATTAACGGTAAATGGACTTTTGACTATTCACGTACCGAAATCAAATTTGATTCAAAATGGGACAGGAAACTGTTTAAAAACACGTATACCATCATGTCCGAGATGGCCATTACGGAACGCAGCGACCGGACCATGAAAATTCCTGCTGAACAACGGGTACGTTCAAGGGATATAACACTGGACAAAGTAACCGATTTCCAGGATGAAGGTTTCTGGGAAGATTACAATGTCATTGAACCCGAATCCGCCATTGAACAGGTCATAGCCAGGATTACCAGGCAGTTGAAACGAAGAGCACGCGAAGAATAAGATCTTATGAAAATGGGCAGGCAGGCATCAGAACCTTTCTGCCCATTTTTTTTCATTGAAACCTATCAGCACATCTTTTTCAAGAACCAGAACGGGACGCTTGACAAGCATTCCGTTTTTGAGCTTTTTTGCATGTACCGCATTTGGGATAACAGATAAAAAAAATAGCCATATATTTGCATATGATAAAAGACATACGTTCCATAACCTGCTACGAAACCGATTCTGCAAAAGACCTCAAACCATTTGCTTTTATGAACATAGCCCAGGAGCTTGCCAACCGGGATGCAGTCCGCCTGGGGTTCGGGTACGACCGGCTGATGGATCTAAACACAATATGGGTATTATCCCGTATGGAAGTAAAGTTCTTGCGCGCTCCGGTATGGAGGGAAACCGTTGAGATAGATACCTGGCACAAAGGAGAAGACGGAATTTTTTCTCTGAGAGATTTCCTGATCAGGAACGAAAACGGCACTGAAGACCTGGTCACTGCCACCAGTTCCTGGTTGATCATCAACCTGAAAACACGGCGTATCCAAAGGCCCCAACTGCTTTTTGACGATACCACTCTTTCAGAAAAAACGGAACGACATGCCATTAAAACGCCCTGTGCCAAGATTGAGGTTCCTGACCGGGATTTGCTCAGGCCTGCGAGACAAAAAACGGTGAATTATTCAGATATCGATTTCAACGGACACGTTAACAACGCCAAATACATTGAATGGGCTTTGGATTACCTGGACCCGTCACTGGTTTCTTCACGCAAAGTGGACTGTTTCCGTATCAATTTCAACAATGAGGGTCTCCTGTCAGACCGGATAGACATGATAACGGCCGTTACAAACTCCCTGACATATTACGTGGAAGGTGTCAACAAAGGAAAAAATATTTTCAGGGCAGAAATTTCATTCAAACCCTGAGAGCAGAATACAAATTACTTGTTTTTTCTTTTTAGAATATCTGTGTAGAGATACCTTTTAATCTTCAGAGTAGGTGTCTTTTCAAACTCGTTTTCATGTTCATGGATACCCGAGATACGAGACATTTTTCCTACTTTGCTGTTCACATAGTTCATAATGTCGTTATACACTTCGGATATCTGCTCACGCAGATCATCTTTCAGGTCCTGCAAGTACACAAGGGCTACCAATTTGCCCTCTTTCTGCAAAACCAGCGACTCAGTTACCAGTTCGTGCTGATTCAGGATACTTTCAATATCTTCCGGATAAATATTCTCTCCCGTGGATCCAACGATCATATTACTCAAACGTCCCTTTATGAAAATACGCCCCGTTTTGTCCATCTTGCCCAGGTCGCGGGTGCGAAACCATCCGTCATCGGTAAAAGCCTCTTTGTCAGCCTCCGGATTCATATAATACCCGTCCATGACACAAGGCGTTTTCACCTGGATTTCCCCCACTCCGGTTTTCGGGTCCATGTCTTGCAAACGGATCTCTATGCCTTTCATTACCCTTCCGGTAGACTGAAGGTACGTATCGGGATGAACGGCTCCCGCAATAAGCGGGGCTGTCTCCGTCAAACCGTACCCTATAGAATATGGGAAACGTGCATCCCGTAAAAATTTCTCGGTGGCCCTGTTCAGTTTTGATCCGCCTATTCCAAAGAACCTCATTCTGCCGCCAAAGGTGTGGTACAGCCGTTTACCGGCAATCCGGTGTAGCATTCGTCTTATAAACCGGACCTTATAAAGGATCTTCATGACCTTATTTGATGTAAACCGGGCAAAGATCTGCCTGGTATAGATCTTTTCCATGATAAGCGGAACAGTAAGCATAAAAGTCGGCTGAACACTTTTCAGGGCCGGCAGCATGCTGGTAGGAGTAGGCGGAACTCCCAGATAAACTACAGATGCCCCCTCCATAAAGGGATACAACATACCCAATGAACACTCATAGGTATGGGATAACGGCAATATGGAAAGAAAAACATCTTCCGGGAATACTTCAATGAGCGTTTGTACCATATGCAATTGATTGCACAAGGCTTTGTGACTCAACATAACACCCTTGGGAGAAGATGTAGTTCCGGAAGTATAGATAATGGCAGCCAAATCATTCGGTTCAGGAACAGATCTCTCTGCCGGAACACCTTCTGCGTGCATTTTTTTCCCGCCAATTACCGTCAGGCTGACCGTCCTGATAACCAATTCCATCTTTTCCCTTGCCTCGTGCGGGATTTTGGCATAAAGTTTATCAGATACACACAATGCCTTAGAACCGGAATGCTCCAGGATGGATGATATGGCTTCCCCTGAAAAATCGGGAAGAATGGGAACTATGACCATTCCCAGGGAGACCGCTGCAAAATAGCAAACGTTCCAGTTTGGCATATTGGTACTGAGCAAAGCAACCTTGTCACCTTTTTGAAGTCCGGCCGAAAGGAGGAAAGATTGTACACTTTCCACTCTTTGGGCAAAAATTCCATAGGTTACTGTTTCCCCTTCGTATAAAGAAAAGGCAGGCCTGTCAGAATATGTATCTATACTGTTGGAATATACGTGAAATAAAGTAGGATAAATCATTGTTTATTATATAAGTTAGTATATACGTACAATAATAATGCCGACAAAGGTATATATTTTTAATTTTACTATAGAATTCCTTTGAGTCTGTTTTTTATTTGAGACACATTTTTTGGAATAGTATCAGTTTATCAGAAATCATTATATTTGAAATTATGAAAAAATATGCATTATTCGCCATTATAGCCTGTATAATGCCTCTGTCGCCGGTCTGGGCACAGGACAATAACATACAGCAGGATACTCTTCGCAATTTAAGCGTTAAGATCGTAGACAGAAAAGACAAGCCCTTGCCGAACCTGGTAGTGACAACCGTTCAAAGGGATCAATCTTTTCTTACGGACAAGAACGGATCCGTAGTGCTGGAAGGCATCTGTGACAAGGATTCCCTGGTGGTATTCCTGCCCAATATTGGAGAAACCCACATACCCTGCCAGGGACTGGATTCCCTATTGATCACAGTTAGATCAAAAAAACGTTACCGGGTTGATGATCTTAAAGAACTGACCAACAGGAGAACCACTCCGACCAATTCCATTGAGAACGTGCCGGAGTTGCTGAAGACAAGACCTGCCAGGGATCTTGCCGAACTTTTAATGGGACAAATACCGGGTCTGCGTATTACCAGCGGTCCCAACGGCATAACAGCCAATATAAGGGGAATAAATACCATTACAGGAAACACGGAACCTCTTATTGTTGTGGATGGTATGACATATGATACATTTGCCGTGGTAAACAGCTTTTTGGACGTACACAGCATCCAGTCCATCCAGGTTCAGAAAGATGGGGGGATGTACGGTATGCGGGGTGCAAACGGGGTGATTATCATCACCACAAAAGGGTCTTCCGCCAATCCTCTTTCTTACTGACAGACAAGGCTTCTGTGACCTTCAGGTCCTACTGCACAGACACCGAAAAAATAATTATCCTTGCTGTACGGAATCTTCGTGTGGTTTTCCGTAACAAAGATTTCTTTTTCCCAGGCAGGTTGATCCGTCTGACGCAACAGGACATAGTACCCTGCAATTGAAGCACTGTCCGTTGAATGATCCCAGGTAAGTTCTGTATAATTACTCAGCTCGCGGGTGTTAAGTCTCACGTTGGCAGGTGCTTGGGGTGCTTTAGCCAGGTTCATCACTGCCGCCAGATTGAGAGCTGTATTTTTTCTTACATATTCAAAATCAACTCCTGACGGCAGATCCCCGTATGAAATCCCGTTTTCATTGCGTACCAACTGGTGGGTTCTGTCGTAATTTTCATAATACTCGGAAATCCTTACGGCAGGATATCCGGCTTTCAGAAAAGGCGTATGATCCCCTCCCCTGCCAAAGCGGTCGTTCCTGAAGATCATTTTCACGGTTAGGTTGTCTACATACATTGCCGCTGTTTCCATTATGTAGCGTGCCAAGTGCCGAGCAGGTCCATCTTCCGAAAAAACCCGTGTAAGTGTGTTGTCTTTCTGTCCTGTATCACTTGCCTGTGTGTTTCCTATCATGTCATAGTTAATGACTGCACGGATGTTCCACCCTTCCGACCCGGCTATTCCGGACATGGCCGCAGCACCCAGCAAACCGTGCTCTTCACCCGAAAGGAATAAAAACCGAACGGTTGCAGGCAAAGGTTCTTCTTGGGACAATATTCGTAAACTTTCCATCAGGCAGGCAATCCCGCTACCATTATCGTTGGCCCCCGGAGCAAAGGACGTAGAATCGTTGTTATCATTTACCCGGCTGTCGTAATGTGCCAGCAAAACAATCTCGTGGGATCCTGTACCGCGGAGCACAGCCATAATGTTGGTCAGAGAGACTTCTCTTTCCAGTCTGGTGCCCGGGCCTCCTGCTTTATATTGAACTTTTTTTACGGTAAGCCGTCCCTCTGAGTCAGGTATGTAAGAAGAAGCTTTCGTGTAAAGCCATTCACAGGCAGCCCCGATTCCCTTATTGGGATCCTGACGGGTACTAAGGTTGTGACGTGTTTCAAAACCTACCAGTTTCATAACAGTTGATTCAATACTGTCGGCAGAAATTTCAGAAATACTCTCAACAATAACAGGGTCCGGCTGAGCGAAAGCGGGCAGGAAGAAGCCTGTTGCCAGCAAAATAATTATAAATCTTTTCATGATTTCAAATATATAAAAATAATCTTTGTATTTTTGAAACCATGGAAAAAACAAGATCCCGATCGTTTCTGATCATCCTGCTGACATATATTCTGGCCCTTATTACAGGAATTTTTGTCTATAACCTGACCGGCTCCCTATGGGAGATCAAAGGAATCATTCCAAAAATCTTTATTGCAGATACCGTTGCTACAATACTCGTATGGCTTGTGGGTGTTTACTACAAGAATTCTTCCGTGTACGATCCCTACTGGAGTGTTGCTCCCCCTGTCATCATGATCCTGCTTGCTTTCCATTTGAATCTCTTAGATCCCGGAACCATACCGGCATCTCTTGTGCTGCTTTTGGCCGCGGTCTGGTTCTGGGGCATACGCCTGACAGCAAATTGGGCCTATACCTTCCGGGATCTGGGTGTTCAGGACTGGCGGTACACCAAGTTCAGAAATGATTTCCCGGGAATCTGGCAATTGATCAATTTTTTTGGCATTCACTACATGCCAACATTAATCGTATTCTTTGCCATGTTACCTGCCCTGGTAGTGATGGAGAATCTGCACACGTCCCCTGACAATGTAGGTCCCGCCAACCTGCTGACTTTCGCAGGTTTCACAATCAGTGCAGGTGCTGCTTTGATACAACTTCTTGCCGACAGACAATTGCACAGTTTCCGGCGTACACATGCAGGAAGTGTGTGTGAGACAGGGTTGTGGAAATACGCCCGTCATCCCAATTATTCAGGAGAGATCCTGATGTGGTGGGGCGTATACTTAATGAGTATTTCCGTACTTCCTTTCCATTACTGGTGGACCGGTATCGGAGCCCTGCTAAATACCATGATGTTCCTTTTCATAAGCATACCTCTGATGGAAAACCGGCAATTGGCCAACAAGCCGGAATACGCTTCCTACAGGAATCGTGTAAGTGCACTGACTTTTGTCAGAAAAAGTACGAAAACGTAATTGACTGCATACTATTCCTCACATTGTAACCTTCAATGAAACCCGGTCTGAAACGGTCAGTCAGGCCCAGTCTGAGTTCGTATCCAATTTGAAAAACAGAAGCACGCAACCCCAATCCTACGCCTATTCCCCATTCATGACGTCTGAAAACATCGGAAAATTCAAAAGCCGGATTGCTGATCTGTCCGGCCAGGTAGTACCTGTAATAAGTTGAGAAGGAAGCATAACATCCTATGGGAAAATTGTTGAAGTGCGGAAAATAAACCCGTACCGATAAAGGGATCCCCAAGGCAAACATATGAATTCTGTTCATATAAGACACCCCCGGTGTCTCTGCATGACGTGCTCCTATGTACTCTAACTGCACAGACGGATTCAATTCCAAAAATCCTTTCCAGAGAAACCTTGCATCGGCTCCCATGGCAGCGTAAAAACCCGGTCTGCCTTCCAGAACTCCCCTGGTATGCATAAAGCGATTGGTTCCAAAGGCAGCGGAAGGGCCCCAGAAAAAAGCGTATTCGGGTACATGATGAATTACGGCATACTTACCCGACGGGGCCAGATGCGAATATGCTGCCAACATTGAAACCAACCTGCCCACATAGGAAGTCACTCCAACCAGTCCTTCGTAATCGATCCCTTCTGCTTGATCCTCCACTTTGTGATAAGGAGATTCACTCCCGGTAGTAATAAACAGAGTGGGTATTTGTGATTTTGCAAAACTCCTGGTATCAGTGGCTCCTAACAGAGAGTTTTCAAAAGATATGAAACGAACTTTCAAAACATCCGAAGGAGTCAGCCATTGCCGGGAATCTTCCAATGTCCCGGTACCGATTACCTTCAACACACCCGAGGTTCTGTAATACCCAACCATATCCAGGCTGATCATCGTTTTGATCTGACTGACCGGATACAAAGAATCTTTCAGAAAATGCTCCGAGCCCCACAAGCCCTGTTCCTCTCCGTCAAAAGCAACAAAAACAACTGTTCTGGGCAAACCTCCTTTTTCCTTTAAATACCTGGCCGTTTCTATCAGGACAGCCGTTCCCGATGCATTGTCATCTGCCCCGTTATAAACAGAATCGATGACACCCGGGTTTCCGTGCAAGGTTCCCAGGTGGTCGTAATGGGCTCCAACTATAATATATTCGTTTTTAAGCTTTGGATGCGTTCCGGGCAAAACCCCAATTACGTTACAACCCTCCAGAACTACCAGGGGGATCTCACCAATAGCGGAAGGTATTTCTACATCAAAGTAATGAAAATAACTGGTGCCGTTGTACTCATCCAGTCCGATGTCCGCAAAACGATCTGCTATGTATTCCCCGGCAATAAGATTCCCTTCAGTACCAGTAAGACGTCCTTCCAATGAATCCGAAGCCAGAAATGAAACGTGTTCCCTTAAAGCAATCCTTGACAGAGTATGGGGATCGTGAACCTGAGCCTGTATATATCCCGATGCACAAAAGAAAAACCCAAGAATAGGCAGGAAAAATACTTTTTTCATAATACCGTGTATATATTACAAATATAAGCAATTGAAGGTATATTCCGCAGCCTTAACAAACTATAAGCCGGCAGAACAAAAACAAATGTTATTTGTAATTTTTTTAACATGAATAGAAAGAATCAGTAAGTAAATAAAATTATATTGTCGTTTGTTCGCATAAGTTTTTACTTTTGTCCTGGAATGAATACATCTTTACAGATTCTACGTGTCCGAGTAAGGGCTTAGGGTGCAGCGACAGCTCCTGCATCCTGTATGCCCATCTTTCCGTCTTTTTTCTCAACATCCCATAACCTTAATATTTTTTTGACAATGAATGTGCGCATTCTTGTTGCCAATGCCTCTCATACAGGCTATGCAGAACGTATTTGTGAATTGATGTATATATCCGCCCTGGAACGTGGAACAGGTATTGCCCGCCGTTCTCCGGAATACATCAAAGAAAAAATGATCAGCCAAAAAGCCGTAATAGCACTCGATAGCAAACAACTTGTAGGCTTTTCATACATAGAAACCTGGAGCAATAAATCTTTCGTGGCAAATTCAGGTCTTATAGTGGACCACGCCTACCGTCACCTGGGAATCGCTTCCAGAATCAAAAGAAAGATCTTCCATTTGTCCAGGGAATTGTACCCGGATGCAAAGATCTTCGGCATTACAACGGGATCAGCCGTTATGAAAATCAATTCAAAACTGGGTTACAGGCCTGTTCCGTTTTCGGAACTGACCCGGGATGAAGCATTCTGGGACGGTTGCAAAGGGTGTCGTAATTACGACATCCTCATCCGGAATGAAAAACGCATGTGCCTTTGTACCGGCATGCTTTACGATCCGGCTGAACATCCCGCCAGAAAACAACAGAAAGAACAACAACAGACAATAAAAAACAACACCCCATGAAAACAAAAGTAATATTGGCTTACAGCGGAGGTCTGGACACCTCTTTTTGCATCCCTTACCTGACGCGGGAAAAAAACATGGAAGTGCATACCCTCCTGGTAAATACGGGAGGATTTTCCGAAGAAGAAGTTTCGACCCTGCAGGAAAAAGCCCTGAAACTGGGAGCCGTAACCCATAAAACCATAGATATCAGGGAAACGTATTATTCCCGTTGCCTGAAGTACCTTATTTTCGGGAATGTGCTGAAAAACAACACATACCCGTTATCGGTAAGTTCGGAACGCGCTTTTCAGGCTATGACGGTAGTCAATTATGCAAAGGAAACGGGCGCCGGCGCCATTGCTCACGGAAGCACCGGAGCAGGTAACGACCAGGTTCGTTTTGATTATTTCATCCACGTACTGGCACCGGAAATGCAATTGCTGGCACCCGTAAGAGAATTAAAAATCAGCAGAAAGGAAGAAATCGCCTTTTTGCAAAAAATTGGATTTGACTACCCATGGGAAAAATCCAAATATTCCATTAACCAGGGCATCTGGGGAACGAGCATAGGTGGTGCAGAAACACTTCATTCACTGGGCGAACTTCCGGAAGAAGCATATCCTGTGAAACGCACCCGAACGGGTACCGAAACCGTTGTCATAGATTATGCAAAAGGAGAACCTGCAGCCCTGAACGGAATATCCATGAACCCGCTTCAGATCATTGAAACACTTCATAAAATTGCCGCTCCATACGGTATCGGCCGGGATATCCATATTGGAGATACCATTGTGGGACTCAAAGGACGGGTAGGTTTTGAAGCTGCCGCCCCATTAATCCTGATAAAAGCACATCACCTGCTTGAAAAACACGTTTTGGGAAAATGGCAACTCTACTGGAAAGAACAATTGGCGAACTGGTACGGCATGATGCTGCACGAGGCGCAATACGCAGACCCGGTCATGAGAAATATTGAAACCTTCCTGGAAAACACCCAGGATCGTGTCACCGGAAAAGTATGGGTCCGCCTGGTTCCCGATACCTTCTTCCTGAAAGGATGTGAAAGCCCTTACGATCTGATGAACGGCAAATTCGGCGATTACGGGGAAGGGACTACCGCTTTTTCCGGAACGGACGTGGAAGGATTCACCCGAATCATGTCATTACCCGTAAAAATTTACAATTCACTCGGCAATGAAGAATAAAATACGTGCAGCCGTTGCCGGGGGAGCCGGGTATACGGGCGGAGAACTCATTCGACTGCTTCTGAATCACCCCAATATAGAGATTGCCGGTATCACAAGCCAGTCGCGGGCCGGCATGGCTGTTGCTTCGGTCCACAGGGACCTGGCCGGGGACACGGAACTGGTATTTGAAAAGACACTGCCCCTGACAAGCATTGACGTGCTGTTTCTCTGCCTGGGACACGAACGGTCACGCCAATTCATTCGGGAAAACGACCTGGAAAAGGTTGGTCACATCATAGACCTGAGCCGTGATTTCAGGTCACTGAACGCAAACCCGGAAGGGAAACGCCGGTTTATTTACGGATTGCCCGAATCGTATCCCGACCCTGCAACATACGCGAAAGAGGCCAAAGCGTTAGGGAACATTGCCAACCCGGGATGCTTTGCCTCGGCCATTGAACTGGCACTGATCCCTCTTGCCCGGGCAAAATGGTTGCAGGACGACATTCATGTCCATGCCATCACGGGAGCTACAGGAGCAGGTGCCAGGCTTTCGGAAACATCCCATTTTCCTTACCGGGACAACAACTTGTCCGTATACAAGGCTTTCCGGCACCAACATACCGGGGAAATCCGGGAAACACTGTCCATAGCCATGGAAGCGGAGATTCCACAACTGCATTTTGTACCCATAAGGGGAGATTTTTCCCGTGGTATCCTGACCAGCATATACACATCCTGCAACCGGGACCAGGCAGAGGCCATTGAGCTCTACCGCAACTATTACGCTGCCCATCCCTTTGTACACATATCTGACAATGAACTTAGTATGAAAGACGTTGTAAATACCAACAAATGCCTGATACATATTGAAAAACACGGGAACATGCTGCATATAACTTCCGTACTGGACAACCTGTTGAAAGGAGCATCCGGGACAGCTCTGCAGAACATGAACCTGATCACCGGACTGCCACAAACCACCGGTTTACAATTAAAATCCATCGTTTATTAATCCAAAACATTATGCCGCTATTTCCTGTATACAAAACGTGGAACATCAACGCCGTTAAGGCCCGGGGTTGTACCATAACCGACGATAAAGGCCGGGAGTACCTGGATCTTTACGGAGGGCATGCCGTGATTTCCATCGGCCACTCCCACCCGGTTTACGTGAAAACCCTCTCCGAACAATTGCAGCGCATCGGATTTTATTCCAATGCCATTGTCAACCCCCTCCAGGAAAGACTTGCCGAGGCGCTTACGCGCATCTCGGAGTACCCCGGGTACGCTCTTTTCCTGTGCAATTCGGGAGCCGAGGCAAACGAGAACGCGCTGAAACTGGCTTCCTTCCGCAATGGAAGAAACCGTGTGCTGGCTTTCAAAAGGTCTTTCCACGGAAGGACTTCCGGAGCAGTCGCCCTGACCGACAATCCATCTATCTGCTCCCCCTTCAATGCAAATCACCACGTTGATTTTATTGATCTGGACGATTTTGCAGCCCTGGAACAGGCCTTCACACAAAACCAATATGCGGCCGTCATAGTGGAAGGCATCCAGGGAGTGGGCGGAATAAGAGAACCTTCAGCCGCCTTTTTGCAAAAGATCAGGGCTCTTTGCACCGTTCACGACACGGTATTGATCCTGGACGAGATCCAGTCCGGATACGGGCGTACCGGGAAATTCTTTGCCCACCGGCACGCGGGAATCCGTGCCGATATCGTAACCATGGCCAAAGGTATGGGAAACGGATTCCCTGTGGGAGGGCTTCTTATAGCTCCGGAATTCAAAGCCGTTCAGGGGCAGCTGGGTACTACCTTCGGGGGAAATTACCTGGCCTGTACCGCTGCTCTGGCCGTTTTGCAGGTTATAGAGGAAGAAGACCTTATGAGCAACGCGGCACGAATGGGCTCCCTGATCAAAAATGAGATAGGCCATTTTTCGGAAGGGATCAGCGAGTACAGAGGACGCGGCCTTATGATAGGCCTTGAACTCAGGCCGGAGCATCCCGCAAGCGCTACACTCAGGGAGGACCTGCTCATGAAAGGACAGATTTTCACCGGTGCCGCCGGTACACATATTATCAGGCTCTTGCCGCCTCTGTGCCTGACGGAACAAGAGGCAGAAACGTTTATCAAATTTTTTAAACAATGTTACATTTCACATCGGTAAAAGACATCGGGTCCCTTGACTCGGCAATGGCAAAGGCCATGGAAATAAAGAAAGATCCATTTGCGAACTGCAACCTGGGGAAACACAGGACTGCCTTGTTGCTGTTTTTCAATTCCAGCCTGAGGACGCGACTGAGCACCCAGAAAGCTGCCGAAAATCTGGGCATGAACGTGATTGTGCTGGATGTACAACAGGGCGCCTGGAACCTGGAAACACGCAAGGGAGTGGTAATGGATTCGGACAAACCGGAACACCTGTTGGAAGCCATTCCGGTAATGGGCTGTTACGCAGACATCATAGGGGTTCGTTCTTTTGCACGCTTTGAGTCAAAAGAAGCCGATTACAACGAAGAAATACTGAATAAGTTCATTAGGTATTCTGGAAAACCCGTTATCAGCCTTGAATCGGCCACACGACATCCGTTGCAGAGTTTTGCAGATCACATAACCATTGAAGAATTCAAAAAGAAACCGAAACCCAAAGTCGTACTTACCTGGGCTCCCCATCCCCGGGCTCTTCCGCAGGCAGTAGCCAACTCATTTTCCGAATGGATGGTCGCGGCAGGTTACGATCTGACCATAACACACCCCCAGGGGTACGAATTGGACGAACGTTTTACACACGGAGCAAAAATCGTTTACGATCAGTCAGAAGCCTTCCGGGGTGCCGATTTTATTTATGCAAAGAATTGGGCCGCATACAGGGATCCTGTCTACGGCAAGATCCTGAGCAAGGATATGTCATGGATGGTAGACAGCCGGAAAATGGAGCTGACCGACAACGCGTACTTCATGCATTGCCTTCCTGTACGCAGAAACATGATCGTCAGTGACCGGGTGCTGGACAGTCCGGCATCGCTGGTCATTCCGCAGGCAGCCAATCGGGAAACCGCCGCCCAGGCAGTCATACAAAGCATTCTGGAAACACTTTTAAAACAGCACTGACCATGTATCTGGATATTTTTAAGATTGGCGGCAACGTTATTGATGATCCCGCAACACTGGAAAGTTTTCTGGACACTTTTTGTCAATGTCCGGAACGAAAGATACTGGTCCACGGAGGCGGTGTCATGGCTACCGATCTTGCCCGTCGCCTGGCCATTCCGGTGCGGATGCACGAAGGAAGGAGGATTACGGATCAGGAAACACTTCGTATTGCTGTTATGGTGTATGCCGGATGGATTAACAAAACACTGGTAGCTGCCCTGACGGCCCGGAACTGCAGGGCGCTGGGACTGACCGGAGCTGACGGAAAGTGTATCATAAGCCGGAAACGGGATCCCCGCCCTGTTGATTACGGACTGGCCGGTGATTTGATGCCCGGTAGCATAAACGCCCTTTTCATTGACAGCCTTTTGAATGAACAAATCATACCGGTTTTCTCTCCCGTTACCTGTAGCAGCGAAGGACAATTATTGAATACAAATGCAGATACGATAGCCTCAGCTGTAGCTTTATCCTTATCCGTGAAATACAAAGTTCGCCTGCGCTATGTATTCGACCGGGAAGGGATCATTTGCCCGGGTTCAGAGAAACCCCTGGCCTTGCTCAGCCGCCTGCAATACCTGGAACTGCGCAAAAAAGGCATCATTTACGGGGGAATGATACCGAAAGTTGAAAATGCGCTGGAAGCGCTGGAATCCGGAATTGAAGAAGTTTATGTTGGAAAAACATCCGTGCAACTATGAAAGACATGACCGAATTGCTGTGTCGCCTGATAAAAACCCCGTCGGTTTCGGGAAAGGAAGACAAGACTGCCGCGATACTGGCAGATCACTTGTTTGAAAAAACGGGTATGCAGCCAAAACGTATAGGAAACAATGTTATAGCATGCAAAGAACCTCACCGGAAAGGCCGACCAACCGTTCTGCTTTGTTCACATCACGATACGGTCATGCCGGCTTCCGGTTATTCACGTGATCCCTACGATCCGGTTATTCAGGAAGATGACCATGGAGCACCCCGTCTTTACGGTCTGGGAAGCAATGATGCCGGAGCGTCCGTAGTTTCTATGACAGAGGCTTTCTGCTCCCTCAACGACTTGCCTTACAACCTGGTTTTGATCCTTGCCGCAGGAGAGGAAAACTCGGATCCGGCCGGGATTGCGTCTGTTTTGCCCCGTTATCCGGATATCGCATGCGCTATTGTAGGTGAGCCTACGGGCTTGCAGGCTGCCACGGGTGAAAAAGGACTGTTGGTGTTGGACGGCTACGTCCGTGGACGTCAGGGACATGCCGCGCGAAACGATGGCATCAACGCCCTTTACAAAGCAATGGACGACATTGCCGCACTCCGGAATTTTTCGTTCGCGGAAAACTCGGCAATCATGGGAAAGATACATCTGCAGGTAACGCAGATACAGGCCGGCACGCAGCACAACGTCATCCCGGGAGAATGCCGTTACGTGGTGGACATTCGTACCACGGACGCCTGCGGCAATGCGGAGATCGTGGAAAGGCTCAGCAGCGTGGTCTCGGGTCAGCTGATCCCAAGAAATATGGCCAATAAAGCCTCGGTAACCCCGGAAGGTCATCCGTTGCGGGATGCAGTAAAAAAAGCGGGGATTCCAACGTTCGTTTCCCCGACCACATCGGACTGGATGCGCCTGCCTTGCCCGGCTATAAAACTCGGCCCGGGAGATTCAGCCCGGTCACATACACCGGATGAATTCATATACTTGTCTGAATTGCAGCAGGGAGTTGATGTTTATAAAAAAGTACTTACTCACCTTACCTTATAATGATCATGAAAACACTTTGGGAAAAAGGGATTGAAACACCGGAAGAAGTCAGCCGCTTTACAATCGGCAACGATGCCGGGTGGGATATGAGGCTGGCCCCGTACGATATTACAGGATCCATAGCCCATGTAAAAATGCTGGGAAAGACCGGATTGTTGACCAGGAAGGAAACAGATACGCTTACAACAGCCCTGGATGCATTGCGTCAAAAGATCCTTAACCGGGAAGTGGAAATCGGTCCGGAAGCGGAAGACATTCATTCATTTGTGGAAATGTTCCTTTCGCGTGAACTGGGCGATCTGGGCAAAAAAATCCATGCCGGAAGGTCCCGCAATGACCAGGTAATGACAGATATCCATCTATACCTGAAAGACGTGTGCCGGAATATTGCACGGGAAGTCCGCAGCCTTTTTGACCTGATGCAGGAAAAGGGGCGCCTGTACAAAGACGTGCTGATGCCCGGTTACACGCATGAAAGACCGGCCATGCCTTCTTCTTTCGGTCTTTGGATGGGAGCTTATGCCGAGACACTCGTTGATGACATTCATCAGTTAACGGCCGCGTGGATGCATAGCGACCAGAATCCCTTGGGTTCAGCCGCGGGTTACGGAAATTCTTTCCCTCTGGACCGTGAGGAAACAACACGTCTTTTGGCATTCGGGACAATGAAGTACAACAGCATTGCCGCACAAATGAGCCGTGGAAGAACCGAACGCTCCCTGGCATTTGCCATGGCATCGCTGGCCGGTACGCTCAACAAGCTGGCCGCAGATTGTTGCCTTTATTCGGGACCTGACTTCGGGTTTTTTGATTTTCCGGATTCGCTGACTACCGGCAGCAGCATTATGCCCCATAAAAAAAATCCGGATGTATGGGAACTTGTACGTGCCCGGTGCAATGTCATTCAGGGAGTTCCCTGCCAGATCACCCTTTTGTGCACCAACCTTACCCACGGGTACCACAGGGATTATCAACTGTTGAAGGACTTGCTCTTTCCCGCTATAGATTCGCTTTTTGAATGCCTGAATATAAGCAGGCTTATGATCTCGCAAATGCAAGTCAACGACAAAATCTTTACCCATGAACGTTACGACCTGCTTTTTACCGTGGAATCGGTCAACCGCCTGGTCCTGGAAGGAATCCCATTCAGGGACGCATACCGCCAGGTGGCCGACAGTCTTGGAAATGGCTCATACAAGGCGCAAAAAAATATTGTTCATACCCATACGGGCAGCATTGGGAATCCGGCTTTTGATCAGGTTTTGCAAAAAATGGAACAAGCTCTTACCCCCATCCTGAAAGAGGTTGTGCAGGAATAATGCTTTTTTTCTACCTTTGTTCCAATGATCAAACAAAAAATCTGTGCCTTCATTGCCACGCGCATCATGGGATGGAAACTCATAGGCAAGCCGATTCCCGTTCCCAAATGCATTATTTTGGGTGTTCCCCATACTTCCATGTGGGATTTTGTCATTTCCTACCTGTTCTATAACGGAATAGGAGGAAAAGCCAACGTGCTGGTAAAGAGCGATGTTTTCGTATGGCCGCTCAGAGGATTATTGAGATGGGCCGGAGCCATTCCGGTAGACCGGGGCAAAGGGGCTTCTTTTGCCAGACATATGATTGATGCAGTCCGTAAGGAAGATTACATGCATCTGGCCATTGCTCCCGAAGGAACCCGTCAACCCACAAAAAACTGGAAAGCGGGGTTTCACACCATATCAAGGGCTCTGGACATTCCCGTATATTACGGGTATTTTGACTGGGGACGTAAGGAGATAGGCGTAGCGGAACAGGTACTCATTACAGATGATGTACAAGCAGACATGAAGCGCATCAAACAATGGTATATTGACAAAGGCGTTAAGGGCAAGCACCCGGAACGATTTGATCCTTTCTAGGAATCCCTCAGATCCAGTGCATTGCCGTCACTGTCAACCGTAATCTTCCCTTTCACATCCAATGTGCCGTCCAGTATCCTTCGGGCCAGCTCATTGACCAGTTCCCTTTGCAACAAACGTTTTAAAGGCCTGGCACCGTAGGAAGGTTCGTATCCTTTTTCCTGCAGGTAGTCCAGTGCTTTTTCCGTTAGTTCCATACTTATACCTTTCTCCAAAAGCATTTTGTTGATACCGGCAATCTGCAGTTTCAGAATGTCCCGGACGTTTTCCCGTGTCAGGGCATGGAACATAATGATTTCGTCTATGCGGTTCAGGAATTCAGGCCGCAACGTTCTGCGAAGCAATTCCATTACCTGTCTTTTTGTTGCTTCAAACCGAACAGGATCTTCCGTGCCTTCCTGCATGTTTTCCTGTATCAGGTGAGAACCCGTATTGGAAGTCATGATCAGTATGGTGTTTTTGAAATCGGCCACCCTTCCCTTGTTGTCGGTCAAACGCCCGTCATCAAGAACCTGTAACAAAATATTGAATACGTCCGGATGCGCTTTTTCTATCTCGTCAAGAAGAATGACTGAATAGGGTTTTCTTCTGACGGCCTCTGTCAATTGTCCTCCTTCGTCGTAGCCCACATATCCCGGAGGCGCACCTACCAGGCGGCTCACCGAATGACGTTCCTGGTACTCACTCATGTCAATCCGGGTAATCAGGTTCTCGTCGTCAAAAAGAAACTCGGCAAGTGCTTTGGCCAATTCGGTCTTCCCCACTCCGGTGGTTCCCAGGAAAAGAAAGGACCCTATGGGCTTACGCGGATCCTGCAAACCGGCACGGCTGCGCCGTACCGCATCGGCTACCGCCCCTATGGCCTCGTCCTGCCCGATGACCCGCTTGTGAAGCTCCTCTTCCAGTTTTAAAAGTTTTTCCCTCTCTGCTGTCAGCATGCGTTGCACAGGGATACCGGTCCATTTGGATACCACCTCGGCAATGTCTTCTTCGTTGACGGATTCATTGATCATGGAGCGGGTGAATGATTCTTTCCGTTTGTTCAGCAATTCAATCGCTTTTTCAATTTCCACGATCTTCCCGTAACGGATCTCGGCCACTTTTCCGTAATCTCCCCGCCGTTCGGCTTCGGCGGCTGCATAGCGCAAATCTTCAACTTCTTTTTTCTTTTGCTGGATACTTTCCAAAACCGATTTCTCCTCCTGCCATTTGGCACGTTGAATATCACATTGAGCGGACAACTCTTCAATTTCTTTTCCCAAAACGGCCAGCTTTTCCTTGTCCTTTTCTCTTTTTATGGCCTCCCTCTCGATTTCCAGCTGACGGATACGACGTTCCAGCTCATCAATACATTCGGGAACAGAATTCATTTCCAACCTGAGTTTTGCCGCAGCTTCATCTACCAGGTCAATGGCTTTGTCCGGCAAAAAACGGGAAGTAATGTAACGGTGTGACAATTCCACGGCCGCTATCAGGGCGTTGTCCTTGATCTGTACCTTGTGATGTTGTTCGTAACGGTCTTTCAGGCCCCTGAGTATGGAAATGGCTTCGGCCGGAGAAGGTTCGTCCACCATAACCATCTGGAAACGTCTTTCCAGGGCTTTATCCTGTTCAAAATATTTCTGGTATTCTCCCAGTGTCGTGGATCCTATTGCCCTGAGTTCTCCACGTGCCAAAGCCGGTTTCAGGATGTTGGCTGCATCCATGGCCCCTTCCCCTTTTCCGGCTCCCACCAGGGTATGGATTTCATCAATGAAAAGGATGATCTCCCCCTGGCTTGATATAACTTCCCTTACAACGCCTTTGAGTCGTTCTTCAAATTCACCTTTGTATTTGGCACCGGCTATCAGGGCTCCCATATCCAGGGAATAGAGCTGCTTGCTTTTCAGGGTATCGGGAACGTCTCCTGTAACAATCCGCTGGGCAATGCCTTCGGCAATGGCCGTTTTTCCCACACCCGGCTCACCAACAAGAATGGGATTGTTCTTGGTACGCCTGCTGAGTATCTGAAGGACCCTTCTTATCTCATCATCGCGTCCTATTACTGGGTCCACTTTTCCGGCTGCGGAAAGCTCATTCAGATTTACGGCGTACTTGTTCAGGGCATCAAAAGTCTGCTCTGCCGTCTGGGAATCCACTTTCCGACCCTGACGTATCTGTTCTATGGCTTTTTTCAGGTGGTCTTCGTTCAACCCGCGGGAACGCATCATTTTAGCAACGTCGTCCTTTCCTCCGGCCAATCCGGCCAGAATGTGTTCAACGGTAACAAACTGGTCTCCCATTTTAGTGGCAATGACCCTGGCTTTCTGCAGCACGTCCTGGGAATCACGCGATAAATAAGTATCAGCCGTTCCCTGTTGTTTGGGGTATTTATCCAGCAATCCGGCCAGTTCTTTCTCCAGTATATCGGTATTCACTCCGGCTTTCTGCAAGAGATACACGCCCACTCCTTCCCGGTCGGCTAAAATGGCTTTCAGTATATGACCGGTCTCGATCATTTGATTGGATCCGGCCTGCGCCGTGAGAACTGCCGCTTGCAGCAATTCCTGCGCCTGTATGGTATATTTTTGCTCGTTCATAACGCCCTTTCAACTTCAAACCTTGTTCCAAAGCGATTTTTCTGACAATTTGTCACAATTATTCTTTACATTTGTACAATGAACTCGCTATTGGATGAAGGCCGTCTGCTTCCTCTTGTTGAAGATTTTTATACCCTCCAGGGAGAAGGATATCATACCGGACGGGCCGCTTATTTCATCAGGCTGGGAGGCTGCGACATAGGTTGTTCATGGTGTGATTCCAA
>JAAYYL010000046.1 GCA_012515395.1 Bacteroidales bacterium
AGTTTACCCCTCCATTCTTCCACTTCTTCCTGCATAGACGAAGGGACTTCTTCCACGGTGAAATTGATCAGATCTTTACTGGCACTGTCGTAAATATATGCTTTCATGGACAGCAGATCCACTATTCCGCGGAAGGATTCCTCAGAGCCTATGGGCAGACAGATGGGAATGGCGTTAGCACCTAATCTTTCGTGAATTTCCTCTATTACCGCAAAGAAATCGGCTCCCACCCGGTCCATTTTGTTGACAAAGGCCAACCTTGGAATTTTGTACTTATCGGCCTGACGCCAGACAGTCTCGGATTGGGGC
The DNA here is from genome assembly GCA_012515395.1 of Bacteroidales bacterium. GTDB lineage: Bacteria > Bacteroidota > Bacteroidia > Bacteroidales > UBA932 > DMER64. The sequence goes on from JAAYYL010000046.1 coordinate 310, forward strand.
TGTACACGACCCACGGCGCAGAACGTAGCTACGGCACTGTCCAGTACGCGCAGGGATCGTTCCACTTCTACGGTAAAATCCACGTGACCCGGGGTGTCTATGATATTGATCTGGTAACGGTTCCGGCAACAATTCCAGAACGCGGTGGTAGCAGCCGAGGTTATGGTAATACCCCTCTCCTGCTCCTGGACCATCCAATCCATAGTAGCCGCCCCCTCGTGAACTTCCCCTATTTTATGGGTTTTACCCGTATAATAGAGAATACGTTCGGTGGTAGTGGTCTTACCGGCATCAATATGGGCCATGATGCCAATATTCCTTGTATATGTTAAATCTCTTGACATTCTTCAGGTGCTGACAAAAATTCCCGTCTTAGAAACGGAAATGTGCAAATGCTTTGTTGGCTTCCGCCATCTTGTGCATGTCTTCTTTACGCTTGAATGCGGCACCTTCACTGTTGTAAGCAGCAACGATCTCTGCGGCCAGTTTCTCGGCCATGGAATGTGCGGAACGTTTCCGGGCGTAATTGATCATGTTCTTCATACTAATCGAAATCTTCCGCTCAGGACGCACCTCGGTAGGCACCTGGAAGTTGGCACCTCCCACACGGCGGCTTTTCACCTCTACCTGGGGAGTAATGTTTTCCAACGCTTTTTTCCAAATGTCTAAAGGAGCCTTCTCAGAATCTTTCATTTTCTCACCTACGATATCCAGGGCATCGTAAAAAATGCCGTAGGCAATACTCTTCTTTCCCTGAAGCATCAAATTGTTCACAAAACGGGTAACAAGCACGTCATGGAACTTGGGATCAGGAAGTAGAATCCTCTTTTTAGGCTGTGATTTTCTCATTTGTTTTTAATCAGTTAAATTATTTTTTCACTTTGGGCCGTTTGGCTCCATAAAGTGAACGGGATTGTGTTCTGCCTTCCACACCGGAGGTTTCCAAAGCACCTCTGAGAACGTGGTAACGGACACCGGGCAGGTCTTTTACACGACCTCCGCGTACCAATACGATGGAGTGCTCCTGCAGGTTGTGACCTTCACCGGGAATGTAGGCATTCACCTCTTTCTGGTTGGTCAGACGAACACGGGCAACTTTACGCATAGCGGAGTTCGGTTTTTTGGGAGTGGTGGTATACACACGTACACAAACACCGCGTCTTTGAGGACAGGAGTCCAAAGCACGTGATTTGCTTTTTTCTACCACACGTTCCCTTCCTTTACGAACTAGTTGTTGAATTGTTGGCATAATGTATTGTTAATCTTTGCTTTATGTATTTTTACTCTACGTAAAACGGGTTGCAAAGATAGGATTAATTTTCTTATTTACAAACAAGTTGCTGACAATTTGCCTCATTACCAAACGAAAAGAGTAGGTATGAGCAGCAACGCACCGGCCACGATCAGCCCCAGTATGAAACGCCACGCCCACCGGACCCAACGGGTATAGGGAACATGTGCTATTCCAAGGACGGCCAGCAACACCCCGGAAATGGGAGTGATCATGTTGGTAAAACCGTCCCCGAACTGGAACGCCAGCACCGTCGCCTGCCGGGAGACCCCCACCAGATCGCTGAATGGTGCCATGATGGGCATGGTCATGGCTGCTTTTGCCGAGGCGGAGGGAATGAGCGTGTTGATGACCGTTTGGATCATGTACATCACTTCCAGGGAGCCCGGCCGTCCCATTGATTTCATACTCCCGGCCATGGCAAAGAGGATCCGGTCCATGATCCTGCCTTGTTCCAG
>JAAYYL010000047.1 GCA_012515395.1 Bacteroidales bacterium
CCCCTTGCAATACCGTAACGCATGGCAACCATCAGACCGCCTCCGGCCATACCTCCGCCAACAGCCTTCAGGGAAAATGCCGATTCAAAAATCAGGGAAACAGCTTTTCCCAAAAAAGAAGCGTTCATCAATATGATCACGATACATCCCAATACATAAAAGAACGCCATAAACGGAACCAGGAACCCGCAGACACGGGCAATACCCTTTATCCCGAAAAAAATGACAAGCGCCACCATTAAGGCCAGTATACCTCCTGAAATATAGGGAGATAAGTTTATTGATTCCCTTAACATGGTTGATATGGAATTGGACTGTACGGAACAACCGATACCCAATGCCGCAACAATAGTAAAGATACAAAAAAGAACGGCCAGCCATTTCATGCCCAACCCGCGTTCCAGGGCATACATAGGACCGCCTAACATAGTTCCGTCAGAGGTTTTTACGCGGTACTTGACCGCCAGCAAGCCTTCGGAGTATTTTGTGGCGATCCCGAACAAACCGCTAAGCCAGATCCATAGAACCGCACCGGGACCTCCCAGGGATACAGCCGTGGCCACCCCTATGATATTGCCTGTCCCAATGGTGGCCGCCAGGGCTGTTGCCAGTGCCCCGAACTGGCTGACATCTCCTTTGGAATCCCCGTCACTTTTCACGGAAAGAGCTATCCCTTTGAATATCTTACGTTGAGGAAATTTCAGCCGGATGGTTAAAAAAATATGGGTTCCCAGGAGCAATATGATCATAGGCCAGCCCCATAACAAACCGCTCAGCTTGTTAAAAAATAACTGTATGTCCTGCATAACACTTTATTTATTAAAGGCCTCCAGTCCTTCCCGGAGAAACCTCACGTATCCCTCTATGTCCAGATCATAACTGCGTGGATCCAGCAGCGGATTCCCCTGATGATCCAAAATAATATAGGTGGGTTGTGCATTGACTTGATATCGGGTGCGTACAAACCAGGAATTGATCTTTCCCAGGGTCCGGAGTTCCCGGCCCCTTTCATCGGTAACCCAATCATTTTCATGTGCCGTGTTCTTGGCATCTGAGTGCAAGGCCAGTATTATGTATTCATCCCTCAACAACTCCTGTACACGCGGATCGCTCCATACCCGGGCTTCCATTTCCTTGCAATTAACGCATCCAAGGCCTGTAAAATCCAGGAAAACAGGCTTATTGTTTTCTTTTGCGTATTCCATTGCTTCTCCGTAGTGGAAAAACCCATCCAGTCCGTAAGGCAAGTCAAAGATATCGCTGTACGATCTGTCTGAAGATTCCCGAAGCGTTGGAGCCGGAGCTGAAGAAGACGCATTCATCACAAAATCCTGCGTTTTAAGCGGCGGCAGGTAGCCCGATATGGCTTTCAACGGAGCTCCCCACATCCCGGGTATCATGTAAACAACAAACGAAAAAACGACTATGGAAAGACCAAAACGGAAGACCCCTACATGTTCTGAGAGTGAATCGTGGCGGAAACGGATCTTCCCCAACAAGTAAAATCCCAACAGGGAAAAGATCACGATCCACAAAGCCAGGTATACTTCCCTGTCCAGCAGGCTCCATTGGTATATCTGGTCAATGGTACTGAGAAACTTCAGGGAAAGCGCCAATACAATAAATCCCAAAACCACTTTTACGGAATTGAGCCAACCGCCGGATTTGGGCAAACGTTCCAGCAAGGAAGGCACAAAAGCCAGTATGGTAAAGGGCAAAGCAAAGGCAACGGAAAAAGCCAGCATGGTTACGATGGGTTCCCATACCGCTCCCTGGGTAGACTCTATCAAAACAGTGCCCACGATAGGACCTGTACATGAAAACGATACCAGGACCAAAGTCAGGGCAAGGAAAAAGATGCCCAGTATACCTCCTTTATCGGCTTTCGCATCCGTTTTGGTAGTCCATTTTGCAGGCAGGACCAATTCAAAGGCACCGAAAAACGAAGCAGCAAAAACCAGGAATAAAACAAAGAAAATAATATTCGGGATCCAGTGCGTGGCGAGCCAATTGAAAATATTGGCCGTTACGGAAGCCCCTCCGGTAAAATACGTGATCCCAATGATAACGGCTATTGGGAGCGTATAGAGCAATACTATAAAAATACCGTATAATGCTGCATTCAGACGATTTTTGCGTTTGTTCCCGCTACCCCTGATGAAAAAAGAGACCGTCATGGGTACCATGGGGAAAACACAAGGCGTAACTAGTGCCACCAGGCCAAAGGCTATGGCCTGTAAGATAATTTTCCAAAGAGAAGCAGATGCGTCTTTTACAGGAACATCCGGAGTTCCGGCAGCAACCTCGGCGTTTGCATCTCCCACGAAAATTTCAAAAGACGCTTCTTCCGGCGGTAAACAGGACGTTCCGTCACAAACCTGCCATTCTACCGTGGCACCAATGGTTGCCGAGGGAATTTCCAGGCGAACTTTCTGTACAAACGTACCGGTTCCCCCGAAAGAGCCGATATCCATATTGAAAAGAGGATCGAATTCTTTAGCAGGAGGTGATTCCATGTATAGTTCTCCTTCCAGGAATACACCCGGGGGCAAATCCAGGGTAACCCGTGTAGGCTGGGGGCCGTCCTCATAAGGACCCAAATCGTACATATGCCAGGGTTCATCCAGGGTGGCAGTAAACCGTATTTCAAACACATCATCTTCCAGCATCTTGACCTGGTAATCCCAGGAAGCAGGCTGTTCAATAAACTGTGAATAGGATACCCCTGAAGACAACAGTATCCCCAGGAAAACAATGAAAATTTTTCGCATAATCAATTAAAAGGCTACTCCTAGTGATAAATTAGCTTTTGGAACCACTCCCTTGTATCCGAATTCACCAAAACCGGTAGGAACAGACACAACCGAAGGGTACCGTGTTCTGAATCCCGTAATAGTAGGATAACGAAGTCCTCCTCCTACGTTCAAATCCATGGTAAAGCGTCCCCACATAAAATGCACACCGAACAAAACACCGGCCATAACAGTATTATATCGTGTATAAAGGTCGCTGTTGGTTATATTGGGCAGATCCTGCGGGTCAATGTAATCCGGAAGCCTGTTCTTTTCTTTTAAGAAACGGTAGGAAACGTAAGGCCCGGCATAAACCTGTACTTTACGGGGCATACGTGCAAAAAAGACTTTATAAATACCTTCCAGACCAAAACCTTCCAGTTCGCTGAAAAAATTATCTTCGTTACGGAAAATCGATTCTCCCATCAGGGTTACGGAGGGCATCAGCGAAAAAGCCGAGTTGTAGAAATTCCTTTGGTAACCGAGAGCAAATGTTCCTTCGAAAAAGCGTGTCGGTTCCAGGAAAAGCTCATTTTTGTACCAGCTTTCCCGGGCGGCATTGTAGTTCTGCCCGTAAGCACCGACAACCATAAGCATCAGTACCAGACTTAAAACCAATTTTTTCATAAACAATTCATATTAAATTTATAATCCAAACGATCTCTTTTTATATTCATCTATACATCCGTCCAGCCTTTCCCTGGCAGTAGTGTCTCCGGGAACGTTGTGGGAAGGATGAATATGCAGTTTCATACCGCGGTCTGCCAATATCTCTGCGCACGTTGTTACGGTCATCCATACCAAGGTGATGAAACACATGGTGGAGACTGGTCCTATCTTGTCAAAATGGCCTTTCAGGGGAACGGATGCATCTGTGAGCGGGGCACATGAATCCACTACAAGATCAGCCAGTTCAAACAAGTTTTTTCCGCAGGAATGACGTGGTTTTTTATCTTGTGATTCGGCAGCGGATCCGTAAACAATGACTTTCATTCCACGCTTTTTTGCCTCCAGTGCCACATCAATATTTACCGCATTGATCCCTGTATGGGAAAAAAGCCACAAAGTATCCCGCTGATCAAAGTTCCAGGAACTCATAATGGCAGTCCCGTAACCTTCAGCCCTTTCTAGAAAAAGAAACTGGTGGATCCCGCTTTCTCCCGTAATCCGGGTGAAGAAAGTAAGCGGTTGTTCGATAAGGGGATGAAAACCTACGAAACCCCCGATCCTGGGATACATTTCTTCAATCGGCAATGTGGCATGTCCGCAACCGAAAGTATGGACCCAGCGTCCCGCCTCAATACTGTCTGCCATAAGGGAAGCCGCTTTTCGGATATTTTCAGTCTGTGTCTCCTGGATCTTGTCCTGCAGACGGCGTACGTTATCAAGCCATTGAGTTGCAAGCATAGTCATTTTTTTACATTTTCAATCTTCCCCTTCAGGGACATAAACAAATACAGGAGCGTCATAGCTGCCCATATTATCAGCAAATATAAAGGAAAAACACGAATGGGCAGAATACCCATTAAATAATTTAATAAAGTGTTACCGCCCAGGGCGATAACCATAGCGATCCCTATGGCAGTTCCTGACAACGCTTTGTAACCCGTTCCTATATAGGATATGATCACCGGGAAGGTGGCGCCCAGTCCGGTCCCTATCAGGATTACCGAGATCATGGGATGTATCCCGGCGTAGAGTCCTGCAAAACCGGCCAGTATAAGGAATAAATACCCCCATAATATTTTCCACGGAGCATAATGCAGGGACAGCCAGCTTAAAAGGATCCTTCCTGAAGCTATCCCCAGAACCATAAAAGTAAGCAGAAACAAGGCTTCCTGCTGGGGAAGACCGTAGGTGGGACTGTCTTGTAAAAAAACAGGGATCCAGTTGCTGCACAATCCCTCCAGGGCGGATTGGAAAAAGAGAATAAAACTAAACAACAGCAGCGCGGGCTGACGCAGCAGCAGAAATCCTTCCTTCACCGGAAACCCCTGGCGAACCTTGGCCTCGGGAAAACGAATCAGGCTGAAATAGACAAAGATCAGAAAAAGGAACACGGCCATATACCGTAGTATCCGGGTATAAGGAACGTCATCGAATATTCCCAGTATCAGGGGCATAAGCAGGGCTCCTATCCCGTAAAAAACGCCCAGGATGCTTAAATTGGAACTCCTTCTGCGGTCATCCGAGGCATCCGTAACCAAAGCATTACAGGCACCGTTTAAAATTCCTCCTCCCGTACCGATTACCAGGACACAGAATCCCAACCATGGAACAGACTGGAAAGAGGCAAGGCCCAAAAAGCCCAGGACGACCATCGCAGATGCAAACTGGAAAGGGGTTTTAAAACCGTACCGGTCACACCATGGTCCGAAAACAAGGGATCCGGCCAAAACCCCTAGCGGCAAAATACCGGCAAGGGCAGAGGATTGTCCCATGTCCAAATGAAGTGTTTCTCTGAGTGAGGGAAGTACAGATCCCAAAGTGAGAAAGGATATCCCGAAAAAAACAATGCCGGCGTAACCGGCAGCCAGAACTTTACTGTTTTTCATGTTTCTTTATTGCGTTAAGAGCCAATTGACCGGCACCAATCAGGCCGGCTTTCTGCCCCAGTCCCGAAGCTTCAAAACGGCATTGCCGGATACTGATGGGTTGTGCCCATTTACAGGCTTCGTAATAGATCCTGTCCAGGAACCGGACGGCCGGACCGAATACGCCTCCTCCCCATACGATGATTTGAGGATTAAAAATGCTTACCATATTGGCAGCTGCCATTCCCCACAATTCCACTGCTTTATCTATAACCCTCAGGGCTATGGTGTTTCCTCGCTCATAAGCCTCGAAAACGGAACGGGAATCGGGATAAACAGCCGGTTGTCCGGATAATTTACGGGCCTGAGCGGCTATTCCCGTGCCGGATGCATGTGTTTCAAAATATCCGCTGTTCGTATATTCTTCCTTGAAGGGAGGTTCAAGTGCCATCCATCCTATTGCTCCGGCTATGTCTGCACTTCCGTGGAGCACCCTGCCTTCAGTCATAATACCGGCACCTATCCCTGTCCCCACACTGATAAACACCGCATCGCTCAGACCTCGGGCCACTC
>JAAYYL010000048.1 GCA_012515395.1 Bacteroidales bacterium
ATCGTGGCCGAAGTATTGGATTACAGTACCCGTACCATTGAGCCGGAATTGAAACTGCAACGTGTGCGGTTGGACAAAATACTACTTGAAGGAGAGAAAAAGCAGATTGACCAATACCGTGCCCTGACAGAGGTTATGGCCGACAGTATTATGAATTTTCAAATGAAGCTGGTCCAAATGAAAGAAGATACGGTATATCATCTGAGTGACAGTGAGATTGATTATTACAACCGTTCCCAGAAGGTCATGAGGGATATCATCACAGGATGCTGGAACATTCTGGATAACCACCAGGATGAATTTGCAGAGCTTCAGAAGGACATGTATCCCAAAATGGTGATCTGGCAAAATGAATTGATGGAGATCGTTAGTAAAAATTTGCCCAACAGTTTCAGAAATGAATTCGGGCAGGGCGGAATGCGAATTTTGGGGATGGAGCAACTGGGACCGAATAATATGAGTCCCGTTTTTTTCCTTTTATACGAGCCAAAAACAAATTTTCCCCTTGAAACATTAAAGGAGGCTTTGCTGCGTACCGGTCTCTCAGATACAGGAAAATAATTTCAGCAGACGACTGTTAATCCGGTTGCTCCTGTTGTCAATACAAGTGGGACATTCCCCGCAGATATCCACTCCCAGGATTTCATGCCGGGCCATGATTTCTTTTAAAACAGTTTGCAATTGATTATAGGTCATTGTTCCCTGGTCCCAGTTGGTTGTAATAACTTCAGGACTGAGAACGTCTTTATCAATGGATATGTAAACAGGCAAAACGGGAGAAGGTTTTTCAGGATACCTGCATATTCTGTATTTTTCCAAAGGCAGTTCGTATTCAGGAGCAACCCCGACGAACAAAACTTCTTTAAGAAAAGGATTTGTATCCAAAATCGTCCGTACCCATCCGCCGCAGGAAAGGATATCATTAAATAATGGCGGTTGCATATCCGGATGGTGATCTGCTACCACCAGGATGAAATCTTCATATATCCTGTCTGTCCAGAATTTGGTTATGTAATGGTGGTTTCCCGAGTCTAGAAAATGAACTGCCCTGAGCGGCAGGTCCGCGATTCTTTTACTGATTGTTTCAGTTGCTTCACTATCACAGTAGCAATCCGTGCCTTCAATATCTGTACAATCTATAAGTTGGTATGGATATCTTAAATAAAAAAACTGGTTCCGGTAAACTTTCGTAAAGTCCATGATTATGACAGGAGTGTTCATTTTCTCTTACATTGACCACGACACGCTAATTTAACTAAATTACTCATATAATGTAATTATCTATATATTTGCTATAACCAACACCTCATTACATGATACTGATTAAGGATGAAAATTCCGTCAGACAACCTCTGAAGGCTGTCTTTCCCGGTAAATATATCCAGGGGAAAAAAGCTTTGAATGAACTGAAATACCTGACTGAATCATTTGGCAACAGAGGGCTTTTGCTGGCTTCGCCGTCAGTAATCACACATGTACTGCCTAAGTATCAGTTTGAGAACGGATGGGACTGGATACACCTGGATACGTTTCAGGGAGAATGTTGCAGGGAAGAACTTGAAAGGTTGTCAGCAAAGGTACATCATGATAAAACGGACGTGATCGTAGGCATGGGCGGAGGAAAGGTCATAGATACCGCAAAGATCGTTGCCGATTCTACGGGAATCCCCGTCATAATAGTACCTACCATTGCTTCCTCGGATGCCCCTTGCAGCGGGTGCGGCGTGATCTATTCAGGTGATGGCATTTTTGAAGGGGTGTATTATCTGAAGATGAACCCCCAGGCAGTGTTGGTTGATGAAAGCGTTATTGCACAGGCTCCCACACGTTTTCTTGTCTCGGGTATGGGAGATGCTCTGGCCACCTGGTTTGAGGCGCGGTCCTGCAAACGATCCGGATCCGCGAACGAATGCGGAGGTTACGCTACGCATACGGCAATGGCCATCGCACATGTATGCTACAAGACATTGTTGAAATACGGGATTCAGGCCAAAAATGACTGTGATCTTTTTGTTACATCTGAAGCACTATCGGCCGTAATTGAAGCCAACATATTAATGAGCGGACTGGGATTTGAAAGTTGCGGACTGGCCTCGGCCCATTCCATACACAACGGTCTGACAGTGCTGGAAGAAACACATACGTTCTACCACGGGGAAAAAGTGGCATTCGGGGTACTTGCAGGGTTGCATCTTACGGGAGCTCCGGTGAGCGAAAAAGAAAAAGTTTACGGTTTTTGCGAAGCGGTGGGATTACCCACTACATTTGATGATTTAAACCTGGCAGGGATCAGCAGGGAACGTCTTATGGAAGCAGCCGTCAAAACATGTCATCCGAATGAAGCTGTTCATCACGAAGTAAAATCCGTGGATCCGGAAAAAATACTCATTGCCATGAAAGCGGCAGATGCTTACGGAAGGAAAAGAAAAGCAACAGGCAATAACTAAAACAACATACATATTTATGAAAAAGATTCTGATACTGACGGGAGCTTTGTTCCTGTTCCTGCAAAGTGATGCCCAGCCATACCTGCAAAGCCGTGCTGTTGATGTAAGTAAGGATTTTGAGGATTTCAGCAATACGTACTTTTTTGCCGATTCTTTGTCCTCTTTTGACCCTTCAACGGCAAGCGGGACCATCAGCTGGAAACGTCACAGCTTGTATGCCAGGCAGGCGTTCAACACTACTACCGTGTTGCCTCAGCCGCTTGATATGCTGGATTTCCCCGAAACACAATACGAAAGCAATCCCCGATTGCAGTTTAAGATCCATTTCATATCTCCCCAAACGGTTCGTTTAAGGGTATACACTTCTCCCGTCATCTTTCCGGAAGAAGAATCCCTGATGCTTTGCGGCAATCCGCCTTCCGACGAGACCTGGAAATACAGTTATGAAGAAGGATCTCACATTTACAAGGGGCAATCCGGCAGTCTTGTAATAAAGGAATATCCCTTCACCATTCTATTGTGTGATGAAAACGGTAAGGAACTTACACGTACCAGGCACTGGGCAGATAATGATTCCACCCAGATAAAGGTGTTGCCTTTTCAGTTTATAAAAAGAGCCTCTGACAACATCAGGAGCATCAATCCCGTTTTTTCCCTTCATCCGGGTGAAAAGATAGTCGGTTGCGGAGAATCTCCCACCGCTTTGAACAAAGTGGGACAGAAAGTACATTTGTTTGTAACCGATCCGCAAAGTCCCGAAAGTGATCAGATGTACAAACCCATTCCGTTCTTTTTCAGCAGTCGCGGATACGGAATGTTCATGCACACATCGGCACCGGTTACCTGTGACTTCGGGGCTTCCCATGCAGG
>JAAYYL010000049.1 GCA_012515395.1 Bacteroidales bacterium
TACCATCCGGGAGCCAAGATGGTTGCCTGGCATCCCAAGTCTTCCGAAAAGAATGAACATACTACTGTCTTTCTTAACCAGGGGAAACACGTCATTGGTGTAAAACAGGTTGCCGGTCTGATAGCACGCCGGGTGATATGTAAAGCCCGTATAGGTAAACAGGTTTTGCAATGCAGCGAACTGGGAATCATTAAATTCGGTTCCAGGGTGGATATACTCTTGCCGCCGGATGCCGAAGTTCTGGTCAGAAAAGGACAAAGGGTGTGGGGTTGTGAAACGCTGATTGCCAATCTTAAATGATTGCCCGGATAGCTGCAAGAGGATCTTCAGCTTTGAAAATATAATTGCCGGCAACCAGAATATCGGCCCCTGCTTCATACAATTCAGTAGCATTTTGGTCATTGATCCCTCCGTCAACCTGGATCAGAAAATCCAAATTTTTGCGGGTCCTCATTTCTTTCAATTCACGAATCTTTTGCAGACTTTCCGGGATAAAGACCTGGCCTCCGAAGCCGGGATTCACGGACATGATCAGGACCAGGTCCGCATAATGAACAGCCTGTTCCAGCTGGCATACCGGAGTAGCCGGATTAATGGAAACCCCGGATCTCATACCCAGTCTGCGGATTTCCTGCAAATCCCTGTTCAAATGCGGGCATGTCTCCCAGTGTACTGTTAACCAACTAATGCCCAAATCCCTGTATCTTTGGTAATACCGGGAAGGGTCTACCGTCATCAAATGTGCATCCAGTATTTTTTTTGAGTAACGGGAAACAGCTTCAATTACAGGAAATCCGTAAGATATATTGGGAACAAATACCCCGTCCATGATATCCATGTGAATGCTCCATGCATCGCTGGCATTTATCATATTGCAGGCATCGGCCAGATGGGCAAGATCAGAAGATAACAAAGAGACAGATACCTTTCCCATGATCACACATTCTTTATGATTTCCAGCAGCAAATCCCAGAACTTGCCGACTGTTGCTATTTCCAGTCTTTCAGTAGGGGCATGCACCCCTTTAAGCGTAGGGCCGAAAGATATCATATCCAGATTGGGAAATGCATCCAGAAAAATGCCGCATTCCAGACCGGCATGTATTGCTTTTACCTTGACAGGAGTGTTGAAAAGTTTCAAATAAGCTTTTTCACAGACTTTCAGGACGGGAGATTCTGGATTCGGAGCCCATCCGGGATATTCTCCTTCATGAGATACGACGGCACCTGCCAGGCGAAACAGGCTTTCAATACGCTGAGCCGCGTTTTTTCTTGCCGAGTTGACGGCACTGCGTTGGCTGCTGCCAATGCGGATCAGCCTGCTTTCCTGTTCCATCCGGACTGAAGCCAGGTTCGTGGAAGTTTCCACCAATCCCGGAATGTCCTTGCTCATGGCCAGAACACCGTGAGGACAGGCATAAAGTGAGGCGGTCAGATTGGCGGCCGTTTTTTTGTCCATAACAGCAGGGGGTATGTTACATGATGTAATGGAGCTTTCCAGTTCGGGGTCGGTATGTTTGTATTCGGCCTTCCATTCAGCAGCCATGGAGTGGAACAGTTCCGTAAAAGCATCCCTGTCGGTATTTTTTACAATACAGACGGCAACAGCTTCCCTTGCTATGGCGTTCCGTTTGTTTCCTCCTGAAATGAATCCTATATCATAACTGAATTGTTGTTGTGCATTCCAAAGAAAACGCGCAAGTACCTGCACGGCATTGCACAGATCCTTATGGATCTCATCCCCGCTATGTCCTCCCGTAGCCCCGGTAATGCCAACTCTGAGAGCGGTAACACCTTCTTTGGAAACCGTTTGTTCAGTATATGTAAAACGTGCCGTTGTATCTATACCCCCGGCACACCCAATAAATACTTCTCCCTCATCTTCCGAATCAAGGTTCAAAAGAATGGATCCTTTGATAAAACCGGGGGCAACGGCACGCGCTCCGTCCAGTCCTGTTTCTTCAGATACGGTAAAAAGGCATTCCAAAGGACCGTGTTCCAGGGAATCGTCATCCAATACGGCCAGGGAAGCGGCTACGCCAATTCCGTCATCTGCACCCAATGTGGTTCCTTTTGCTTTTAGCCAGCCGTCTTCCACATAAGTTTGTATGGCATCTTTCGAAAAATCAAAAACAGTGTCTTCGTTTTTTTCACAAACCATATCTGTATGGCTTTGCAGGATGACACCGGGCCTGTTCTCTTTACCGGGTGAAGCCGGTTTGCGGATCACTACGTTCCCCGTTTTATCCGTTTGATATTCCAGATTACGTGCTTTGGCAAAATTTTCAAGAAAACGGGTCATCCCCGCTTCGTTCCCGCTTTCCCGGGGAATTTTGCAGATCTCAAAGAAAAAGTTAAAAACTGATGAAGGTTCCAGTATGTTCATGATGATGGATTATTAACCGTTTTTGAGCCGTTTCTCAATGTCCGTCACATATTGGCGGAACATACGGTCGGTGTCCATCAGATTGCATACGGTATTGTATGAATGCAGTACAGTTGCATGATCTTTGCCTCCAATCATTGATCCGATGGAAGAAAGTGAATTCTTTGTGAGATTCCGGCTCAGATACATGGCAATTTGCCTTGCCTGACATATTTCCCGTTTGCGTGTTTTTGAAAGCAGGTTGTCCTGTGTTATTCCAAAATAATGACAAACGGTTTTTTGAATATCCTGTACAGAAATTTCCCGGGTGACCGAACTAACCAGCCGGTCGGTAATTACCTGGGCCAATTGTAAGGTTACAGGCTGTTTGTTAAAAGTTGACTGTGCAAGCAGGGAACAGAAAGTGCCTTCAATTTCCCTGACATTGGTTGTTACCTGTTCCGCTATGAATTCAAGCACTTCCTTAGGAACTTCCACGCCTTCGTTGTAGCATTTCTTTTCCAGAATCGCCAAACGAGTGGCGTAATCAGGTGCAAGCAGTTCGGCGGAAAGCCCCCATTTAAAACGTGACAGAAGCCTGTCATCCAAGTCTTTTAGTTCTACGGGAGCCCGATCGCTTGTCAGAATTAACTGTTTGCCTGATTGGTGCAGGTGATTGAAAATATTGAAGTAAGCATTCTGTGTGCCCGGTTTGCCGGCAAATTCCTGTACATCATCTATGATCAGTACATCTATCATTTGATAGAAGTGCATGAAATCGGTCAATTTATTTTTGATATTGACGGCATCCATGAACTGTATCTGGAACAAATTGGCCGAAACATACAAAACCACTTTTTCCGGCATCCGCTTTTTGATCTCTATACCAATAGCTTGAGCCAGATGTGTTTTTCCCAAGCCGGAACCTCCGTATATAAACAACGGATTGAAAGGGCCCCCGGGTTTTTCTGCTATGCTCAATCCGGCCGTACGGGCCAGGCGGTTACAGGATCCTTCCACAAAATTATCGAAAGAATAAGCTGCATTCAATTGGGGATCGATCTTTACCTGCCTGATACCGGGGATTACATAGGGACTGGCCACCTCTTCACGGTTAGCCCTGGAAAACGGTATGGCTTTGTTCTGAAATTGTCCCTGTCCCTGGTGAGGTACGGGAACTCCCTTGCTGCACGAATCTACTTTAACGGAATACTCCAGTTTTGCCGTACTTCCCAGTTCTTTTCTCAGGCAATGACCCAGCAGATCTATATAGTGTTCTTCAATATATTCTCTGAAAAAATGGGAAGGTACCTCTATGGTCAGAACATTGTCGGTGAGTTTTAACGGAACAATAGGTTCAAACCAGGTGCTGAAGCCGGACGGTTGAATGTTATCCCTAATGATACTCAGACAGTTATTCCAAACAATTTTGTGAGGAGATGGAGACATATTTTGATATGGGGTTTATGTATACAAAAATGGTTAAAAAAAATGGTAAAAAAAAAAAGAAAAACACTTGTATTTTTCAAAAAAACAATAATGCCTTAATAATCAGGGTGAAAAAAACGTATTTTTTCAAATCCCTGATAATGAGCCGGATGCTAATGCCAGGAAAATGCTTCCTGTTGACAGACGGGCATTTGGGACAACTATGAATTATTTAAAAAACTGTAATTCGAAGGTATTTTTTAGGATTTTCGCTTATCAGCCGGATCAGGGAATCAGCCCTTGAAAGGATATCGGTCAGGGAATGATACAGGGCGGGATTGGATCCGATCTGCCCCAGGGTTCCTTCAGGATTGCTCAGATTTTTAAGTAATTTGTGTAATTCTTCCACTGTTCCACCCAGTTCGGCCCCCTTTAACTCTTCAGATATTGCGTCAAAATTTGCCAGAGTTCCCGAAAGGTCTTTAACCGCCAGATTCAGTTCACCTGCCAGGGTGTCGACCCCGGCCAGAATTCCGTCAATACGGGATGCATTGTTGCCCAGGGTTTCGGTTAACCGGTTGATATGACCTAAAGAGGTGTTCAATCGTGCCAGGCCGTTTTTGATATTGTTGCGATTTTCCTCGTCCAGAATATCATTTATACGGGTTACGGTCAGATTCAGGTTGGATGTTAATGTTGAAATATCGTTTTTCAGTGATACCAGTTCTTCGGAAAGTAATGTGATCAGGTCCGGTTGAACGGAAGAAGCGAGTGTGTCTCCGGGTACATGCCATGCAGTGGAATTTCCAAGAATCAGTTGGACGGCTTTCCCGCCTAAAATATCGGCACTGTATATTTCAGCCGTAGTTCCTTCAGGCAGCCTGAATTTCTTTTTCAGTCTGATCTTAATGATCATTTGTTGATTTTCCTGATCAAAATCTATCCGGTCTACTGTTCCCGCTGTGAGTCCCAGCACAGATACAGGACTTGTGGGAGCAAGGCCTTCCACATCGGGATATAACGCGTAATAAGTGTTGGTGCCTCTGAAAAGGTCATTCCCTTTTAAAAACTGAACGACAAAATATAAAACAACAGCAACGATCAGGACAAAGAGACCTATTTTTAATTCACGAGACATTTTTTTGGTTTTCATTACGGTTTAATTAGCAGGGACCAATTTGCCATCCTTTACGGCTATCACAAAGGCATCCGGAAAATCGCTCTTCCTGAGTTTATTACAATATTGCTGAGCTTCCTCCTTATTCGGGAAGTTCCCCAGGGTATACTTATATTTATATATTTGATCGTTACATAAAACAAACCTTGTATCCGGGAAAGCTTTTAATGTGGGATGAGACTTCGGTAGCGCTTCTTTTGATGACAGGATCTGTACCCGGTATTGAGTTTGGGGTGTTTCTTTATTTGCCGGGGAAAGTTCTTGCTGCACGTATGTTTTCATGTATTCCTCAAACCCCAGCATCAATTGACGGGCGATGTTTCTGCGCCCGTTTTCAGTACTGAGTATCTTCCGGTCCGCACTGCTGTTCAGGAATCCCGTTTCAACCAGTACGGCAGGCATGGAACAATAAGCCAGGACCACAAATCCACCTTCTTTCATCCCCCGGTCCTTTTGACTGCCCGGCAGGGGTCCCCGGCGCAATGATTTCTGGATGCAGGATCCCAGTATGCGGGATTGTCTCATTATGGCGTCTTTTTGAAAATTGAAGACAATCATGGACTGGGGATTGTCCGGGTCAAAACCCTCGTATTTGGTTTTGTAATTTTCCTCGAACTTGATCACTTCGTTTTCTTTCAGAACTACGTCATAGCTATCGTCTTTTCTGCGGCTGCGATCTCCGCCGAAGACCCAGGTTTCGGGCCCCACCGGGGCGGAAGTAGTCCTTTTGGCCGAGTTGACGTGAATGGAGATAAACAAATCTGCATCTTCCTGTGTAGCCAGAGTGCCGCGTTTGTCCAAGTCAACAGCCACATCTTTTGTCCGTGTATAAATGACTTTTATGTCGGGATATTTTTTGTTGATCTCGGCGCCAAGGTGTTTAGCAACAGACAGGTTGATGTCTTTTTCCCTCAGTTTTCTGTCCGGACTTAGTGCTCCCGGATCGTGTCCGCCGTGCCCTGGATCAATAACCACTTTTCGAATCGCAGGTCCCGAAAAGCCCTGTGCCATGATGGCATACGAATTGCAAACAGAGAGCATTACAACCAGTACGGGAATCAGTTTTTTCATATATATTTGCAGCTTATGTCTGCGGAAGACAAAGATAAAAAAAGAATTTTGCATACCGTATGTTGTCTGGTATTCCTTGTTCTGGGAGTATCACCCGTCTATGGCCAGCAGAAAAGGATAATTGAGAATTCCATTGCTCCTGTAAGCCAAACGTACAGACAATACTTGTATACTCCGGTGGTATCCAGACCGAACAAATCCCCTTTGTCATTGATGTGGGAAACACTCGGCAGCTATACCGGATTGGAAGAAGCTGCCGTAGGACTTACTTCCGTTGATCTGGACAGCCTGGCACACCTGGACAGTATTAGGGCACATACCCAGTTGGAAGCACCTGCTTTTTCAGTGGCCAGGGATTCCGTGATTGAAGATTTCAGGGACGGCAAAACCATGTTGTATTATTACGGGGACGTAAAGGTGACTTACGACAACATGGAAATCACCGCAGAATATATGGAATACGACGCAGATACAAAAACGGTGTTTGCCACCGGTATCATAGATTCCACGGGTGTAATGCAGGGAAAGCCTGAAATGAAAGAAGGGAACAACAGCTATGTAATGGAATCTGTCTATTACAATTTTGGTTCAAGAAAAGCCAGGATCAACAATATGGTCACCCAGGATGAACAAGGGTTCCTCCATGGATCGCATCTGAAAAAGATGCCGGACAATTCCATAAATATTCACGGCGGGAAATATACCACGTGCGATGCCGAACATCCTCACTTCTATCTACACATGACCAATGCCAAGATCACTACCGATGAAGACGGTAATGTGGGCCAAACCATCTTCGGACCATCTTATGTGGTGATTGAGGATGTCCCTACTCCCATCATTGTGCCGTTCGGATTTGTGCCCAAACGTCCCGAGCGTTCGGGTGGCCTGCTGATTCCTTCCTACGGGGAGGAAGTGGCCCGCGGTTTCTTTTTGAAAGAGCTTGGCTATTATTTTGTATTTGGGGATTATCTGGATTTTTCGGTAACAGGAGACATTTACTCCATGGGCTCCTGGGCTGTACGGGGAACGGCAAGGTATAAGAACCGTTATAAATACAACGGGAACCTGAACGTGAGCTACTCCAAAAATATTACAGGGGAAAGAGGCTCGTCCGATTACCAGGAATCGGGAGATTTCTCTTTCAGATGGAGTCATACGCAGGACCCAAAAAAACGGCCCGGAACGTCTTTCAGTGCTTCGGTTAATTTTTCAAGCCCCACCAACAACCGATTTAACAGTCAATCTATTGATGAGGCCTTGCAATCACAGACATCTTCCAGCATATCCTACGCCAAAACTTTTGCAGGAACGCCGTTTAACCTTTCCATCAACCTGCTGCACAGCCAGAACAACAGGGATTCGTCCTATGCACTGACTTTACCCAACCTGACTTTTACCATGAGCCGGATCAATCCTTTCCAACGCAAGGAAAGGGTAGGGAAAAAGCGGTTTTATGAAGACATTACTCTTAGTTACAATACTGCTTTTCAGAACAAGCTGAATTTTAAATCTTCCCAATTCGGGACTCCCGATTTCTGGAAAGATTACAAAACAGGTATGCAGCATAATTTTGCCATCGGACTGCCCAGTTTCACCCTGCTTAAATATTTAAATTTTACCCCTACCGTCAGCTACGGCATGAACTGGCATTTCATGAGCGAGACCCGCACATTTGATCAGGTTGAACAAAAAGTGATTTCCACGACTTCCCAACCATTCAGCGAATTCGGAATCACCCAATCATATTCGGGAGGTATTTCAATGTCAACGCGTATATACGGTATGTTTAATTTCAATCCTTCGGGACGTCTCAGAGCAATCCGCCACATGATAACGCCTTCGGTAAGTTTCAGTTACAGACCGGAACTGGGAACAAAAGCCAATGGCTACACCACGCTGAATTATACGGATTCACTGGGGCGGGAATACTCGGTGGATTATAATAGATACAGCAAATCTGTTTACGGGCCTCCTTCAAAAGGACGAAACGCTTCAATCAGTTTTTCGCTCGGCAACAATGTTGAAGCCAAAGTGTTTAACAAAAAGGACACAACTGAAAACGGCGGGGTAAAGAAAGTCAAAATCATTGATAACCTGTCTTTGAACGGCTCCTATAATTTTCTGGCGGATTCCATGAAACTTTCCAACATCAGCGTCAGTTTGTCCACTTCTATCTTTGAAAAACTCGGCATAAATGCCAACGCCATGTTGGATCCTTATGCCGTGAATGAAAGAGGACAACGGATCAATACCCTGAACGTGATGAAAACCGGTAATCTTGCCAGACTGACCAATGCCAGTTTTTCAACTTCTTATTCTTTCAAAGGCGGGGACCAAAAAAGCAAAAATGATTCATACCAGTTGATCTATGAAGATCCGCTCACCGGAGAATACATACCGGGGGGATGGGTTTACTATATGGATCCCGAGATACCATGGTCTGTAAATTTGAATTACAGTTTCTCATATAACAGGTCTTATACTTTCGCCAACGAACAATTGAACACCAATCATAATTTCAACCAAACACTGGGGATCTCTGCACAGGTGAAAGTCACCAAAGATTTCAGCATTAATGTCAGGAGCGGATTGGACATGATGAAATTCAAACTTACTACGACACAGTTGAGTGCTACGTATGACCTGCACTGTTTTCAAATATCATTCTCCTGGGTTCCCAACGGTAAATGGGAAAGCTGGAGTTTCCGAATTGCCGCCAAGGCATCTGCGCTGGCTGATATACTACAGTATAAGAAAAACTCCAGTTTCTGGGATAATTAAATTTTTTATATATTTGTACCGTCTTAGCTTTTATCCTTAAGCTTTAACCCAATACTTAACATATTTTAAATGTACGACATTATTGAGCTTAGCAGCAAGTCGATGGAAGAACTCCATAGAATTGCTTATGCATTGGAGATCAAAAAAGTTGAATCCTATGCAAAAAATGAATTGATATACCAGATTCTGGATATTCAAGCCGAATCGGGCGCTTCCGCCCAGGCTTCTTCCGGAGACGAACCCAATACAAAAAAACAAACCACTCGTCGCATCCGTAAACCACGGACAAAGGCGCCCGCCTCGGAAAATAAAGAAAAACAGGCCGGGAAAGACGATAAACCGAAAGAACCCACACCCGCTTCCGCGACAAAACCGGACCGCGAACCAAAACCAGACCGCGAACCCAGACCTGATCGTGAACCAAAACCGGACCGCGAACCAAAACCGGACACCGAATCAAAGACCATTCCCGTGGAGAAACCAGAAGTCATGGCTGAAGCTAAACCGGAAGATAAACCGCAGCCCCGGCCAAGAAAAGGAAGGCCCCGGAAAAAACCGGAAACAGAAGTCAAACCGGTAGTGAAGAAAGCCGAAGACACGGATAAAATTCAGGAACAACAACAGGCTGACCAACCAAAAACTGACCAACCAAAAACTGACCAACCAAAAACTGACCATCAGAAATCCTCTCATCAGAAGCCCGCTCAACAGAAACCGGAACAACAGAAACCGGAACAGCAGAAACCGGAGCAACATGCCGGGAAGGCAGTTCATGAAAAGAAACTTGAATACGAAGGAGTTGTCAGAGCCATTGGTGTTCTGGAAATGATGCCTGACGGATACGGATTTCTCCGTTCCTCGGATTACAACTATTTGAATTCTCCCGATGATATTTATTTGTCTCAACAGCAGATAAAAATGTACGGATTGAAGACGGGAGATACCGTAAGCGGGGAAATCCGCCCGCCCAGGGAAAGTGAAAAATTCTTCCCCCTGGTAAAGATTCATGAGATCAACGGAAGAGAACCCGAATTCATCCGTGACAGGATCCCGTTTGATTTTTTAACCCCTCTTTTCCCTGACTCCAAGTTTGATATTACGTCGAACGGTCACAATACGTTGTCTAACCGGATCGTGGATCTGTTCACTCCCATAGGAAAAGGCCAGAGAGGTCTAATCGTGGCTCAGCCTAAGACCGGGAAAACAGTGCTTTTGCAATCCATTGCCAACGCCATAGCAGACAACCATCCGGAAGTTTACATGATTGTACTGTTAATTGACGAAAGGCCGGAAGAAGTTACCGATATGGCCCGTAACGTCAAAGCGGAAGTGATTGCTTCTACCTTTGATGAGTCTGCGGAACGTCACGTTAAAGTAGCCGGGATTGTGCTGGAAAAGGCTAAACGCCTGGTGGAATGCGGTCACGACGTAGTGATATTGCTGGATAGCATAACCCGTCTGGCCCGTGCTTTTAATACGGTTCAGCCGGCAAGCGGAAAGGTGCTGAGCGGAGGAGTAGATGCCAACGCACTGCAAAAACCCAAAAGGTTCTTTGGTGCTGCCAGAAATATTGAAAACGGAGGATCTCTTACCATTTTGGCTACGGCATTAACTGATACCGGCTCAAAGATGGACGAAGTCATCTTTGAAGAATTCAAGGGAACCGGTAACCTGGAATTGCAACTTGACAGAAAATTATCCAACAAGAGGATGTTCCCTGCCGTTGACGTTACGCTGAGTTCAACAAGGCGCGATGATTTGTTAATGGAAAAAGATAAACTCAACCGGATCTGGATCCTGCGAAACTATTTGGCAGATATGAATTCAGTGGAAGCTATGGAATTTATGAAAGACCGCCTGTTACGTACCCAGGATAATGACGAGTTCCTGATCACTATGAACAAGTAACGGATCGCGTTCTTTTCTCTATAACAGTTTCAAGAGTTCAGAAGCAGCCTTGAAAGAGTCTGTTTGTCCTTCTTTTACTTTTTGTTCCATCTTCGGCAACGCCTTTTTTATTCGGGGATTGTCGTAAAACCGTGATATCAGATGGTTGTTGATGCTCTCTCTCATCCAGAATATGGCCTGTTGGGCACGTTTTTCTTCAAAATAGCCGTTTTTACGGGTCAGGTTGATATATGCAGTAACTGATTCCAGGATTTTCTCCATTCCCGTACCTTCGGTAGAAGAGGCTGTCAATGCCGTGGGGATCCATCCCGAAGGAGACGGCGGAAAAAGGTGCAGTGCTCCCTGGTACAGGGATTTTGCCTGAAGTGCTTTTTCCACATTGTTCCCGTCTGCTTTGTTTATTACCAGCAGGTCAGACATTTCCATAATTCCCCGCTTGATGCCCTGTAATCCGTCTCCGGCACCGGCAAGCATGAGTAAAAGAAAAAAATCAGTCATCGAGTGAACGGCTGTCTCTGATTGCCCCACACCCACAGTCTCTATAAAGATAGTGTCAAAACCGGCGGCTTCACATAAAAGCACTGCCTCCCGGGTTTTACGCGCCACTCCGCCCAGCGAACCTCCGCTTGGAGAAGGACGGATAAAGGCATGGGGATCGTTGGCCAGGGTCTCCATTCTTGTTTTGTCTCCAAGAATACTCCCTTTGCTGCGTTCACTGCTCGGGTCAATGGCCAGTACTGCCAGTCGGTGCCCGGAATCGGTTATATGTTTCCCGAAAGTTTCAATAAAAGTGCTTTTTCCTACGCCGGGCACTCCGGTAATGCCTATCCGGATGGAATCCCCCGAAAAAGGAAGACAAGCCGAGACAAGTTCCCGTGCTTTTTCCCGATCTTCTTCCCGGGTACTTTCTATTAACGTAATTGCCTGTGCCAGAATGGAAATGTCTTTATTCCTGATACCTTCCAGATATGTCGATACCTCCCGGCTTCCGGCTGGTTTTTTTTTCAGAATATCACTTGCCCGGGGATTGATCTCAGGCGGTTTTGGTATTCCCTGGTTGACTTTTAATGCAGAATCCATTCCGGTCAGGGATTAAGGTTTCCATAAACAAGTAAATTTACGGTAGGTCTGGAAGGGGCATTGGTAGTCAGACTTACTGTATAGATCACTTCTCCGGGTGACTTCGTTTCTGAAGCGGGGATGGTGATCTGAACGGGAACTTCTGCCCCGGGTGCAATCTCACGTGCCATTTTAACCTGTATCCCGGGATGACTTGTATCTGTTTTGTAAATGACCAGAGGCGTTTTACCTTTATTGGACAGTTGAAAAGATGCTACGATTTGGGAACCTGTTTTTGTGTCTTTAAATTCGAAAGCACTTTGGTTTGCCTGTGGAACGGGAGCTTTTGCTTTTTCTGCACGACTCATACCGGAAGTGTCTAATTTAATGGAGCCTTTAACGGTAAGCACATGCATAGGATCTTGTTTGTCATTAATGATCAGATGAGCCGTGTACAAAACATTGCCCCATTCTTCCCGTTTCCCGCTGTCAATGGCATAAATCAAAACACCTTTCTCACCGCTGTTGAGACGGGAGGGTTTGGCCGTTACTGTCAAGTTGGGATGAGAACAACTAAATTCCAAAAAGACAGGGTATTTCCCGGTGTTGATAATTTCTGCCGAATCCGTTTTTACTGTTCCCTGACGGATCTGCCCCATTTCAAGGTCCTTTTTGCGCAAACGAACCGGCCCCATAACAACGGGATGCGTATCTTCCAGTGTGAATTTTTTACGGTGAACTACCCCCCTTACACGCAAAACATAAGGTTTTGAAGATCCTGTTACATAAACGGAAAGCATTTTATCAAACGGATAAGGACCCTGGTCATTGGAAAATGTAACAGTGACAGAGCCCTTTTGACCTGGAAGGATAGGTTCTTTTGTCCATTCCGGGACCGTACAGCCGCATGATGAAATGACCGTTTGAATGACAACGGGCTTGTTCCCGTTGTTGGTCATAATGAAGGTATGCGACTTTGGTCCGTCATCAATTCTGAAATCACCGAAATCATGTACGGTTTTATCAAAGACCACCTGATTATCTTCTTGTTGAAGAGCGGGTACCGAAAATAAGACTGAAGCGAAAAAAACAAAGAGCAGTTTCATCTTATCAAATGTTGTTCATATACAAAGGTAGTAAGAATTTAATTCATATATTTGCAGTAATTATTTACTCTTTTAACAGTCAAATTATCATGGCACACAGAATTACTGAAACTTGCACGGCATGTGGAACCTGCATTGATGAATGTCCCGTAGACGCAATTTCTCCGGGTGACATTTACGTTATAGATCCCGATGAATGTATTGATTGCGGAGCATGTGCTGCAGTTTGTCCGGTCGGCGCCATTCTTGCCGA
>JAAYYL010000050.1 GCA_012515395.1 Bacteroidales bacterium
TTAAAGACCTGGTAAAGAACAAGCCGTGGATTGTCATGCTCATAGTAACTGTGTTCGTTTTCATTACACTTTCCCTGAAAGGCGGCATGTACGTCTACTATTTTGATCATTACCTGAACCATGAACATCTGGCTGCTTTTCTTGGGAAAGTAGGATTTAACAATACGGATGCCGCCACATCCGGTTTCAGTCTGTTCAATGCCGCAGGGATCGTTATGACACTGGTGGGTATCTCCATTTCCAAACCACTGGCAGACAAGTACGGCAAACGGGATGTTTTCGGGACCAGTCTTTTCATATCGGCGCTGTGCCTGCTTGTATTTTATTTTTACGGTCCGCAGGCCATCATTCCCGTTTATGCCACCCAAATGCTGCACGGATTTTTCTACGGGGTGTCCACCCCTTTGCTCTGGGCCATGATTGCCGATATTGCCGATTATTCCGAGTGGAAGAATTCCCGGAGAGCCACCGCCATCATCTTCTCGGCCATGATCTTCGGACTGAAAGCCGGTCTGAGCATTGGCGGAGCGCTCGTTGCAGGCATCCTGGCAAGTTGCGGTTATAACGAACAGCTTGCGGTCCAGTCTGCCGAAACGGTCAACGGCATCAAACTGTCCATGAGCGTATACCCCACCCTGACATTCTTTGTGAGCGTAGCCTGCCTGTTCTTTTACAAAATCAATAAAAAAACAGAGATCACCATCCAGGAAGAACTGGCCGCACGTAGAAAAGAAGACAATTAACGAATCCTAAAAATTTGATCATGAAAAAAGCAAGATACCTGATACCCCAATTATTTACGGCCGATCCTGCCGTACACTACTTTGAAGGAAAGCTCTACATATACCCCTCACACGATATTGAATCCGGGATTCCGGAAAACGACAACGGAGATCATTTTGACATGCGCGATTATCACGTCTTCTCCATGGAAACGCCTGAAAGTGAAGTGATCGACCACGGAGTAGCTTTGGATGTTAAGGACATTCCGTGGGCAGGACGCCAGTTATGGGATTGTGATGTAGCATACAAAAACGGTGTCTATTACCTGTACTTTCCCTTAAAAGACAAGACCGACATTTTTCGTATAGGAGTAGCTCTGAGCAACCGGCCGGAAGGGCCGTTCAAACCCATGGACATGCCCATATACGGCAGTTATTCCATAGATCCCTGCCTATTCAGGGATGACGACGGCTCTCATTATATGTACTTTGGAGGCCTTTGGGGCGGTCAATTGCAGCGTTACCGCAACAACAAGGCCATAGAATGCGGTCATGAGCCTGAAAACGACCAGCCGGCACTTCCTCCAAGGGTGGTCCGTATGAGAGATGATATGCTTCAGTTTTCCGAAGAACCCAAGGATGTGGTACTGCTTGATCCTGACGGACAAGTTCTGACAGCGGGCGATCACGAAAGGCGTTTTTTTGAAGCTTCATGGATGCATAAATACAACGGGAAATATTATTTTTCCTATTCAACCGGAAATACCCATAAACTTTGCTACGCAACGGGTGACAACCCTTACGGACCTTTCACGTACCGGGGAGTGATCCTCACTCCTGTAATAGGATGGACCACACATCACTGCATTGTTGAATTCAAAGGAAAATGGTACTTGTTCTTCCACGACAGTGTGCCATCAGGCGGGAAAACATGGCTTCGCAGCCTGAAAGTTACCGAATTGGAATACAGGGAAGACGGCAGTATAGTAACAATAGACGGGGAAGGTTCCTAAGACCGTATACCACGGTTTTTTGAAATAAGGTCGTTAATGGTTTTAACGGAGGAGGATGTGGTAAGCCCGTCTTCCGGGGTATTGAAACAGTAATCCAGCAAGATAGCTTCGGTTGTGGAGGCTACGTGCATCCGTGAGTCACTCGATGCGTAATAGATCAGGATGGTTCCGTCTTCTTTGCGGATCCAGCCGTTTGCAAACAGTACGTTGGAAACATCTCCTACCCGTTCCTCTCCTTCCGGAGCCATGAAGTATCCGGAGGGTTCTGCGATTACTTTCCAGGGTTCTTCCAATGAAGTAACGTACAGGTACAATACATAACGCAGACCTGCGGCACAACCTCTGACACCGTGTGCCAGATGAAGCCATCCTTTGGATGTTTTCAGCGGAGCGGGACCTTCGCCGTTCTTCAATTCCTTAATGGTATGGTAATACCTTTTATTGATAATAGCCTCTTCTGCGATGCAGGCATTTTCTATATCGTCCACCAATGCCCATCCGATACCGCTTCCGTTTCCGGCGTTAATAAAACTGTCCTGAGGCCGGGTATAAAAGGCATATTTCCCGTTGACAAACTCGGGATGCAGCACCACATTTCGCTGTTGGCTGCGTGATTTCAAATCGGGCAGCCGCTCCCAGGTTTTCAGATCCCGGGTACGGGCGATTCCTGCCGAGGCTACGGCCGCGGAAAGATCTCCGGCAGGAGCATGCGGGTCTTTCCTCTCGGCACAAAACACCCCGTAAATCCATCCGTCCTGGTGAGAAACCAGGCGCATATCATACATGTTGGCAGTGGGTTCTCCCCATTCCGGTATCTCCAGCGGCCTGTCCCAAAAGCAGAACTGACTGATTCCGTCCGGACTTTCCGCAACGGCAAAAAAAGATTTCCGGTCAAACCCTTCCACCCTGGCGACCATTATATAGCGCCCTTTCCACATCATGGCTCCGGCATTGAAAACGGCATTGACACCCAATCTCTGTAAAAGGTAAGGGTTGGATTGCGGATCAAGGTCATACCTCCATTCAAGAGGAACGTGTCGGGCTGTCAGAACAGGATAACGGTAACGAGAAAACCATCCGGACGGATCTTCTTCCGCAACGTTTTTCCTTGACAAAAGTTCCCGATAGCCGGAGGTCAAATCGTTCAATCTTTCTTCAAATGATTTCATAGTACTAAAAACATTATAAGAGGCGCATTGCAACAATAAACCTCTTCTGTTGCATGCGCCTCTCTCTTACTAACTAACCTAACCCTAACCGATAAACAATCAGCATTTCTCTCACGGTGCAAAAATAAGTTCACAAACTCTGGCAATCAAGTATTATTTTATCAAAAATTGCTCCTTTACAGAATAGGTTCTCCGGTAAATAATACGTATCTTTCCCTGAGTTCTTATTTATAAGGTGAAACCTTGTTTTCGGAAGAAACTGAAACCTAATAATGATTTATGACAAGAAAGTGTCATTTTCAGATAAAATAATACTTATTTTTTTTATATTTACCCTGTATATTTGAAAATTGAAAAGACCTGTGCTTATAAACACAAACCTAATAATACAATAACTTAATCAACTATCTATTAACCAAAAAACTAAACGTATGAAAAA
>JAAYYL010000051.1 GCA_012515395.1 Bacteroidales bacterium
CCTGAAAAGCCGATGACCTGGGTTTCAAAATACGGAAGCGTTACTTTCAACCAGGCAGGACGGGAATTTCCCTACGGGGGAATGAACGAAGCCGGGCTGGTTATTGAGCAAATGTGGCTGCAAGAGGCCAAATACCCCGCTGCCGATGACCGTTACGGCATGAACGAACTGCAATGGATGCAATACCAATTGGACAACTCGGCAAGCGTTAAGGATGTGATAGACAGCGATTCCCTGGTAAGGATCACGTATATGCCAACTTCATTTTTACACTTTCTGGTGTCGGATGCATCGGGAGATGTGGCTACCATAGAATACCTGGATGGAAAGATGGTGGTACACCGCGGAGAGCAATTGCCTTATTCGGTGTTGGCGAACTGTATCTATGAAAATTCGCTGGAATACAAAAGCAGTAAGGATAAAAAGGAAGGTAAGCAATACAATGACTGGACTGAAAATTCTTCAGGACGTTTCGTGACTGCAGTATCGATGATAGAAGCATACCGGGGAAGCGAGGACAGGATTGACTATTCGTACAGCATTCTTGAAAGCGTTGCCCAGCCGGGAGGTACAAAATGGAGCATAGTCTATGATATAAGCAACAAAGTGATCTATTACAGAACTGAATTAAACCCGGTAAGACAGATGATCGATCTGAAAAAGATTGACTTTTCCTGCAATGACCAAAGTTTGTATGTTCCTATGTCCGAAATGCTTTCAGAAGGAAACGGCTTCAGAACCCTGACTTATGAAGACAATGTGAATCTATTCAAGACGCTGAAGAACGGTGTCGATTTTTTGAAAGATGCCGTTCCGGATGAAGCAGTGGAGGGTTTTGGCCGGTATTTTGAAACAATCAAATGCAAATAAAAAGAATAAAGTCATGAACAAGGAAGAATTTAAGGCAAGAGCCAATCAGCGGATTGACGAAATTTCCGCTAAGATCAATGAACTGAAAGCTGAAAAGGAATCAGTGAAAGAAGACATGAAAGAAAAGTATCGTGAGTCAATTGAGGAACTGGAGGCAATGAGGAAAGATCTAAAGACGAGATACAAAGACCTGGTAAATGCAGCCGATGATAAGTGGGATGAAGTCAGGGATGCTTTTTCAGAAGCCTCAGATTCATTTAAAGAAGGATGGTCAAAGATCAGATCCCTGTTTTAATCAGGAAACAGATACTCTGATATGCGTTTATTTGTCTTTGTGATCCTGTTGTTGGGGACTGTTGGTTGCTCAACAAGGTTGTCTTTTAACACATACTGTAATCCTTTGGATCTTGGTTACCGGTTTGCTTTGGATGAGCCTTCACGTCGCGAGGCTGCTGATCCGTCAATGGTCCGTTTTAAGGATACATACTATCTTTTTGCATCAAAATCAGGAGGTTATTGGTGCTCAGATGATCTTAAACAGTGGCGTTTTATTGAAACGAATCAGATTCCTACCGAAGAGTATGCGCCCACGGCTGTTGCCATTGGCGATACGTTGTTTTTCCTGGCCTCATCCAACGAAAAAAGCACTGTATATAAAAGTGCGGATCCGTTATCAGGCAAATGGTCTGTTGCCGTTGAAGAATTGGAAATACCTGTGTGGGATCCTGCCTTTTTTATGGATGATGACCAAAAGTTGTACTTATATTGGGGGTGCTCCGACCAAAGACCTCTTTATGGAGTAGAGGTTGATTACGGCAACGGGTTCGCTTTTGCAGGTGAAATTAAAGAATTGGTTCATGCGAATCCTTTGGAATACGGATGGGAAGTGCCCGGTGATTACAACACCCTGGTAGATATTAGGCCCTGGATTGAGGGAGCTTGGGTTACAAAACATAACGGGAATTATTACCTCCAATATGCCGGACCGGGCACCGAATACAAGAGCTATGCAGATGCAGTTTACATTGCAGGAGATCCCTTGGGGCCTTTTGTGTTGCAGAAGCACAACCCGGCCATGTATAAGCCGGAAGGATTCGCTGCCGGTGCCGGGCACGGAAGTTCTTTTGCGGATGAATACGGCAATTTCTGGCAAATTGGAACTATAACCATTTCACAAAAACACATGTTTGAGCGCCGCCTGGGATTGTTCCCGGTTTTTCTGGATGAAGACGGAACGTATTATTCAATCACAAAATTCGGTGATTATCCTAAGATCGTTCCGCAACAAAAAGTAAACAGTTTTGAAGATATCTTTCCCGGTTGGATGTTGCTTACCTATAATAAGAAAATTGCTGTTTCATCTGCATTGGATTCGTTTCCTGCATCCAATATGACCGATGAAGACATTCGTACATACTGGGCGGCAGAAAGCGGGGACCAAAACGAATATGCCATGGTTGATATGGAAACCTTTTATGAGGTATATGCCCTCCAGATAAATTTTGCAGAACACAACACAACCATAAGAGGAAGGAAAAAAGGCCTGCATCACCGTTTTACTGTGGAATATTCACTAGATGGCATCAATTGGGAAATGTTGGCAGACAGATCCGGAAATGATACAGACAATTCACATGTTTACATTCCTCTGGAGGATAAAGTGCTATGCAGGTACCTGAAAGTAAACAATATTGAAGTCCCCGGAGGCCATTTTGCAATAAGCGGGTTCAGGGCTTTCGGCAAAGGTTCCGGGAAGCTGCCCGGTAAAATTGATTGTTTCAGGGCCGAAAGGGATTCCTCAGACAAGAGAAGCGTGACACTTTCGTGGTCAAAAGCGGATAACGCCATCGGGTACAATATCTGTTACGGAACAGATGATGAGAAATTGTATTTGACCTATACGGTTTATGAAAATACAACCCTCACTATCAATAGTCTGAATGCCGGCCTGGATTATTATTTCACCATTGAATCTTTCAATGAAAACGGCATCACTCCCAATGAACGAATTGTCCGCGATTTTGAATGATGAACAATTTTGCAGCCATTGATTTTGAAACGGCCAACGAACAGCCTTCCAGTGTCTGCAGTGTAGGTATTGTAATAGTCAGGCACGGTTTGCCGGAACACACCATTTACAGACTTATCAGGCCGGAACCTGAATACTATTTGTACCGTAATACATTGGTACACGGATTAAGCTCCATAGATACACAATACGCGGAAGTTTTTTCCCGTGTATGGGAAGAAATCGAACCTTATATTCAGGCTTTACCCCTGGTAGCGCACAATGCCCTGTTTGATCAGGGTTGTCTTAAAGCGGCTTTTCAGACTTACAGGATGGATTATCCGGATTACGAATTCCATTGCACTTTAAGAGCCTCAAGGAAATATTTTGGCCGGTCTTTGCCCAATCACAGACTCCCTACGGTAGCTGCCGCCTGCGGTCATATGCTGACTAACCATCACAATGCGTTGGACGATGCCCTGGCGTGTGCGGCCATAGCTTTGAAAATCTTATAGAGCGAATCCTGACACAACGGCTTCGGGAATTGGTGTTCATTTTCCCGGATTTTACGTATCTTTACTAAGGCTAAAATTCAAAAATTATGGAAAACAGCCTTTCTAACACACTGTTGAAGGTATCTCCTTTTGCATTTGCACACCACAAGATCATTCTGGACGATAACGGCAAGCCTGTGGATTATATATTTCTGGAAGTGAACAAGGCCTTTGAAGAAATGACCGGACTGAAAGCGGCGGACATTACCGGTAAGAGGATATGCGATGTTATACCGGGATTTGAGAATTCGGATTTTGACTGGATTGAGTTTTACGGGAATGTGGCTATAACAGGTGAAAGCACAGTGTTTGAACAATATTCCGAATTATTGGGTAAGTGGTACCAGGGACAAGCGTATTCGCATGCCAAGGGTTATTTTACAACCATCTTTATTGATGTTTCTGCACAACGTAAGCGTGAAGAGGAATTGGAAAGCTTTTTTTCCGTGAATCTGGATTTATTGTGTATTGCGTCAATGGATGGAAAATTGCTAAAAATGAACAAGCAGTGGGAGATTCTTCTGGGATATACACAGGAAGAATTGCTGGGACATAAATTTTTCGAGTTCATCCATCCCGATGACATTAAAGCAACTCTTAAGGCTGTAGGGGAACTGAGAAAAGAGACTGAAGTGTTGAATTTCATCAACCGTTACCGATGCAAGGATGGCAGTTACCGGATTATTGAATGGCGTTCCAAACCTAAAGGAGATTTGATTTATGCTGCCGCCAGGGATATTACTTCCCGTACTCAAATGGAAGAACACCTGAAAGCCAGCGAGTTGAATATCAGGACTTTCTTCCATTCGCTTCAACACATGGTGCTCATAGTTTCAAAAAGCGGGAAAATACTGCAAGCCAACAAAACATTTATTGCAGTAACAGGCTACACCGAGGAGGATATTAAAGGGATGGACTTGGTTGAAATGCATCCGGTTGAGAGAAGGAAAGAGATAACAGAACTGATACCCCTTGTAATGTCAAAGAAAAGGGATTCGGTTAACATCCCCATTCAGAAGAAGGACGGATCTCTGATCCCGGTAGAAACACGTCTCTCTTTGGGAACATGGGACGGGATTGAATGTATATTCGGGGTGATCAAAGACATGACAAAAGAGCAGGAAGCTTTGGAACGTTTTGAACGCTTATTCCGCAACAACCCGGCACTGATGGCTCTTTATTCTTATCCCGACGGTCAGATTATGGATGTAAACGAATCCTTTCTTAAGGTTCTGGGGTTTACTCGTGATGATATTGTGGGTAAGACATTAAGGGATCTGAAAATTTATTCGGATGAAGGGGCTATGGATATGATGATAGGAGAACTGAAAGAAAAAGGGCTCATTAAGAACAGGGAACTTTCTATCCGGGCCAGGAACAAAACGTTGAAAAGGGGCTTGCTTACGGCTGAAATCATGGAAAGTCAGGGGCATAAGTATTTTTTAACGGTCATGGTAGACATTACCGAACAGCACGCTCATCATAATACCCTGCAACTTTTGGTTGAAATGGCCAAGTCCTTTATCAATTTACCTGTAGAAAAAGCAGATATTGCTATCAATAACGCTTTGAAGACCATAGGTAAATTTGTAGGGGCAGACCGCTCCTATGTGTTCAGGTATAATTTCAGGAACAATACGTTTACCAATACCTACGAATGGTGTGCCAAAGGAATTACTCCGGAAATTGACAATCTGCAGGATCAATCCAACGAGCACATAAGGGAGTGGGTGGAAGCACATCTGAAAAATGAGGCAGTACATATTTATGATGTTTCTGTCTTGCCTGAAGGAAAGTTGAAAAGCATCCTTGAAAAACAGCAGATAAAAAGTACTTTGATCATACCTATGTGGAGCGGAAAGGAACTTATAGGCTTTGTGGGGTTTGATTTCGTGAGAAATTTCCATGGTTATTCGGAAAGGGAAAAGCAGATTTTGAGTGTGTTTGCCGAACTTTTGTCAATGTCCAAACACAGATACATAACCGGAAAATGCTCCGTCAGGCGAAAGAACGGGCAGAAAAGGCCAACAAAACAAAATCCGAATTTTTGGCCAATATGAGCCACGAAATACGCACTCCGTTGAACGGAGTCATTGGGTTTACGGATTTGTTGTTAAAAACACGTTTGAATGAAGCCCAAAAGGAATACGCACAAAATGCGAATACATCCGGGAAGGCCCTTTTGGACATCATTAATGACATTCTTGATTTTTCCAAAATTGAAGCAGGAAAACTGGATCTGGAATCCATGGAAACCGATATTGTCAGGTTGTTAAATGAAACGATAGACATTATTAAATATCATGCTTCTGACAAAAAATTGGAATTGTTGCTGAACATCCCTCCGGGTATTCCACGTATGGCGGTGTTAGATCCGTTAAGATTAAAACAGATCCTGACAAATCTGTTAAGTAATGCCATCAAGTTCACTGAAGAAGGAGAAGTAGAACTCCAGGTGGAATACAAGCTGGCGAAAAACGAACGCGTAGTTTATGATTTTCATGTAAAAGATACCGGAATTGGGATCAGCAAAGCAAATCAACATAAATTATTCAAGGCTTTTACACAAGCAGACAGTTCTACCACACGAAGATTCGGAGGAACCGGTCTGGGACTTACCATTTCAAATTTACTGGCCCAAAAAATGGGATCAGGTATTACGGTAGAAAGTAAACCGGGAAAAGGCAGTACTTTCTCATTCTCTTTGGAAACGACCTGCCGTTGTGTAGCGGACATAGATAAAGAGCGTACAGAACCTTTGCCTCTTAAAAAAGTACTTATTGTGGATGACAACGCCACTAACAGAAGGTTGTTGCAGGAAAATTTCAGGTATTGGGGCGTTGAATGCACCGAGAGCGATAACGGCTTGTCTGCTTTGCAATTATTGGATGAGCAATCTTTTGATCTTATGATCATTGATTATCACATGCCATACGTAGACGGACTTGCTGTAGTGGGTATGATACGGGAACGATTGGGTGTTAAACCTGAAGATATGCCGTTGATATTGTTGCACAGTTCCTCTGACAACCAATATTTAAGAGAAAAATGCAAAGAACTGGGAGTCCGTTTTCAGATGATAAAACCGGTAATTGCCGATGTGTTACATGATATGATCATGACAATATTCGGTAAAAAAACGATTCCCAAAACCGCTCCCAGGAAGAAAGAAAAACTATTACCTGAAAACGTTGCCACGGGTGAGAATACAACCATACTTATTGCCGAGGATATTCCAATGAACATGATGTTGATTAGGTCTTATATCAACAACATATTGCCTGCAGCTGACATTCGCGAAGCAACAGACGGTATTCAGGTCCTGGAATATGTGAAAAATGAAAACATCCATTTGATATTCATGGATGTACAGATGCCACGGATGGACGGATTGGAAGCAACCCGTAAAATCAGGGAATGGGAAGCCGTCAACTCCGGCAAGGGTCATATTCCCATTATTGCCCTTACTGCAGGAGCCTTAAAAGAAGAACAACAAAAGGCGCTTGATAGCGGGATGGACGCCTTCCTTGCCAAGCCACTTGAGCGTGATAAACTGGAAAAATTTATGAAAAAGTATGTTAAGAATTTTCAGGACCCGGATGTGCATTTTAATTATGCCGAGTTTTTGGAAGCCTTGGGAGGTGATAAGGAGATTGTAGAAAAAATGATTGCCGTTTCCAGGGCAGATATGAAAGAAAAGCTTCAGTCCATTGAAAAAGCCGTTAAAGAAGAAGATCAGAAACAAATAGCCGTTTTGTCACATTACATTAAAGGAGCAGCGTTAACGGCAAGGTATAAAACAATGGCGGGAATCGCAGCAAATATGGAATTGATGGCCAAAGATGGAATTGTGGATTCCATGGAAGAAAAGTTATCTGCACTGACAAGTGAGTGGAATAATGTATTGCATGTTATGGACCGGGTGATGTAAGCAGACTTATAAGCAGGAGACTCACATTTTTTTGTACTCTGTAGGAGTGATCCCCGTGTTTTTTTTAAAATATTTACAAAAGAAAGAGGAATCTGAAAAATTCAATTCGTCAGCAATTTCTTTTACACTCTTGCCTGAATATTTCAACAGGCTTTTAGCTTCCAGAACCAGGTATTGATCAATCCACTCGGCAGCAGATCTGCCGCTGTGATCCTTGATCAGGGATGACAGGTATTTTGGAGTCATACACATCAGATCTGCGTAAAAGGCCACGTGATGCTCTTTATTGTGATGTTTTTGCAAGATTTCCATGAAATGGGCAAAATGTCGGGCAGTCCTGTCTCTGGGTTCCTGAATTCTTTTGGCGGCGTTTGATTCCCGTTTCCATATATGGACAAATAGAAATACTACTGAAGAGATTATTCCGCGTATCATTTCGCTTTTGTATGTCTCTTCAGGCAGTATGTATATGGAACGGATCAGCTGCATGTAATTGTCAATGATTTTTATTTCATTGTTTGTCAATTTCCAGCAAGGAGTTTCCTGTACATTGACCAAAGGAGAAAAGATCATTTTCGGATCTATATGAATATTTTGCAAAAAAGACTCTGTAATGGCAACAGTCCTGATCACGGCCCCGTTGCTTTCATTGATCTGCAAGATACATTCCGGAGTGTATACCATAGCCATACCTTTTTCTACGGTAAAGTCCCGTAAGTTAACAGATACGTTAAAAGAACCCTTTATGCATAAGATCAAAAAGTATACATCCAATCGGGAAGGATACTGGAAATATCCTTTTTGAATTTCCAGTTCACGGGTTATGAAAAGTTCTTCATCAAAAAGAAAACCATTAAACCTTTTAGTAAGCTCAATAAGTTCTTTAACCGTAAAATGTTCTAAAGTCTTTAACATATTTGCATGAATTTGTTCAAATATACCAAAAATAAGACAAATTGACAACTAATAATGATGAATTATTATATATTAATGTTTAAAAATTTGAGATCTTTGCCATGTAAAAAATAGTCAAAACATGAACTCAGACCCCATCTACCTTGTAACAGGAGCAGCAGGTCACCTGGGTTATACCATAGTGATGCAGCTTGTCAATGACGGCCATAAGGTACGTGCTCTTGTCTTGCCACAGGATGCTCTGGGTTCCCGTTTGCCCCAGGAAGTTCAAATTGTCAGGGGAGACGTCCTGGACAAGCGATCGTTGGATATTTTTTTTACCGTTCCCCCCGGTGTTGATACTTACCTTATCCACTCGGCAGGGATTGTGACTACCTCCTTAAAATACAGGCAGATTGTTTACGATGTAAACGTACAGGGCACAAAAAACATTCTGGAAGCGGCCATGAAACATGAAGTAAAGAAAATGGTTTATGTGAGTTCGGTACATGCCATTCCGGAATTGCCCAAAGGTCAGGTTATCAGCGAGGTGGCTTATTTTGACAAAAGCCTTGTGTACGGTATGTACAGCAAGACCAAAGCCGAGGCAACACAGGCTGTACTGGAAGCTGCTGCAAAGGGCTTGAACGTAACCGTAGTTCATCCGTCAGGTATTTGCGGTCCCCATTCACATGCATGCAATTATGCCACACAACTGGTAATAGATTGTTGGAAAGGTCTGTTACCAATGGGTGTTGAAGGAGGTTATGATTTTGTTGATGTAAGGGATGTGGCTTCAGGAACCATATCATCTTGTCACAGAGGAGAAAAGGGAGAATGCTACATTTTAGCCAACCGCTATATTACCGTAAAAGAAATTTTCTCCACTTTCCAGGAAATTACAGGCAAGAAATTACCCCGTCTTATGGCACCCATGTGGTTGGCCAAAGCATCACTTCCTCTATGCTCTCTCTACTACAAAATTAAAAAGCGTCTTCCCATGTTTTCATCCTATTCCCTGTACACCTTAAATACCAATGCATACTTTTCTTCTGACAAAGCCCGGCTTAAGCTTGGCTATGTCACCAGACCCTTCCCGGAAACTCTGGCCGACACCATAGAATGGCTCAAAAAAGAAAAAAGTATACTCTAAGTCGCGCAATTATTGATTTTTTCCTTACTTTTGCAACCCCTCAGGAAATGGAGAGATGGCAGAGTGGTCGATTGCGGCGGTCTTGAAAACCGTTGACCTGCGAGGGTCCGGGGGTTCGAATCCCTCTCTCTCCGCCACCCAAAAACAACAAAAGACACGGACAATTGTCCGTGTCTTTTTTATGGCACAGGCCCAATAAACAAGCGAGCTTGTTTATTCCGGCCTGCTGCCATAAAAAGCTGCGTCAGCCTGCTTTTGTTGTTTTTGGGTGAAGCCCCCCCCAAGGGAACACCGAGCACGCAGTGCGAAGCAAGGAGTGCGAAGGTAATCCCTTGGGGGCCATCACCGAGCACGCAGTGCGAAGCAAGGAGTGCGAAGGTAATCCCTGGGGGGCCATCACCAAGCACGCAGTGCGAAGCAAGGAGTGCGAAGGTAATCCCCCCCTTTTATTCGGGTTTCCTCCCCGCAACAGTCACTGACAAAATTGAAAACCTGTCCCCATATTGCTCAGAAACATCCGCCGGTAAAACAATTTCATTCTCTTTAAGCACGGTAACATCAAGAAAACCCGCACCGTAAATATGTTCCAGGTATTTCTCTTTTTCAATAGCCCCCGCTATACAGCCGGTATACAATTCAACATTTTCCTTAATGCTTTCCGGGAATTCTCCTGTAGTTACTACGTCAGAAATACAGAAATGTCCACCCGGCTTTAAAACCCGGTATATTTCGTGAAAGATTTTTTCTTTGGATGGCAGCAAATTCAGAACGCAATTGCTTATCACTACATGGGCAGAACCATCACTGACAGGCATGTTTTCAATATCGCCAAGAATAAATTCAATATTAGAAAACCCCAATCGTGAAGCGTTATTCTTTGCTTTATCAATCATTTCCGGCGTCATGTCAATACCTATCACACGTCCCGATTCTCCGGTTTCTGCCCGGGCAACGAAACAATCATTGCCGGCACCTGACCCCAGATCTATTACGGTATCTCCCTGACGTATTCCGGCAAATTGAGTCGGGATTCCGCATCCCAGAGCCAGATCAGCCTCTTTTTCATAACCTCGTAAGAATGAATAATCATCATTCATGGTAAAACATGCGCTATCTGATCCACAGCAACCTGAACCGCAGCAAGAAGACAATGAAGCACCGTTTGCCACTTGCCCGTATTTGTTCTTAACCAGATCTTTTATTCGTTTGTTTTGCATTGTAGAGATATTTTTCCGGATAATAATTTGTGAAATAATTTATCTGCCTGTGCCATATTTTCTGCATTGATGCAATATTTGACAGAAGGCGGCGTAATTGTACCTTGAATAAATCCCGCTTCCTTTAATTCATGCAAATGCTGTGACAAGGTACTTTTAGCTATGGGAAGC
Organism: Bacteroidales bacterium; assembly: GCA_012515395.1. Taxonomy (GTDB): domain Bacteria; phylum Bacteroidota; class Bacteroidia; order Bacteroidales; family UBA932; genus DMER64. The sequence goes on from JAAYYL010000051.1 coordinate 10,799, forward strand.
ACCTGGGACATGTCTCCATGATAGCAACATGCCTGATTGGATAGCATTTCCAAAATGGCTATACGTATCGGATGGCCCAAAGCTTTGGCCAGACGGGCAATTTGTTTTTGTTCTTCGGTGATGGCATTTTGTTCGAGCATAATCCGTTTAATTTATTATTCGCAAAAATACGAACAATTTTTTTAAAAAAAGTAGAAATAAATTATCTTTAAGCTGCAAAATTTCTAAACCATGGAGGCGAAACTGAAAAAAGTACTGCACCTTAAGGACGCTGTTGCCGTAGGTTTGGGCGCCATCATTGGAGCCGGCATTTTTGTAGTAACAGGTGTTGCTGCCGGCGTTGCGGGACCTGCTTTTCTCATAGGTCTTCTCATAGCAGGTATTGTGGCTTCTTTCAACGCCATAAGTTCTGCACAACTGGCAGCTGTATACCCGCAATCCGGAGGAACGTATGAATACGGTTACCGCTTGCTGAATCCCGTTCTGGGCTTTTCCGCCGGGTGGATGTTCCTGTTAAGCAAACTCTCGGCTGCCGGCATTGTGGCCATAGGTTTTGGCAGTTACTTTCACCAATTGGTTCCCCATCTTCCGCCGCTGGTTTATTCGGTAGCGTCCATAATACTTCTGACTTTGGCCAATTTGGCCGGAATACAAAAAGCCGGAACCATCAATACAGGTATAGTGCTGATCACGCTGCTCACCCTGGTTTATTTCATCATTAGCGGGATTGGAACCCTGAAACCCCAAAATTTCGTGCCTTTTGCCCCTTTCGGGATGAAAGGAATTGCCCAATCGGCAGCCATACTCTTTTTTGCCTTTACCGGGTATGCCCGGATTGCAACACTTGCCGAGGAGGTTGTTGAGCCACGGAAAACCATACCTCGTGCCGTGATCATCACCATACTGACGGCTATTGTTCTTTACGCAGGGGTTTCTTTCATTGCCGTTGGGACCGTTGGATCACAGGCCATGGCACACAGCCGTTCCCCGTTACAGCTGGCTTCGGATTCCATGAAGTTTCCGGGGATAAACCTTGTGATAACCCTTGGAGCATCAACAGCCATGCTTGGAGTATTGCTCAGTCAGATTCTGGGGATCAGCCGGATGCTTCTGGCTATGGGACGCCGCAGGGACCTGCCTGCCTTCTTTGAAAGGATCCACAGGAAAACATCTGTACCCCATACAGGCATCTTGTTTACTGCAGTCGTTATTTTGCTGATCACATTATTGGGAAATTTTGAATTTGTGGTCAGGGCGGCAACATTTACCATACTGCTGTATTATTCCATAACAAACCTGTCGGCTATCAAACAGCCCCGGGAACAACAACTTTACGGCAAGGTTATTCCTGTCCTGGGTTTGGCCGGATGTCTGGCAATGTCTGTATCACTTCCCCTGAATGTAATTGTTTCAGGAATTGTATTACTGGGAGTAGGTTTTGGTGTGAGATACCTGGTCAAAAAGCTATCGCCTACATCTTGAAATTGGTGAGTTCAGCCGTAACATCAAAATCATATTCGGGGTACTCATACATAGCAAAACGAGGTTCCGTCTTTCCTGTTGTATAGGACCATATGCTGGCATAATCATTGGGGTTCTCTCCAATATCCTTGAGCTGCTTCATATAAGCGGCAACGGATTTGTTTTCCACAATGTAAACATGCTTCATTTTTTCCATGACGGGACTGTGTTTGCGGTTCTTGTCATGTTCAAAACGCAGAACACGTTTTCCCTGAGGTGTAAGTCCGATCATCTCATAAGTCATGCTTTTCCCTATACCCGGCAGATTCAGTACATTTCTGTCAGTAGCCAGGAAAGGCAGATCGTGTTCTTTCATAAAGATCTTTACATCTTTGTAAATATTATTCCCTTTTTCAAAGAGTTCACAAAGAGCAATTTCCTGTTTTTTGGAAAGCAATCCGATTGCTTTTTCTTCTTCCTGTTCCTGTATGGAACGGCAATTGGGTGCAAAAACCGCATAGTTTTCATTGAACCCTTTCACGGTAAATGTATAATACGAAATCACACCCAGCTTATTGAGTTTTCTTCGCAACTGTGCCGTATGTCCCCTGCGGGAAGCCGCAACGGTAAAAACCAGCTGATTGGTGATAGACCAACCGGTAGAAAGGATTTTCTTTATGGCGCGTTTGGCTTCCAGGGTTATTTCCAGCGGACTTTCAAAATGTGTTTGAATGATGAATTGTTTAAATCCGATTTTGGAGGCTTTCTCTTTAAATTCTCTCAGGATATCCAGCAGTTCATCATCTATACGCATAGGCAGATAAACCGGGAGTCTTGATCCCAGTCGGATACGTTGCATTTCCGCATACTTTTCACCGTCAGGACGTTCTTTATTGGCTTTTATTTTTTTCAGAGCCATTCTGTACACAGCATCCAGGAGGTTGCGTAAGGTCTTGTTCTGGCTCATAAGTGCATCTCCGCCGGTGATCAAAATGTCCCGCAACTGGGTGTCATCTTCAAAATACTTCATAAGCGAACGAAGCTTTTTATCCCATGTTTCGTGCGGTTTCAAATCATCCAGGTCAAAATTTAAATGTTGGTTCTGGAAATCGTACATTCTCTGACAGGAAGCACAAAGGCCGCCACAGGCTCTTCCCACGGAATCGGGAATGAGAATGGCTACATCGGGGTATCTGCGGTGAATGTTGTGACTGTTGGGCAATAACCAGCCGGCGGCATTAGGTACGCCCGGTTCTACTTTATCTTCACGCTCCCATGCAACAATGTTGCCGAAAGTGTTTACCAGTTCCTTTGAGTACAATACATAACTGCGTATTGCAAGATCGTTGTACCCTTTATCGGACACATTAAGCAAAGACAGGTAATACGGTGTGGCAAAAGTGGGTATTCCTTTTTTCCGGGCTTCTTTTAAAAGAGACATGGTTTCCGGCGACAGGGAATTATTCAGCATCATGTTAACTTCTGCCGGTGTACGTGCAGCCATAGCCAGATGAAAACGATGGTCGTTCCACCATTTTTCCACCAGGTTGTATTTTGCCATGTACGTACTGTCAGGGGGAAAAACATATTTGCTGTTTTTGGTTTGGCGGTTTTCGATTTTTGCCATTAGCAACTTAATGATACGCTCTTTGTTTTCTTCCCTGGCATGTACAATTCCGGGGCTCAATCCCGATTTCCATTTTTTCATCCAGTTGATGGTCTTCTTTTCCGCAGGTTTCTGGATTTTCGGATTTTCGAGCAATTCAAACTGATTGTACAATTCAAGTACAAAATCAGTATTGATGGTATTGTTGACTTCATCCCGCAACCATTCTCTGAACAGCGTAATGGTCTTTATGTCAAAATTACGTTCGTTGGATAGTTCGTATACGGTTTTGCCGTCGTAAGAGATCAAAGCCTTGAGAGTATCAGCTGCTTTACTGTTTTGATTGGGGTGTTGTGCAATGTATTGTTTCAGGTCTGAACGAAAAGACTCAACGTTCGCACTATCCCGTGCCAAAGCTACAAGATGCGGAAAATGAGCCTGAAACAATCTTAAAAGTTGCTTTTTAGTTAAGACAAGAATATCGTTCTGTTTCTTCATGGTCAGAGTCATTTAATTCGTATTATGAATAACTGATGTGTGAGTATCTATCCGGAGTACGCATATGGAAAAACTCCGCTCACTTTGTACAGCGACCTACAAAGATAACAAAAATTAAAAAAACAGCTTTTTCAGCCATCTGATTTTTCCCGGAGTGTAGGGCCGGTACCTCAAAGACGGGTCCAGGTGTGCTCCCTTGTCTAAGATACTTTTGTAATGGGTAAACGTATCAAAACTTGCTTTTCCGTGGTAGGATCCCATTCCACTGTATCCTACACCCCCGAATGGAAGGTATGAAGAAGCCACATGCACCAATGTGTCATTCACGCAACCTCCCCCGTAAGAAAGTTCCCGCAGGACTTTTTCGCGGGCCTTTTTATCTTTTGTAAATAAATATAAAGCCAAAGGCTTGGGCCTGCTGCGTACAAATTCTATGGCTTCGTTCAGGGTGATATATGTCAGAATGGGAAGTACCGGTCCAAAAATCTCTTCCTGCATCACCTCGCTGTCCGGGAATACATCGGTAAGAACGGTAGGATTGATGGTCAGCGTCTGCCTGATGCTCTCTCCTCCAAAAAGAATTTTCTCGTTATTAAGCAATCCCAGCACACGGTCAAAATGCTTTTCGTTGACCATACGCGGGTAATTTTTTATAACACCCTGTTCATCCGCCGGATAAAAGGTGTTGATCCAGTGGCACAGACGTTCCTGCAACCGATCCCGCAAACTTTCAGGCACCAGGATGTAATCGGGAGCCACGCACGTTTGCCCGGCATTGATGAATTTTCCGAAGACGATCCGTTTGGCGGCCAGATCCACATCGGCGCTCTTGTGGATGATCACCGGACTTTTTCCGCCCAATTCCAGGCTCACCGGGATTAAATTTGCCGAGGCGGCTTCCATCACTTTTTTACCCACGGTGGTACTTCCGGTAAAGAAAATGTAATCGAACGGAAGTGCCAGCAAACCCGAGTTTTCCTCTCGTCCTCCTTCCACGACCGTACAGTATTCCGGCGGAAAGCATTCTGCTATGATCCGGGCAATAATGGACGAGGTGGCGGGAGAATACGCCGAGGGCTTGATTACCGCACAGTTCCCTGCAGCAATTGCTCCCACCAGGGGTTCCAGTGACAGCAGAAGGGGATAGTTCCAGGGGGACATGATCAGGACCACCCCGTAAGGCTCGGCAATCCGGTAACTCCTTGCCGGAAAAAGGACCAAAGGAGTCTTAACGTTGAGGGGTTTGCTCCATTTGCGCATATGTTTAGATACGTAACGAATCTCTTCCTGAAGGACACTGATCTCGGTCATTTCCCCTTCTGTGGCAGATTTGTTCAGATCTGTATGCAATGCATCCAGAATCTCTGTCTTGCGACGGATGACGCATTCAGATAATTTTTTAAGGGCTTCTTGCCTGAAAGAAAGCTCGCGGGTTTTGCCGGATAGGAAAAATTCACGTTGTTGTTGCTGCAGGTAGGATAATTCTTTCATATGTGGAAAAATTTTCTAAGATCGGTTGCCTTTTTTAATCGAAAATGAATGAACAGGAGAATGGCAGATATGGCTCCCATGCACACCAACATGATCAGGCTCCAATGCAATGCGACCGTGTTATTGGTGTGCAGGGAAAGTATCCCCTCCGTGCATATTCCTGCCACTGATAAGCCCAGCAGGATATACGCTATGATATTCACGCCTTTTTGTTTTGATTTCTTGATGATAAGACTCAACAGCAGTGTGACCAGGTAAACGGTAAGGAGTAAAGGGATCCCTATGGTAAACGCCCAGTCTATGCTTTTATTCATCAGATCAAGCAGGATAATAAGGACGGAATTGGTTATGAATCCCAGGATCAACAGGGAAACAATCCGTGTATGGAGGAAGACTACCAGTGAAATATGTATTACCAGTGACAGTCCTACTGTTATGGTGTATTTGGACCAGGTAATGTTTTTGTTGATGATCAAATCAATGATTGTAGAAGTAAAAATACCAACCAGCAACACAATGAGTGAAAGATCCCAGAATACTTTCCTTTTCTGTACATTGGAAAGTTCTTGGAAATCATAGGTTTCATCTTTGTTGTTACCGGATTCTTCGCCTAAGATATTGGTTTTGTGTCCGCAAAGCGGACAATAATTCATGTTGACGTCCAGTTCTACGCCACATTTTTTACACACATTCATCATGGCAATTTCTGTTATACGTTATGGTTACGGGAATCTTTTCCCCTGTCAGGAAACGAAAGAAATTCTTCTCCAGTTCCCGGCTGCGCGTAATATTTCCAAAAGTAATGCTAATCTGCTCGTTAAAGCCTATCATTCCGCAGCTTACACGTATCATCTTGTTGGGAGGAGGGGAAATAACCATCAGGGAATCAATATGTTCAAGCATTTGTGAAGGAAAATGTATCCTGCCCAGATTGGACAAAACACCGCTGTACTGACTACTGCCCATGGTGCGGTGGTTGATTCTTAAAACCGGATCTTTTATAAACAACGGAATGGCACGTACTATGATTTTTCTTTCACTGCCTACGTTGCGTGAAATGATCTTATTGATCAGTCTTGTGTCTGTTTCCAGCTGCATCTGGTGAAAAACGGTTTTTACGATCTCATCGAACGTATAATGCCCCAGACCCGGGTCGATTTCCGGCATTACAAATAAGGAAAAATTACGCATGGTTATGCTGGGATAACTGTTTCGCAGATTTACCGGTATCTGGATGCTGAGTTTTCCTGTTTTTTTCTTTCTGCGGTTCAATTCCGGGTTTTCCCATATCTGTTGTATCGCATGCAGATATACAGCAGTCAGGTATACGGTAAGGTTAACTCCTTTTTCCCTGGCTTTGTCTTTCAATGCAGCTATCGGAATTTTTGCCGACAGAACCCCAAATCGGGGTTTCTGATTTAAAGGGAGCGGCAGGTGATAGGCTTTTGGCCTCCTGGCATTTACGGGAACATCTGCTTTGAAGAATCGGTTATAATCATCTTCAAATTCTGCCGGATCCGGTTTCCCCGAAGGATCCATGTATTTGAAATCAGAAGGGACTTCAATCCCCCGGTTTATAAAATATTGTGCCAGCAAAGTCTTGAAATATTCCATGGCCCCTCCTCCGTCTGTGAGCAAATGAGAAAACTCTACGCTTATACGATTATCGGCGGCTAAAACGCGCATTAAAAGACCGTCTTTTGTGAATTTTCTACACGGTACGTCATGATCAAATTCCACAGGAGTTGCTAACCGGCTTGATTCCAGATAATACCAAAAAAAACCTTTTTTCAGAATAACCCGATAATACGGAAATCGTTTTTCTATGGTCAGAACAGCGGAAAAGAGGCTTTTTATATGTATTTTATGCTTAAGGACAACGGAAATACGAAAAACATAGGTTACCTCCTTATTGCTAACAGCCGGGAAAATTTTTGCGGCATTGTCCAAAGGGTACCAGAAACCTTTTCCTTTCATCAGGATGCGTCCCGGTTAAGATCGGACATTTTTCCCGTAAACAGGATGATTCCGGTACTCTTTTCTTTGATTACATAAACGAAAGAACGATTCACGTAAAAAGGAAGGGGATCATCGGGTTCAACAGAGCTTTTTTCCACACCCACAACTGTTACTGCAGCCGCTTCCGTTCCTTCTTCGTTAACCTCTACGTATGTTTTTTGTTTTACAAGACCAATATAAAGACCTCCGGAGGAAGACATGTTGCTGAAATCGGCCATGCCTTCCATAAAGGGAATGGTCATGCCCATTGCCTGCAGGGTAGGGATCAGGTCTTTTTCGTATTCAAACCTGAACTTTGGCATGGATACGGTAAGTTTGCGTTCAAAATCTTCCAGACCGCTGACAATACCATTCCATTGTTGCGTATTCATAAGTTCTTTAATCACCCGATCAACATGAACACCCGGTTTGGGGAGCATCAATACCATTGAAAAAGCTTCATTTCCGTAAGGAAGTTCGGCTATTTGGCAAAGATCGTGTTCCAGATATGGAAAGGTCTCAGTCTGGAGCATATATTCGGTTAAGGGCGAAGACCCGTCATCTCCGTAAAAACGGTCGCTGTAAGTCGTCGATTTATCAAAAGAATATGTCCACGTCCCTTTAAAATACAGGGCATTGATCAGGTACATAACCATTGCAGGCGGGATCTCGTCAATGATCTCCTCAATTTTCCCGTTCGTTTGTGAAGCACACCAGTTATTGATGGTTTCAATAGCGGAAGGAGAAGAAAAGTCCAATTCTTCTATTTGTGCCCGGTACCATAACCGGACAATTTCTTTGAATTTTTCATAAACAGGAAAACCTTCCCGAATCCATACAGAGTTTGCGATTCCCAATTCAGTAAGCTGATCGGCTTCTGTCAATTCCCGGGAAATCTTTTTAAAGAACCCGTTCATTTGTTCGTAGGAAAATGCTTCGAATCCAAGAACGTCTTTCATTTGAGCAGCCGTTTCTCCTGCTGTGCCGTTGGCTGTCATGGATAAAGCCAGGGATGCGCTAAGCGGGGATATGAAATAATTCTTATCTTCTGAATTTACCTGTTGGAACAGATCAAAAGCAAACCGGTTGGCTTCTGCCGATAAAGCCTGTTCAGTCTTTGTCAGGATAATGTCACGGCGTTGATTGCTTTGCTCGGGCAATCTTTCACATCCGGTGAAGGATCCGGGCATGACAACAATAAATAACAGATATTTGTAAAACCCGTATTTCATCAATTTAAAGATACAATTCCTGCACAAAACGTTGCACGAATTACTTCTCTTCAGGCAGGTAGTACATGCCTTCACGCGAAAGCAGGTGATCCAGGTTGGCCAGGTTGTAAATGATCACTGCTTGTACAACAGAAGTATGTTCCTGGTATTCGTCTATGCTTTTTGTATAAAGATCTCTTTCGGTATGCCATATCTCCCTGTAATTGAAATTATATCCTTTCACATCCCTGTCCCTGAAAGATATTGTGGGTACTCCGTGTATGGCAAAGACAGAAGCATCGGTTCCTCCTGTTCGTGTGGGTTTCGGGCGACATGGTATGGTGTCTACTGTAAAAGGGAAATCGGGATTGATGGAAGACACATGCTTCGAAGCCTTCACAAAGTCATCGTACATGGCTTTGGGAACGGCTACACCGCTTGCTGCAAGAGGGGCTCCGTCCCTGTTGAACAGGTTGGAGATTTTATCCAGTTTGTCTTTATGTTGTTCTACCCATGCAGTAGCTCCCAACAGACCGAATTCTTCTCCGGCAAACAATACAAATAGTATGGAACGTTTGGGCTTTGCTCCTGCCACAGATAACAACCGGGCAGATTCCATGGCAGGTGTAACACCTACTCCGCAATCCACGCCTCCTGTAGCTACGTCGTAGGAATCCAGGTGACCGCTGACCATAATGTATTCATCGGGATAACGTGTTCCTGTCATTTTGGCTACTACGTTGTGGAATTTCACCGGGCCCGGGCGAAAATGGTTCCGGATATCAAATTCCAGTTCTATGGGACGTCTTTCTTTTACCAGTTGGTAAATGTATTGGTACTGGTGTTCATCAAGTTTAATATCGGGAACGGTAGGCAGGTTCTCAAAAGAAGAATTTTCTCCAAATACGGTTTCTTTGTCCCAAAGAGCTGTTATGGGAACCGGAGATGCCTGAATAAGACCCAGAATACCTGCATCTACCATTTGCCTGTAAAAAAGAGCAGGTTCGTCGGCCGTTTTTTTCAGGCTGTCTTTCAACGCTTCCTGCATTTCATCCACATTCATACGGCGGTCTCCCGTTTGCATACGGTATCGACGTATAACCTGGTTGTTATGACGGGCTATCTCTTCATTCAGACGGATCAGGGAATCCCTTCTGTGGTCAGCTTTTTCCGTGCGTTCCACCGGCCATCCCGTATTGCTTCCGGTGATCAGGACCCATGCGCCTTTCAGGGCTCCCTTCATGCTGTCAAACTCGGCCCGGGTTTTTGGCTCAATGAGTACATGTCCGCGTTGCAGTCCCTTGGTGCCCGCAGTGTAAGACGGTGTGGCAAAATGCAAATGAATGCCGTCCCCGCCGGGGAATACGTCCCCGTACAATGTTCCAAACCATGGGCCGCGGTTAAACCCTACGCGGGTTTCACCGGCTTCTTCAACGGAAACTTCCAGTCCCCAGGATTCAAATTGAGAGGCTGTCCAGCGTACTGCGGCATTGTAAGCGTCCGATCCTACCAGACGACCGCCAATGCGGTTTGACAAGACATCCAGGTGATCCTGCGTCTTGTTGTTTAGCGTACCCTCTTCAATGATTTTTTTAACAACGGCATCCTGAGCGTTTGCCTGAGGGCAAATAGAAAAAACACTTACTGCTATGAGTAAGGTTAATGATAAGGTTCTGTATTTCATTGTAAACTATTTTGGAAAAACAAGTGATACAAATGTAGTGTTTTATATCTTTGCACCATGATAAAATTCAGGGAAATTGTAAGTGCCTTCATGGTCTTGTTTGCCGTGATAGATATTACGGGATCCATTCCCATTATCCTGGACATGAAAGCCAAAGGCAGGAAATTCAAACCTTTTATGGCAGCAATCATTTCTACCGCACTGATTTTCTTGTTCTTATTTGTGGGGGAGGCAATTTTGGGCCTGTTCAGTGTGGATATTTCTTCGTTTGCAATTGCCGGTTCCCTTGTCATTTTTGTATTGGCTGTGGAAATGATCTTTGGTATTGAAATTTTCAAAAACGACGGACCTCCTGATGCAGCCACCATTGTCCCGCTTGTGTTTCCCCTGATAGCCGGAACGGGAACACTGACTACGGTGCTTTCTCTCAGGGCCGAATACAGCCTTATAAATGTTTCTATTGCCATCTTGCTCAACATGATCATAGTTTTTGTGGTATTGCGTCATGTTGATTGGGCCGAAAAACTCTTGGGCAAGGGAGGTATATATATATTGCGGAAATTTTTCGGAATCATATTGCTGGCGATTTCGGTAAAACTTTTTGTTTCCAATATATCCGTCTTATTTGGATAATCATGAAAAGAAAAACGATCATCTGTTTATTGGCAGGGATATTTTTGCTTTTTCCCGGATGTGAGAAGAAAGAACCCTCCGGTCCCGGAACAGATCCCGTGGACCAGCCGGATTGGATAATCGGAGCTGATCTTTCTCTTGTGACAAAATTGCAAAATGCCGGTGCCCTTTACCGGGATTTTCAGGGGAATAACGTGTATGTATTGCCCTTTTTCCGTGAAAAAGGATTCAATTATATCAGAATACGCCTGTTTGTGGATCCCGATCTTCAATCCACTGCCTGCCAGGATCTGGATTATGTAAAAAATCTGAGTCTGAAAGCCCGGAACGAAGGATTTAAAATATTGTTGGATTATCACTATTCGGATACATGGGCAGATCCGGGGAAGCAATATAAACCTGCAGCCTGGACAGATCTGAACGCGGATCAACTGGCACAAAAAGTTTATTCTTATACAAAAGAAACGTTGCTTGCCCTTGTGAAAGCGGAAGCTGCGCCGGATATGATCCAGATAGGCAATGAAATAACAAACGGTATGCTCTGGGACTCCGCACGGGCCGATGTGTGGTCCGGGCAATGGAATACGCCGGGAAGGTGGTCGTATTTTTGCCGTATACTTTCACAGGCATCCAGAGCTTGTCGTGAAACATGTCCGAATGCATGGGTGATGATCCATACAGATAGGGGAGGAGACAGGCAAACTGCTTTAAAATTTCACAACCAGCTGGATATCCATAACGTGGATTATGACATCATTGGATTGAGCTATTACCCGTTTTGGCACGGTCCTCTTTCAAACCTCCGTTCCTGTCTGGAGGGCCTGCAAATGAATTTCCCGGACAAAAAAGTAAACCTGGTTGAAGTGGCTTTTCCGAATAATCCGTGGGGCATTCCTGATAATGCGGGTTATACCCCTGAATATGCAGCATCGCCCCAGGGACAGAAGAAATTCATGGAAGATTTCATTGATACGCTCAAAGAGTTTCCCAATGTAAACGGTTTCATGTACTGGTACCCGGAAGAGACTTACATTCCGGCGGGCAACATTCTTACACTTCACAGAGGAGTATTCGACATCCAAACCGGCAATGCTTTACCGGTAATGGATGTCTTCAACCGTTAATATTCAAAAAAGTCTGTCAGGCTTTGTCGTCAGAGCCAAGTACGTTCACTACTTTGTGTTTGTACAACTCTTTGAGTTTGTCACGTGCCGGTCCCAGATACTTGCGAGGATCAAATTCTTCCGGTTTTTCAGCCAGTACTTTGCGAATTGCTGCTGTCATGGCCAGTCGGCCGTCGGAATCAATGTTGATTTTGCAGACGGCTGAACGGGCCGCCATCCGGAGCTGGTCTTCCGGAATTCCTATGGAATCTTTCAGTTTGCCTCCGTAATGGTTAATCTCGGCAACAATATCCTGCGGAACGCTGGATGATCCGTGCAACACGATGGGGAATCCGGGGATGCGTTTTTCAATCTCGGCCAGGATGTCCAGACGAATCTCGGGTTTCTGTCCGGGTTTGAATTTGTATGCACCGTGCGAGGTCCCGATAGAAATAGCCAGGGAATCAACCCCGGTGCGTTTCACAAAGTCTTCCACTTCTTCAGGTTGTGTATAAGTGTGGTGTTCGGCTTTTACGTCGTCTTCAACGCCGGCCAGTACACCCAATTCTCCTTCCACGGTAACATCGTGTTGGTGTGCATATTCTACTACCTTGCGGGTCAGTTCCACATTTTCTTCGTAAGAAAGGTGAGAACCGTCTATCATAACGGACGAAAAGCCGTATTCAATACAGTTTTTGCACAATTCAAAGGAATCTCCGTGGTCAAGGTGCAAAACTATGGGAATGGCATGACCCAGTTCTTTTGCGTATTCTACGGCTCCCTGGGCCATATAACGCAGAAGTGTCTGATTGGCATATTTGCGGGCACCGCTTGATACCTGTAAAATAACCGGTGATTTTGTTTCCACGCAGGCACTGATAATGGCCTGCATCTGTTCCATGTTGTTAAAATTGAAAGCGGGGATTGCATAGCCGCCTTTGACGGCCTTGGCAAACATTTCACGTGAGTTTACCAGGCCCAGATCTTTGTATGATACCATATTTTAAAATTTAATATTTGATGTTTTCCTTTATTCAATTTACAAAGATAAGACTTTTGCCGTATATTTGGGAGTGATAAAGTCATAATTGTAATGAAACCTTTTATACTTCAGGAAACCAACTGGCATACGGTAAAAGAAACAAAATACAAAGTGGCCGTGCTTCCCTGGGGAGCTACGGAAGCTCACAATTTCCACCTGCCTTACGGGACCGATACATACCTGGCCACAGAGGTGGCGCAACGCAGTGCCGCCCTGGCCTGGGAACAACATGTAAAAACACTGGTGTTACCCGCAATGGCCTATGGTGTCAATTCCGGGCAAATGGATATTCCATTCTGCATGCACATGAATCCTTCCACACAACAGCGCATTCTGGAAGACATTGTCACGGTGCTTTTACATCATAATGTCAAAAAACTGGTCATATTGAACGGTCACGGGGGCAACGCTTTTCAGAATGCCATCCGGGAAATGGAACTTCTTTTTCCGGAAATGCTCATAGCTATGGTGAATTGGTGGCGGGTAAGGCCGGTTGCCCAATATTTTGACAATCCCGGAGATCACGCCGATGAAATGGAAACGTCTTCGCTTATGGCCTTGTATCCCCATCTGGTGTTGCCACTGGATAAAGCAGGACCGGGAAAAGAGCACCGTTTCAAAATTAAAGGGTTGCGCGAAAAATGGGCATGGATACCCAGGCGATGGATTTACGCAACGGATGATACCGGGGTGGGGGACCCGTCGGCTTCCACTCCTGAAAAAGGACAAAGATTTGTAAACGACTGTATAAGAGAAGTGGCCGGATTCCTGGTGGATTTTGCCCGCATAGAAAAGATGGAGGACCTTTATGAGCAATAAGAAAGCCTTGATTTTTTCAGCTCCTTCGGGTGCCGGAAAAACAACCGTAGTGAATCATTTGATGGAAACGTTTCCCAAACTTGATTTTTCCATTACCGCCACTACACGGCCCAAAAGGGGAAATGAAGAAAACGGGAAAGAATACTACTTTATTTCTAAAGAAGAATTCCGCAAACTTATTGACCAGGATGCCTTTGTGGAATGGGAAGAAGTATACAAAGACAGGTACTACGGAACGTTGAAACTGGAACTGGAACGCATCTGGAACGGAAACAAAGTAGCGGTTTTTGACGTAGATGTAAAAGGGGGTATAAATCTGAAGAAAAAATTCGGGAAAGAGGCGCTATCCGTTTTCGTTGCGCCTCCGTCCCTGGAAGTCCTGAGAGAAAGACTTACAAAAAGGGGAACCGATTCCGCCCGTGCCATAGAGGAACGGCTGGCAAAAGCCTCTGTGGAAATGGAGGATGCCAGGTATTTTGATGTGGTTTTAGTAAATGATCATCTGGAAGACACACTGGACAAGGCTACGGAGATAGTAGCCGCATTTTTAAACTGACATGAATTCGTGCGGCTTGTATTTTGGTTCATTCAATCCTTTTCATATAGGACATCTGGCTATTGTCAATTACCTGGTGTCTTTTACCGATCTGGACTGCTTACGCCTGGTGGTTTCTCCGCACAATCCCCTGAAGGATATTGAACTGTATTCGGTAGAAACTCCGAAAGAACGTTTATTGCATATCCGGCAAGTAATGTCAGAAAAGCATCTGCCGGCAGATGTATCCGATGTGGAATTTTATTTGCCTGAGCCGCTATACACTATCAATACATTGCGTTACCTGCAAAGAACTGAACCCGGCCGGAATTTTGTCCTTGTAATAGGCGGCGATAACCTGGCCGTTATTGAACAATGGCACGAGTGGAAAACCATCCTGAAGGAGTTTGTTATTTACGTATATCCCCGTCAGGGAGTGGATCACCGGGCTTTGTGTGACAAATACATGCGTTTTGCCAAAAAGCTTGTTTTACTGCCTGCTCCGGAGATAACCATATCGTCCACATTTATAAGGGAAGGGCTTCGGGCAGGCAAGAATATGAACGGTTACCTTGTATAAAACAATCAGATCATGAATGTTTATAAAACACAAGAAATCAAGACTATAGACCGCCTTTTTATGGAGAGCACCGGAGAGACGGAACAACAACTCATCGAGCGTGCCGCAAATGCTTTTGTGCAGGCATTTCTTCAACAAGAGAAAGTGGCCGGTAATGTATTTGTTATGGCAGGCCCCGGGAACAACGGGGCCGATGCGCGTACCATAGCCCAACTGCTCAAAAAATACGGATGGCAGGTCCGGCTAATGGATTTTGCCGCCGAAATGCCTGAGGAAGAACAGGACAACTTGTGGTATGGCTTTTTATCCGAG